>JAODNO010000520.1 GCA_025465235.1 Pseudonocardia sp.
CCGGAAGTCGAGCACCCATCGTCGCGGTGATCGCCGGGACGAGACCGCGGCCGATGCGGGTGTGGAAGCCGACCGTGAGCATGCGTTCGTCGGCGGTCGCGGCGACCCGGACCTCCTCGACCGCACCGTCCCACTCGGCGATCAGCAGGCGGGCGCGTGGCAGGAGGGCCTCTCCTGCGGTGGTCAGGGCTACCTGGCGGGGGCGGCGAGTGAACAGCTCCGCCCGCAGCTGGGTCTCCAGCTGCCGGATCTGCTTGCTCAGCGCCGGCTGCGAGACGAACAGGCGCTCGGCGGCGCGGCTGAAGCTCAGCTCCTCGGCCACGGCGACGAAGTAGCGCACATCCTGCAGGCGCACGTCCATAGCCACAGGTTATGGCAACAGGTCTTGGACGCGCGCCTGTCGGCGGCGAACGCTCGTGGACGTGCGAGCCATCGTCCACGATCCCGCCGCAGGCCTGCGGCTCACCGACGTCCCCGACCCCGATCCGCGACCCGGCGAGCTCCTGCTCGAGGTGCGGGCCGCGGCGCTGAACTTCCTCGACGTCGCCTACCGCGACGAGCTCTTCGGTCCTGGCGCCGTGCCCGGTGTCGACGCCGCCGGGGTGGTGCTCGAGCCTGCGGCGGACGGTTCCGGGCCGCCCGCAGGCAGCCGCGTCGTCACGTTCGCTCTCGGCGGGGCGTGGGCGCAGCGCCGGGCGGCGGCCACCGCGGATGCGGCGGTCGTGCCGGACGGGATGGACCTTGCCGTGGCAGCGGCCCTGCCGGCGGCCGGGGTCACCGCGCTCCACGCGGTGCGGCGGCTGGGTCCGCTGCTCGGCCGCCGCGTGCTCGTGACGGGGGCGTCCGGGGGCGTGGGCCGGTACGCGGTACAGCTCGCGGCGCGAGCCGGGGCCGACGTCGTCGCGGCGGTCGGCAACCCGGCGCGCGCGTCCGGTCTGGTCGAGCTGGGGGCGCGGCAGGTGGTCGCCGATCTGGCCGACGTGACGACGCCCGTGCACGGCGTGCTCGACAACGTCGGTGGCCCGCTGCTCGCGGAGGCCTTCGCGCTGCTCGCCCAGGACGGGCTCGCGCTGAGCATCGGGCAGGCGTCGCGGCAACCGACCACGATCGACTTCGAGCGGGAGCGCAGGCGCGGGGGTGGCAGGCGGCTGGAGCCGTTCACCGTCCCGTCCGGCATCGGCCCCGATCTGGCGGTGCTGCTCGACCTCGTCGAACGCGGGCGGCTCGACCCCCAGATCGGCTGGCGCGGCTCCTGGCTCCGTGCTGACGACGCCGCACAGGCGCTGCTCTCCCGACAGGTGCCGGGCAAGGCCGTACTCGAGATCGGCTGACCGAGATGGAACTGGGTGTCCATGGCCTGAACGCGAAGGCTGCCGTGCCGCCGAAGGTGACGGTCCGCCTGGCGAGGCTCGCCGAGGAGCTCGGATACCGGTCGTGGTGGGTGGGCGAGCACGTCGTGGTTCCAAGCCCGCGCACCCCGGGGTCACCGATGGATCCGCGCGACCCCATGCTCGACCCGCTCGTTCACCTGGCGTACATGGCCGCCCTGACCACCCGGATCGAGCTGGGCACAGCGGTGATCATCCTGCCGCAGCGCAACCCGCTGGTGCTGGCGAAGCAGGCCGCGAGCCTCGACGTGCTGAGCGGCGGGCGGCTGCTCCGCGGCGTGGGAGCGGGGTAGCCGCTCCCGCTCGAGGACCCCGATGACATCGCTCGGTTCCTGGAGCACCACGCGGACCTCGCGGGCTGATCGGTGCGACGATGGGGACATGTGCGGCCGATACGCCTCCATCAAGGCCCCCGCCGACCTCGCCGACGAGTTCCGCGCGGTCGACGCCACCGACGGCGCTGCGACGGCGGACTACAACGTGGCGCCCACGAAGCAGATCGTCACCGTCGTGGAGCGGCACCCTCGTGACGCTGACGGCACGCCCGACCCGGACCGCACCGAGCGCACGCTCCGGATGGTCCGCTGGGGACTGGTGCCGTCCTGGGCAAAGGACCCCAAGGCGGGCGCCCGGATGATCAACGCACGGTCGGAGTCGGCGGCGACGAAGCCCGCGTTCCGCCGCGCCCTGAACGCGCGGCGGTGCCTGATTCCCGCTGACGGCTGGTTCGAGTGGCAGCGCGGGCCGGAGCACAAACAGCCGTACTACACCCACTACTCCGACGGCAGCTCGCTCGCGATGGCCGGGCTCTGGGAGTTCTGGAAGCCGAAGGACGACCCCGACGGCCAGTACCCTCACGGGCTCGTCACGGCCACGGTGCTCACCACCGAGGCGGTCGGACCGCTCGCGCAGGTGCACGACCGGATGCCGCTGGTGCTGCCCGCCTCGTCCTGGGACGCCTGGCTCGACCCGGATGCGCCCGCCGACTCCGACTCGGTGGCGGCGCTGCTGCGGCCCCCGTCGGAGCAGCTGGTGGCGAACCTGGAGCTGCGGCCGGTGTCGCCGCTGGTCAACAGCGTGCGCAACAACGGCCCCGAGCTGCTCGACCCGCTCTCGCCGAGGGACGTCCGCGAGCCGCTGCAGCTGGACCTGCTGGCCGGGCCGAACCCGAAGTGAGCTCGGTGATCGCCGTAGGTCGCACACCAGCGCCACCATCGGGGCGCTCCCGTGCGGCCCGCGCCGATCACGTCGGGTCGTGGCCGTGAGCACCGAGGTCGGGACGCCGCACGGCCCGGCCCGGATCGCCCGGCACGACGCCGACGGCGATGCCACGGCGGTGCTCCTGCTCGGACATGGCGCGGGCGGTGGGGTGGGCGCACCGGACCTGCTCGCTGCGGCGGGCACCGCTGTCGCGGCCGGAGTACATGTCGTGCTGGTCGAGCAGCCCTACCGCGTCGCCGGTCGCCGGGCGCCCGCTCCCGCCGCCCAGCTCGACGCGGCCTGGCTCGCGGTCGTGGAGCACGTCCGTGCGGAGCTGGGGCTGCCGATGCTGTTCGGGGGCCGCAGCTCCGGGGCCCGCGTGGCCTGCCGGACGGCCGCGGCAGGCGGTGCGGTCGGCGTGCTGTGCCTCGCTTTTCCCGTCCACCCACCGGGTAAGCCGGAGAAGGACCGACTGCCCGAGCTGGCCGCGCCGACCGTCCCGGTGCTCGTGGTGCAGGGCGCGACCGACCCGTTCGGCCGTCCCGGTCCCGCCCCCGGACGCGAGGTGGTGGTCCTGAGGGGCGACCACAGCCTGAAGAGCGACATGCCTGGCCTCCGCGCCGCGGTGGCGGGCTGGCTGGAGGAGCATTTCGGGGCCGTACTGCTGCGCCGGTAGCTCGCGAACCCCCGTCGCTCAGCGCACGGACGGAGGGCTGCGGCCCAGCAGCACCGTCCCGAGCCAGAGGGCCTGCGAACACCACGCGCCGGTGACCCCAGCAGGAACGCCAGGTCCGGGGGCAGCGCGCGCGGAGCGCTCCCGCGTGTGCCCCAGGTTCGCCAGAGGTCGCGCGCGATCGGTGATCGTCCCAGCCAGCCGCGACATGATGGCCTGCCGTGCCCCGCCCTGGAAGGGGATCCTCGCCGGACCGGGCGACCTCAGGAGAAGGCGGCGATAGGTGCGAGCCGGGCACCGGTGAGCCGAGCGAGGTCGCGGGGAGCCACCTCCACCTCCAGCCCCCGGCGGCCGGCACTGCAGAACAGCGTCTCCAGCCCGTCGGCAGTGGCGTCCAGCACCGTCGGCAGGCGCTTGCGCTGGCCCAGCGGGGAGATGCCGCCCGCCACGTAGCCGGTGGCTCGCTCGGCGAGCGCGACGTCGGCCATCTTCGCCCGCTTGCCGGCTACGGCGGCGGCGAGCGCCTTCAGGTCGAGCGTCGCCAGTACCGGGACGATGCCAACGGTCAGCGTCCCGTCCACCTCCGCGACCAGCGTCTTGAACACGCGCGCCGGGTCCAGCCCCAGCAGCTCCGCGGCTTCTGGGCCATAGGCCTGCCCGCTCCCGTGGGTGTAGCTGTGCAAGCGGTGCTCGACACCCTGTTTTGTGAGCAGGGCGGTCGCCGGCGTTCCCTTCCCTGCCACCAGCGCACGGTAGCGAGCGGGGGAATCACCTGAGTCGGACGGGTGTTGTGAAAGGCGTGACGCAGGCAGTAATGGATACCCCGCGCCCAGATGGTGGGTTGCGTCCGTCGGCCTTCGGCGGATCGGGCGGCGTAAGCTCGACCCGTGAACCGGCCGCCGCAATGGAGGTCGGCCCCGGGGTCGCCGCTCGCGCGACTCGGCGCGAGAGGAGCAGGGTGCCCGGCACCGAACAGGCCGCGACGACCAACGGTCGCGAGGTCGAGCAGGAACAGGGGCAGGAGTCCGCGGAGGAGCGGGCCGCCCGGTTCGAGCGAGACGCGATGCCGCTGATCGACCAGCTGTACGGGGCCGCGCTGCGGATGACGCGCAACCCGGCCGACGCGGAGGATCTCGTCCAGGAGACCTATCTCAAGGCATATTCCGCATTCCGGACGTTCCGCGCGGGCACGAACCTCAAGGCCTGGTTGTACCGGATCCTCACCAACACCTACATCAACGGCTACCGCAAGAGGCAGCGTCAGCCGCTGCAGGCGGGGACCGACGAGATCAGCGACTGGCAGATCGCCCAGGCGGGCGAGCACACGTCTCAGGGCCTGCCGTCGGCTGAGATGGAGGCGCTGGATCGGCTCCCCGACAACGATGTGAAGGTCGCGCTGCAGCAGCTGCCCGATGACTTCCGGATGGCGGTCTACCTTGCCGACGTCGAGGGTTTCGCGTACAAGGAGATCGCGGACATCATGGGCACCCCGATCGGCACGGTGATGTCGCGGCTGCACCGCGGGAGGCGTCAGCTGCGTGACATGCTCACCGACACCGCGCGCGACCGCGGGTTCCTGCGTGGACAGCAGGAGGAGGTCTCCTCATGAGCTGCGGGAACCATCACGACACCGACTGCTCCGAGGTAATAGCTGAGGTGTGGCTGTTCCTCGACCACGAGTGCGACCAGTCACGCCGGGCGCTGCTCGCCCAGCATCTGGAAGAATGCGGGCCGTGCCTCGCCGAGTACGGCATCGACGAGAAGGTGAAGAAGCTGCTCGCCACCAAGTGCGGCGGAGAGCACGCCCCGGACGAGCTGAAGAGCCGGCTGCGCCAGCAGATCCGGGTGGCGGTGCTGGAGCAGGCCGAGGTGACGGTGGAGTCGGGCCCGGACGGGACGACGACCACGGTCGAGGTGCGCAGCACCCGCATCGAGCAGCACGGCTGAGCACGGCGAGCTCAGGGGATCGGCGACAGGGCGCCGGGGCCATGTGCCCCGGCGCTCTCGCACATCAGGATCAGGTGTTGGGTCGCTTGCCGTGGCTGGCCGCGCTCTTCTTGCGGTCGCGGCGCTTGCGTGCGCGCTTGGACATGGTTTCCCTCCCTGCTTTCTCGTTCTCCGCGAACGGTTGTTCGTCCCGTCGATAGGTCGAGTCTTCCACGTGCTTGACTGGGCCGGAGTGATCGGGGCGACGAGCCACGACCGAAAGGAAGAGTCGGGTGTCCACCCTCAGCGAGCTGCTCGCCGAGCACACCCAGCTGGTCGGCGATGCTGTCGACCACCTGCAGCGGGTGGTGGCCGAGTGGCAGCTGCTCGCGGACATGTCGTTCGCCGACTTCCTGCTCTGGATCCCGCTGTCCGACGAGAGTCAGCGCACGGGTCCCACCGAGTTTCTCTGCGTGGCCCAGGCCCGTCCGACGACGGCGCCGACCGCGCATCCGGAGGACGTGGTCGCGGCGCGCGTCACGGCAGCGGACAACCCGCAGCTGCGCCGCGCGGTCGTCGAGGGGCGCATCTGCCGGGAGGAGAACCCGCGCTGGCACCTCGAGGTGCCGGTGCGCAGGGAGACGATCCCGGTCCGGTACGGCGGGGCGGTGGTCGCAGTGCTCTCCCGCGACACGAATCTCGCGATGCCCCGCGTGCCGAGCCCGCTGGAGATCGCCTACCTGGGCAGCGCATCGGACCTGTGCCAGATGGTGGCCGACGGCACGTTCCCACCACGGGCGGCCCTGGCCGGCGCGGATACCAGCCCTCGGGCGGGCGACGGCCTGGTCCGCCTCGACGCGCACGGCCTGGTCGCCTACGCGAGCCCCAATGCGCTGTCGGCCTACCACCGGATGGGCCACGCCAGCGATCTCGTCGGGTTGTCGCTCGTCCAGGTCACCCGGGAGCTCGTGCACGACTCGTTCGACGCTGCCGAGGTGGCCGCACGGATCGGGGCCGCGCTGGACGGGCGGCACTCGCTGCGGATGGAGGTGCACGCCCGCGGGGCCGTCATGCTCGTGCGCGCCCTGCCGCTGCGCCCGCGCGGCGACGCGGCGGGAGCGTTGGTGCTGGTGCGCGACGTCACAGACTTGCGCCGTCGGGACATGGCCCTGCTCAGCAAGGACGCCACCATCCGGGAGATACATCACCGGGTGAAGAACAACCTCCAGACCGTCGCGGCGTTGCTGCGCCTGCAGGCGCGCCGCACGGCGATCCCGGAGGCCCGTCGGGCGCTCGCGGAGAGCGTTCGGCGTGTCAACTCCATCGCACTGGTGCACGAGTCGCTGTCGGTCTCCGTCGCCGAGCGGGTGGACCTCGACGAGCTGGTCGACAAGGTCCTGCCGGCCATCGGTGACGGTGCCACAGCGGAGTTCCGCGCCAAGGTGCGGCGGGAGGGCAGTTTCGGCACCCTGCCCGCAGCCCTGGCCACGCCGCTGGTGCTCGTTCTCACCGAGTTGGTCCACAACGCGCTGGCGCACGCCTTCGAGCCCGGCCGTGCCGGCGAGGTCGTCGTGTCGGCCCAGCGCTCGGCCCGAGCCCTGGACGTGGTGGTGGCCGACGACGGCCGGGGTATCCCCCCGGGGTTCGACCTGGAGACGTCGAACGGGCTGGGACTGCAGATCGTGCGGACTCTGCTCGACTCCGAGCTTGACTCCGCGCTGCAGGTGCGGCCGCGTGCAGGCGGTGGAACCGAGGCCGTCATCAGCCTCTCGTTGCGGGCGCGTTAGCCTTCAGATCGTGATCGAGGGTTCCGGTGGTGGTCGCAGCCCGGTCCGTCGATCCCCCTCCGGAGCTGCCCCCGCGCGCGCCCGGTGGAACGACCGCGGGCCCGGAGCCGGGTGCAGTCCGGCCTCGGGCCCGCGGTGGGGGGAGGTTGTGTACCTGTATTTGTCAGGCAGTGCGTGCGCGCGTGCGCGCGTTGCGGCGCTTCAAGGCCCGCCGCTCGTCTTCGCTCATGCCGCCCCAGACGCCTGCGTCCTGGCCACTCTCGAGCGCCCAGGTGAGGCACTCGGTGACCACGGGGCAGCGCCGGCAGACGGTCTTGGCCTCGGCGATCTGCAGCAACGCAGGCCCGCTCGTCCCCACGGGGAAGAACAGTTCGGGGTCCTCGTCGCGGCAAATAGCGCGGTGACGCCAATCCATGGTCTCTCGGCTCCTTGTACTTGCGCGATCGGGGTCGCGCCGATCGTCCGTCACGGTGTTTCCGCGCTTGTGAAGCGTTTCACGAGCGCGCTCGGTCTTCAAGGGTCGAGGTCCACTCAGGTGAGCAGTCTCACCCACTCATAGCAACGACGTTCGCCACGATCGGTTACTGCGTGCGTACCCAACGGCGTGGCATGTCACCATGAGCGATCGACCTCGTCCCGCCCATCGGAGCCGGGTTACCCCAACTCCAGAAGGACCATGCGAGAAAGATCCTCGCGATCACTCGCTTGTCCGTGACCCACCATGAAGCAACGTTTGCCCAGGTGCGAGCCCTTATCGGCTCGACGGTCCGCGTGCATCGGTGAATGGCCGCGGCCGGTCACCCTCACGAGTGAAGGCCGCCGCTCGGCTGCGACGAGCTGCGCATCTCACACGACGACCCGTAGTGCTGCGAACACGTTCCGGAATCACCCTTTGGGGCTTCGCAGGATGATCCGGTCGGTGTGCGGCCTTTCCGGCGTTCACCCTGGTCACCGAGCTTGTGCAACGCGCGCGCCGGCGCCGGCATTCCCGCCGCAGCCGAGGTACGCGGCAGCAGGGGGCCTATTCTCGGCGATGTGAGGGCGGAGGAACCAGCGGCGGCGCGGCCGCCGCGGCAGGTGCGGACGGCGGGGATCCTGGTCGGCGTGCAGGGCCTGCTCGCCGTCGCGTTCGCGGCGGCCCTGGGGGTGCGGTCACTCACCCCGGGGGTGCCCGCAGGCAGCGTCCTCGGCGAGGCGGCCTACTTCGTCGTCATCGGCGCCGCGCTGCTCGCCGTCGGCGGTGGCCTCGTGACCGGACGCCGGTGGGCGCGCACGCCGGCGATCGTCACGCAGCTGCTCCTGCTCCCGGTCGTCTACTCGCTGATCGGGCCGTCGCGCCAGCTCGTGCTCGGGATCGTTGCGGGTGCGTTCGTCGTCACCACGTTCATGCTGCTCATCAGCGAGCGGTCGCGGGAGTGGTCGATGGGCCTGGACCTGCCCGACGCGCGCGGCTAGGGCTCCTTGGCGAGGGCGTCGAGCGCGTCGCCGTCGAGGCGAAACGTCGTCCACTCGCCCATCGGCACCGCGCCGATCGCGCGGTAGAAGCGGATCGAGGGCTCGTTCCAGTCCAGCACCGACCACTCCAGCCGGGCGTAGCCCCGCTCGGCGCAGACACCCGCCAGCGTGGCCAGCAGCGCCCGTCCGAGCCCTCGCCCCCGGTGGGAGGGCCGCACGTAGAGGTCCTCCAGGTAGACCCCATGCACTCCGCGCCAGGTGGAGAAGTTGAGGAACCAGAGCGCGACGCCGACGACGCCGGCTCGCCCGTCGGGTGCGACGACCTCGGCGACGTGGCCGAACAGCGCGGGTGCGGGGCCGAAGAGGGCGGCGGCCAGCTGCGCGTCGGTCAGCGTGCAGGACTGCGGCTCGCGCTCGTACTCCGCGAGCTCGTGCACCAGCGTGACCACGGCCGCCACGTCGCCGGGGCGGACCTCCCGGATCACCGCGTCGGACGGTGCGTTCACGCCAAAGCCCGCAGGTTCACGTGGTCGAGGCGCGGCACACCGCGCTCGTCCCCCAGCACGGCCCAGGCGGGTGCTTCCATCGCGAAATGGACGCCGTCGGTGGCGGGCAGCCCGATCCAACGCGTGAGGAGCACGCGGCTGAAGTGCCCGTGCCCGACGAGCACCACGTCCCCGCGATCGAGCTCGGCGCGGGCGTCGGCGAGCACGGAGTCGGCCCGGCGCTCTACCTGCTCGGGCGTCTCCCCTCCAGGGCACGGATGGGTCCAGATCGTCCAGTCCGGGATCGTCTCGCGGATCTCGGTGGTCGTGCGCCCCTCGCACTCGCCGTAGTCCCACTCGGCCAGGCGCTCGTCGACGCGGTCGACCTCGAGGCCTGCGAGCTCGGCGGTGACGCGGGCGCGGCTGCGCGGGCTGCTGAGGACGAGGGCGGGCGGGTCGGTGCCCCGCAGCCGTCTGAAGAGCTCGCCCGCGGCCTTGGCGAGGCCACGGCCGCGTTCGGTGAGGGGGATGTCGGTGCGGCCGGTGTGCTTGCCCGACAGCGACCACTCCGTCTCCCCATGGCGAAGCAGGAACACCCGGCCCGAGGTCACCGTCCCGACCCTAGCGGGCCACCAAATTTCGTGCGGGGTGCGCGTGCACGGTGGCGGCGGTGAGTCGCGGGAGGGCGTGGGTGAGCTCGTGCTCGGCCGCATGCGCGATCGTGTGGGCCCGCTCGATGCTGAGGCCGGGTCGCACCGACAGGTCGACCTCCGCGCGCAGTGTGTGCCCGATCCAGCGCAGGCGCACCCGGTCCACGCCGACCACCCCGGCCACGTCCTGCAGTGCGGCGGTGGCGCGTTCGACGAGGGCCGGGTCGACGGCGTCCATCAG
>JAODNO010000539.1 GCA_025465235.1 Pseudonocardia sp.
ACCGCCTGACCAGCGGCCGCGGTGTCGGGGCGGCGACAGGTGCGCCCGCCCGGCACCCGTATCCAGGAGGAATCTGGTGAGGACCCCTATCGAGGACGTCGACCTGCTGGTGATCGGCGGTGGCAAGCAGTTCCTGGACTCCGGAATGGACCTGGTAATCGGGCAGGCGCGCTTCACCGGCCCCCGGACCGTGGAGGTGGCGCTGGCCCACGGTGGCACCCTGATGCTCCGCGGGGCCGACGTCGCGATCAACGTCGGCACCCGGCCGGCGCTGCCGCCCATCCCCGGGCTCGCCGAGGCCAGGCCGCTGCAGCGAGAGCCTGCTCGAGCTCGCGGCGCTACCGCGGAGCATGAACGTCCTCGGCGGTGGGTACATCGCCGGGGAGTTCGCCCAGATCCTGAACACCGTCGGCGCCCGGGTCACGATGCTGGAGCGTGACCCCCAGCTGCTCGGCCGGGAAGACCCGGACATCGCCTCCGCGGTGGCGGAAATCTTCGCCGGCGAGGGCATCGACGTGCGCACCGGAGTCGCGGTCAGCCGGGTGACCCGGAATGCCGACAGCTCGGTCACCGCCGTCCTCGCCGACCACGCCGAGGTCACCGCCGACGAGCTGCTGGTCGCCGTCGGCCGAGAGCCGGTCGCCGCCGACCTGGAGCTGGACACCGCCGGCGTGCGGCTGGACGAGCAGGGCTTCGTCGCGGTAGACGACGAATTGCGCACCACGGCGGAGCACACCTGGGCGGCCGGGGACGTCGCCGCCACCACCCCAGGGCCCGCACGGCCCGGGAGACCGCCGGAGTGTGGAAGGCCGTGGTGGACGCGCACACCGCGGAAATCCTCGGGGTGGCGCTGCTCGGGCACGAGGCGGGCGAGGCGCTCACCACCGTGCAGACCGCCATGCTCGCCGGCCTGCCCTACACCGCGCTGCGCGACATGGTGATCACGCATCCGACCATCACCGAGGGGCTCAACCTGCTCTTCGCGGCGGTCCCGGACTGACCGGCGCGGACCGGGGTGGGCCGCCACTACCGAACCAACCAGCTCTGAAAGGGCGCCCGACGGGCTGAGACTTCGCCGCCGGCGCCCATCGCCTTGATCCCGCCGCCGATCATCAGATCCGGAAGGTAAGTCCATGCCACTGCTGTACTTCGACGTCATCGAGGGCCGACACCCTGGTGAGATCAAAACGCTGCTCGACACAGCGCATGCCGCCATGGTGGAGGCGTTCGAAGTGCCCGAGCGGGACCGGTACCAGGTTGTCAAGAGTCACCCCGCCGGCGAGATCGTCGCACTCGACACCGGACTGGGCATCAATCGGTCCGACCAGCTGGTAATCATCCACTTGGTCAGCCGCAGGCGCACCCGCGCGCAGAAAGAGAGACTTTACGCGCTGCTGGCCGAGCGGCTGCGACGCGACTGCGGTCTCGACCCGGCTGATCTGATCATCTCGTTGACCGAGAACGATGATGAAGATTGGTCGTTCGGGTTGGGCCGAGCTCAGTTCCTGACCGGAGAGTTGCACTGATCGCTCGCCGCGCTCCCAGGATTCAGAGGAGGCGCCATTCATATCGCTCGAGATCAGTACCGGTACCCGGTTGGTACTTTGGCGCACCACTCGCCCAGGCGTCGACGAAGACCGCCGCTGCCCTGTGCGCTGCGGCCGCGGACGGCTCGACGTTCCAGGCGTGGTGCGTGCTGTCCGGCCCGATCGACGTGGCGCGCGCACCCGGCAGCCACACCCTGCCAAGCCGCACCCCGACGACCACTCCCCGGACGTCCAAGTACCAACACCACCAATGTCACAGGGCGTGACCGACTCGGCGGCCTGCTCCACGAATGTCAGCAGGTCGCATGACGTACGCCGAGTTTCGGGAACTCACACGCTCGTTCACACCCAGCCGAACGAGAAGCAGGTAGGCGACAAGGGTATCGATGGCCTCGCCTCTGTGAGCACTGCAACCAGCACTTCCCCCACATTCCCTGGCGCGACGCGGATCCACCGGTCCGCGCTGGCGTCGGTCCCGGACTCCACCGTCGTCCCCGCCGCCGCGGAGGTGGATCGCAACGGTGCCTTCCCGCGCACGGGCGTCGACGCGCTCGCGGTCGTCACGACCCGCGACGCCCCCGCGATGTGGCCGGGCCGCCGGCGCTGCCGGCGCCGCATACTGTCCACGAAGCGCTCGGCGATGGCGTTGGGCCGCCCAGCACGCGCTGGATCGCAATCCGCCGCTGCCCCGACGACAGTTGGCGCCGCTGCCCCGACACCGGACTCGGGCGCCGCGCCGCATGATCGGGCACCCGCCGGATCCACACCGCCCGCTACCAGCTCGCGCTATCGGTGTCGGCGGAACGCATCAGGTCGTAACGCTACCGCAATGCTCGATCAGCCCAGCATTGGTTGCGGAGGGTGCGGGCAGCAGCCGTCACCGGCCGCCCTGGGCCCCCAGGTCGGGGTGTCCAGCGACGATCTGAGCGAGAGCGAGGCCCGCAGGCGCGACCGCCCTGCGCGGCTGGGCCCTACCATGCTGTGGTCGGCGACACATTCACACCGCGCTGCATGCACGTCGCCCGTGCCGAGCACGCCACCCGGCTCGTCTTGGGCGCTGGCCGTCGCAGCCGGCCGGCCCAGTTGCCGACGGGACCGGGCACCGGCGCTACCGCCACCCGCGAGACGGGAAGGGCGACCTTGACGTATACATCGACATCCACGAAGCCCACCACGACCCGGCGACGCCCGCCTGCCCTGTGGGCGGGGCTCTCTCCGCGGCGCCGGCTCGCCGGGGCGCTGACCGGGCTGGTTGTTCTTCCCCTGCTGACAGCGGTTTTGGCCCAGCTTCGCGGCGTGGTGAGCCTGCCCAGCCAGATGCTGCTCTACCTGCTCGCCGTCGTGGTGGTGGCGCTGGT
>JAODNO010000574.1 GCA_025465235.1 Pseudonocardia sp.
GCGCGAGGTCGACGTCGGCCGGGATCGGGTAGTTCGAGCTGCCGAGGTTGCCCTTGAGCTCGCCGAGGTCGATGTAGCGGCCGTCGTCGAAGACGTGCCAGCCGTCCCCGCCGGCGATGACCGGGGCGTCGGAGAGCCATACGTGGAGGTCCGGCCCGTCGCTCGTGTCGAGGTGCTCCAGCCGCAGCACCCTGGATCCGTCCGGGAGCTGCAGGACGACGGCGGATCCGGTGCTGGCGTGCTCGTGAGGGATCAGCTCGCCGCGGGCGAGCACGATCGGTGCGGCGGGTGCCTGGGGTGCCGTCGGGGCGGACGGCGCGGGTGCGGCCTCGTCCACCCGCCGGTCGATGACGAGTGCCCAGGGCTCGAACACGAGAAGCGCGGCAGCGACGAGCACGACGCCGGCGACGATCAGGATGCGGACGAGGGGGCGGCGGGTATGTGGAAGCAGTGGACGGCGAGGCGTGGGAGTGGTCATACCCCGTCAGTGCCGCGCCACCGGCCGTCCGTTACGCCGCTCTTCTCACGAATCGCGGAACTGCTGGCTGGGGAGCTCGCCGCGCGCCATCTTCCCCACGACGTCGCGGCGCAGCAGGAGCAACCCGGCCCAGACGAGCGCGAACACCCCGCCCATGACGCCCAGCGCGGGTACCAGCAGCCCGCAGGCGATCATCACGACCTGGAGCCCCAGCGCGAGCCCGAGCCCCCACGGCCGCCGCTGCAACCCCGCCGCGACGACCATCGCGACGGCCAGCACGACGATCATCGTGACGCCCAGCGCAGTGGCGCCCGCGCCGAACTTCGACAGCACCAGCAGAGCCAGCGCGACGACGATCGACTCCAGGACGAGGGTGGCGGCGAATACGCCCCGGATCCCCTTCATGGGATCCGGCGTGGTCATGACGGTTCCTTGCCGAACAGGGCTCGCGTCTCCCCTGCCGTGACCACCGAGCCCGTGACGAGGACACCGACCCCCGACTCGCCGCCCTCCTCTGCCAGCTCCCCGGCCTGCTCGACGGCCTCGGCGAGCACCGGTTCGACGCTCACGCGATCCGAGCCGAACACCTCGACGGCGAGCGCACCGAGCTCGTCGGGATCCATGGCGCGCGGCGAGGAGTTGGCCGTGACGACCACCTCCTGCAGCACCGGTTCCAGCTCCTCCAGCATGCCCCGGGCGTTCTTCTCCTGCATGACGCCGATGACGCCGATCAGGCGGGCGAACCGGAAGTCGGTGGTGAGCGCGGTGGCGAGCGCGCGGGCGCCGTGCGGGTTGTGCGCGGCGTCGACGAACACCGTCGGTACGCCCTGACCTGCGGCCAGCCGCTCGAGCCTGCCCGGCGAGGTGACGCCCGCGAACGCGGCCCGCACGGCGTCGGGATCGAGAGGCTGCTTGGGCCCGGCGCCCACCAGCGCCTCGACGGCGGCGAGTGCGAGCGCGGCGTTGCTCGCCTGGTGCTCGCCGTGGAGCGGCAGGAAGATGTCGTCGTAGGTGCCGCTGAGGCCCTGCAGCGTGATCCGCTGCCCGCCCACGGCGATCTCCCGCTCCCGCACCCCGAACTCGGCGCCCTCCCGTGCCACCTGGGCACCCACCTCGACGCAGCGCTCCAGCAGTACCTCGGCGACGGCCTTGTCCTGCGCAGCCAGCACCGCCACCGCACCGGGCTTGATGATCCCGGCCTTCTCCCTGGCTATCCCGAGGACGTCGTCGCCGAGGAACTCCACGTGGTCCACCCCGATCGGGGTGATCACCGCGACGTTGCCGTCCGCCACGTTGGTGGCGTCCCAGCGACCGCCCAGCCCGACCTCGATGATCGCGGCCTCGACGGGCGCGTCCGCGAACGCCGAGAAGCCCATCGCCGTCAGGACCTCGAACTTCGACAGCACGCCGTGCTTGCCGTCGACCAGCTCGACGAACGGTGCGACGTCGCGGTAGATCTCGACGTAGCGTTCCGGCGTGATCGGCCGGTTGTCGATGTTGATCCGCTCGGTGGCCCGCTGCAGGTGCGGGCTCGTGTAGCGGCCCGTGCGCAGACCGATCTCGGTGAGCAGCGCGTCGATCATCCGCGAGGTGGACGTCTTGCCGTTGGTGCCGGTCAGGTGCACGACCGGGTAGCCGCGGTGCGGCTCGCCGAGCACGTCGACCAGCGCGGCGATCCGCTCGAGGGACGGTTCGATCACCGTCTCGGGCGCCCGCCGGTCGAGCTCGGCATCGGTGGCGAGGAACTCCGCGAAGCCGATCACCGACGACTGCGCCGGCACGACGTCGGGGCTCTCGCCGCCGCGGATCGCGTCGAGGACGTGCGAGACCACGGCATCCTCGGCCGACTCGTCGGGCGAGCGGACCCCGCCCTCGCCCTCTGGCAGCTCCTCCGGATGCCTTGTCATGAGCCGGGCAGGACGGCCAGCCGGGCCGTGATCCGGTCGATTTCGGCGGCGGCCGCCGTGCGCCGAGACCGGATGCCGTCGACGACGTCGGCGGGCGCCTTCTCGACGAACTTGGGGTTGCCGAGCTTCTTCTCCGCCTGGTCGAGCTCCTTCTGCGCGGCAGCGAGGTCACGCGCCAGGCGAGCGCGCTCGGCGGCGACGTCGATGGCACCCGACGTGTCGATCTCGACGTGGACGGTGCCCCCGCCGAGCCCGACCTCGAACGCCGCGGTGGGGCTGAACTCCGCGTCCGGATCATCGAGCCGGACCAGCGAGGCGACGGCGCCGCGCTGCCCGCCGAGCCCCGCCTCGTCCAGCCCGACGACGCGGGCGGCGACGCGACGGCTGTCGGGCACGCGCTGCTCCGTGCGGAAGCGGCGGATCTCGGTGACCAGCTTCTGCAGGTCGAGGACACGAGCCGCGGCAGCGGGGTCGGCGTCCACGCCGGCGTCGACCGGCCAGTCCGCGACGACGAGGGACTCCCCGTCGGTCAGTCCCTGCCACAACGCCTCGGTGAGGAACGGGATGACCGGGTGCAGCAACCGCAGGAGCGCGTCGAAGACGTGGCCGAGGACGGCTCGGGTGCCATCGGCCGTGACGTCGTCACGGAGCTGGACCTTGGCCAGCTCGACGTACCAGTCGCACAGCTCGTCCCACGTGAAGTGGTACAGACCCTCGACCGCCTTGGCGAACTGGAAGTCCTCCAGCAGCGCGTCGGTCTGCTCGCGGACCTCGCGCAGCCTCCCGAGGATCCAGCGGTCGGCGTCGGTGGGGGCACTGGGCAGCGGCAGCGCCGGGGACGCGCCGTTCGCCAGCGCGAACCGGGTGGCGTTCCACAGCTTGGTGCCGAAGTTGCGCGACGCCTGAACGGCGTCCTCCCCGATGGGGACGTCGGTGCCCGGGTTGGCGCCGCGGGCCAGTGCGAAGCGCAGGGAGTCGGTGCCGTAGCGGTCCATCCACTCCAGCGGGTCGACCGAGTTGCCTGCCGACTTCGACATCTTCTTGCCGAACTGGTCGCGGACCATGCCGTGCAGCGCGATCGTGTGGAACGGGACCGACTCCTCAGGGCCCCGGTCCTGCATCGCGTACAGGCCGAACATCATCATCCGGTCGACCCAGAAGAAGATGATGTCGTGGCCGGTGAGCAGGACATCGGTCGGATAGAACTTCTTGAGATCCGGG
>JAODNO010000580.1 GCA_025465235.1 Pseudonocardia sp.
CGATGCCGGCCAGCTTGCCGTCGACCACCACGGGCAGGTGCCGGAACCGGCGGTTGGTCATCACGGCAGCGATGTCGGACACGCTGTCGCCTGGCGCACAGGTGGTGACACCGGTCATCATGATCTCCCCGACCCTGGCCTCGAGCAGCCCCGGTCCGTCGGCGTGCAGCCTGCGCACGACGTCGCGCTCGGAGACGATCCCCACCAACTGCCCGCCCTCGACGACGGGCAGCGCCCCGACATTATGGGAGGCCAGCTCACCGATCAACTCGGCGACAGTGGCCGCGGGGTCGACAGTGGCCACGTTGGTGCCCTTGCTCCGCAGCACGTCCGCGATTCGCATGTCAAGCCCTCGATCCTTCGGCGACATTGGACCGAGAGTACGAACTGTGACCCGTTTCGCGGAAGACCCGAGCCACGAGTGGACTACTCGAGGACGCCGGCGCTCACCCTCCGCACACAACAATCGGAGACGGGTTGTACCGGACGGTGCGAGTCTCGTTGCGCGACTCGCCAGTGCTGACCTTGCGGAGCGTTCGGGTGTCGGTGACGGTGAAGCCCGGCGCGCCCTGGCTCGGGCTGCATGGCTGGCCGGCCGGGATCGTGATGGTGTTGGGGCTCGTCGGCTTGGTGCGCGGACCCGGGGTCGACGTGACGTCGTAGACCTTCGTGCCGTAGAGCCGCACGGTCAGCGAGCTCGGTGTCCACACCGTCTGGATGAGCACGCCCGTCGGGTTGTCGTTGCGGAACTTCAGGTCGATGGCACCCTCGAAGACGGTGGCCTCGCGCCCCGCGGGGTAGCGGCTGATGTAAAAGCTGTGCTCCTTGTGCGCCACGTCGACCATCCCGGCGAAGTACGAGGCGTTGTACAGCGTGGTGGCCAGCTGGGAGACACCGCCGCCGATGCCGCGCGACGCGTGGCCGTCGGAGATGATGCCGGCCTCGACATAGCCGTTGCTCGCGTTGCGCGAGCCCGTGGCCCCGTTGAGGCTGAACGTCTCGCCGGGCTCCACGATCATCCCGTTGATCTGCTCCGCTCCACGCTTGATATTCCGTCCGGAGTCGGCGGCGAAGCCACCGGTGGTGAACTCGCCGATCACGCCGGTGATGCCGAGCCCGTTCAGCTTCTCGGTGGTGAGCTCGGCAGGCTGGTCGGCGTAGACGGCCGTGAGCTGGCGCGGCCCGGTGCCGGTGAGCACGTCGAGCAGCTTCGCGAGGCTGGCCGTGTAGTCGACACCGCGGCCGTCCTGTGACGGCACGACGACGGGGGTGCCCGAGGAGAAGTCGAGCGACGCGTCGCGACCCGGGCGCTCCGATGAGGCCAGCTGGGGCTTCAGCGCATCGGTGACGGCGTTCGGGTTGATCTCCGGGACCAGCCGGTCGCCGTCTGCACGGAACGTCAGTGCGGAGGCGATGACCTCCGGCTGGACGGTGCCCTGGGCGCCGCCCTCACCGATCATGGTGACCGGCGCCGACACGGCCGGCCGTGCGACCTGCTCGATGGCGGCGACGACGTCCTCCGGCGTGGTGGACGGCGGCAGCTCGTTGAGCGGCAGGGCCACCAGCCGTCCGGACGCCCAGTCGCGCTGGAGCACCCCGGCCGCTGCCGGCACGTCGAGCCGCTGGCCCGGCACCGGATCGACCGGCACCGGCGTGGCGCCCTCGAACCGCACCGACCCCTCGACCGGAGCCTTGTCGACGATCGGCGACAGCTCCTCGAGCGCGGCGGTGAGCGAGTCGGCGTTGCTCGTGGTGACCACGCCGATCTCGCGATGGGTGAAGAACGACGTGATCCGGGTGATCGGATTGAGCGGCTGGGAACCGGCCACGGCCAACGTCGCGGGCCAGTCGACGCTAAGGCCTGCAGCGGCAGCGTCGATCTCGCTGCGTGCCTCACCGACACTGACCTGGATCGGCTCGTGCGTGCGCGGTTCGATCTCCCCGCGCAGCCGCTGCTCGGCCTCGTCCAGGCCCAGGCCGCCCACCTGCACCCCGACGACGCTGACGCCGCGCGGCACCGACCCGGAGCTGAGTACCAGGTCGCCGACGTAGAGCACGGCCAGTGCGCCGACCACCCCCGTGAGCAGGAGGATCCTTCGTCTGCGCGGAGGACGCTCACCGGCGTCGGACCGGCCCGCCTCGGGGCCGTCGGTGGGCGGGAGCCCCGGACGGCCGGGATTGGCCGGCGTGGCGGTGACGACCGAGGTGGCCGTGGCGTCAGGGGATGCGGTGGTGCGGATGACGGAGAGGCGTTCAGTGGGGGGGTCTGCTGCCGGCGCCGGGGGCCCTGCCGGGGCCAGGGGCGTGCGCGGGATCAACTGGGTTGACTCGTTGTCTACCGGGTTGAACCAGGCCTCTGCCGCGCTGCTGCGCGGGGCGGGGCGGGCAGGCGGCGCCGCAGCGGACGCACCGGCGGCACGCACGGCAACGGTCGGCGCCTGCGCCGGAGCCACACGGGCCGAGGCCGGGGGCACACCGGTCGCCGCCGCATGGGCCGGGGCGCCCCCTGCGCGGGCCCGGTCGGCCGTGGATCCGGGAGCCGGGGAGCCCGGAGTCGGGGAACCGACCGCCGTACGGACCGTCGGGATCTCGTCCTCCGCGGCGGCAGAGCCGCCGACGGCGGTGCGGACGGTCGGGCTCTCGTCGCCCGTGTCGCCCTCGGGCGCCGGCCGGGGGCGCGGGCGGGGTCGTGCCGATGGGGCCGGGGCGGGTCGCTGGGGCAGCGGACCGGGCTGCGCCTGCTCCGCCGGGCGTGCAGGTGGAGCAGGCTGAGGCGGTGCCGCTGCACCTGCGCTCACCTCGGGGCCGGGTTGCGCCATCTCGACGGCGGCAGCAACGTCCAGGACGGGCTCGTCACCGGTGGGCGCGACGGCGGTGGGTTCCGCCGAGCGGGGCTCGGTTGCCGGCGGCGATGCCGCGACCTGTGCCGCCACCTGCTCGGCCACCGCGACGTCGTCCGTCCCCCCTGCGGAGTCGGCCGGGCGCTCCTGCGCCGCCGATCCCCGGCTGCTGTCGTTCTCCGTCACATCCGTCTCCGTACGAGCCGTCACCTCGCCGGGCGAGGACTGCCGCTCGGGCATGAAGTCCGTTTCCCCTCACAACTCGGACCGGGCTTCAGCGGACCCGGTTCGTCACAGGTACAACCCCGTGCCGTGCTCGGTGCGCTCCGTGGCGACCGCGTGCAGCTCACGTTCCCGGAGAACCAGGTACGTAGCGCCCTGCACGTCGACCTCGTACTGGTCGTCGCGGGCGAACAGCACCCGGTCGCCGACATTCACCGTGCGGACGTTCGCCCCCACGCCGAACACCTCTCCCCAGACAAGACGTTTGGCGACCTCCGCGGTTGCCGGGATCACGATGCCAGCGCCGCTGCGGCGCTCGCCTGTGGTTTCCGGCCTCACCATCACGCGATCGTGCAGCATCTGGATCTCGAGCTTGGGGTCCTGCACCGTCCAGATCCTACGGCCTCTCCTGATCGTCCCGTTCCTGACCTCGTCGTTCGTCGGGCCGGCAGCGGTCGGGGAACGAGAAGGCCCCGCGGTGCTGTCAGGTCGGGGGTCCGACAGCACCGCGGGGCTGTAAGTCGTATCGAAGCGGGTGGAGGCCCCGTTACTTCGCCGGGCACGAGCGTCAGTTTTCACCCGTTCGGGGTACGACTTTCACCCTTGCGTGAGAAGGTAGCGCCCGAAATGCGGCACCGTGAAGGCGATCTGCCCGCGCTGCGCGGAGAACACCAGACCCTTCTTCAGCAGGCTGTCGCGGGCAGGTGACAGCGACGAGGCCCGGCGGGCGAGGTGCTCCGCTATTCCGGCAGTGGCCACGGGCTCGTCGCGGCCATCGGCAAGCTCGGCCATGGCCCGCAGATACTCCCGCTCCGCGGGGGTGGCCCGCTCGTAGCGGGAGCCGAAGAAACCGACGGCGAGCTCGGCCTCGGCCTCCGGGGCCGCCAGCTTCACGTCCGCCGCGCTGATCGGGCTGCGCGGAGCGGCGTCCCATGCGGCCTTGCCGTAGGCCTGGACGAAGTAGGGGTAGCCGCTGGAGGCGTCGAAGAGGGCGTCGAGGGCTCCGATGTCGAAGGACGCGTCCTCGCGCTCGGCCGGCGCGAGCAGCGCGAAGTCGGCGTCCGGCCGGTCGAGCTGGCCGATCCGCACGTACTTGAACAGACGCTCGGAGTAGGACTTGGACGCCGAGAGCACCGCCGGCAGGTGCGGCAGCCCGGCACCCACCACCACGAGCGGCGCGCGGGACTGGGACAACTCGTGGCAGGCCGCGCAGAGCGCCGAGATGTCGTCGGGCCGCAGATCCTGCATCTCGTCAATGAGGATCGCGACGCCGGTGCCGACGTCCGCTGCGAGCTCGGCCACCTCGGTGAACAGCTCGACGAGGTCGATCTCGATGTCCCCTGAGTCGGCGCGCCCTGCCTTGACGGGCACGTCGATGCCAGGCTGCCAACGGTCGCGCAGCTTGGCGCCGTCCGGCGCAGAACGCAGTGCGAACGCCTTGAGGATGCCCAGCACCTCGTCCACACGGTCGGGAGCGCGGTGGCGCACGGCGAGATCCCGGATCGCCCGGTGCAGGGCGGCCGACAGTGGCCTACGCAGATCCGCCTCGGGCCGCGCCTCGATCTTGCCGGCTCCCCACCCCGCGCGAACCGCCATGGAGCGCAGCTCGCCGAGCAACACGGTCTTCCCGACGCCGCGCAGACCGGTGAGCACCAGGCTGCGCTCCGGGCGCCCGCGCGCGACCCGCTCGAGCACGATCTCGAACGCATCGACCTCACGGTCGCGCCCGGCGAGCTCCGGAGGTCGCTGGCCGGCGCCGGGGGCGAACGGGTTGCGTACGGGATCCACGCATCGGACGGTATCGGCGAATCTTGTGTGCACCGTAGAAGCGGCTAGCAACCCCGATGGCGTGTCGCGGATCGGATCATATTGCCCTATCTCGGTCACTCGCTAGAAAGCGATAGAGAACCCGATCAGGCGCGCCGGGTGGCCGCGTCGGCCAGGCAGAACAACCCGAACGCGGCGAACCCGACCGCTACCACCACCAGCAAGGACGTACCCGGCGCGGTGCCGCTCAGCGTGCGCAGCGCGGCGTCGAGTCCACCGGCCCTCGCTGGGTTGGCTGACAGCGCGGCAGTCCCCGCGAGGACGCCGATCACGCCAAGGGCGAGCGCCCGCGAGGTGCCCGGCCGCCCCGACGACCTCGATCGCCTGCCGGGCGGCGGGGCCGAGGTGCCGCACGTCGAGGTCGCCCATGAAAGTCCGCCGCACCCCCGTGTAGGTCATGGCGCCCGCGGTCACCAGGATCGTGCCGCCGCCGAGCCCCAGCAGGACCGCCCAGCCGGCGGCGCGAGAACGCCGGCTGCCACCGACTGTGCGGTCGTCCCGCCGGTGGAGCCCACGTCCAGCAGGTAGTCGGCAACGACGATGGCCAGTGCGGACATCGCGATCGCCTTCGAGACCGCTCCCACCCGCTTGCGGAGGCGCTCGGCGCCGTGAACCCAGCCGAACCCGTCGGCGGCCGCCGACACCTGCCAGAGCGCGAACGCGAACAGCCCCACGGCGGCGAGCCCGAGCGCGATCAGCCCGCCGGGGGTGCGGGCGATCGTCCCGACGGCGCCATCGGCGTCGGCTGGGGCTTCCGGCACGCCGAAGGCGATCTCCAGCGCGAGCCACGCCACGAGCAGGTGCACCACCCCGTACCCAGCGAGTCCGATGCGGCCGAAGACGTCGACGAGGCGACCCGGGGCATCGGACCGGCCTTCGCGCACCAGGCTTCGCAGGCGCGCTACGGGAGGAACATGTGCTCTCAGTATCCCGGGACCGCTCATCGCACACTCTTCCAAATTCTTGTTCTTTTGCTAGATGTGGAGATACAAAGCGATCTGGTTCCCTGTAGGTCGTGACCGAGACCGCGATCGACCCGCACGGCCCGGAGATCGTGACCGAGGGGACGGGCTGGCACGAGCAGTTGGGCGACCGGGCGGAACTGGACGCGAGCTTCACCGCGTTCGCGAAGACCCGCGCCGACGCGGTACGTGAGCTCGGGCTTCGGGTCGAGGCAGCGGGACCCGCCCTGGAGCTGCCCGGGCTCCTCGTCCGCAACCGTCGGTTCTGGGTGCACAACGAATGGCAGGGCAACCGGGTGGTCGGCTGCCGGGCGGGGGAGGACCTGGCCCTGACGGTCACCGACGTCGCGGCGCTGGAGGACGTGCTCTCGGCGCTCGTCGGCGCCGAGCCGACCGATTTGCAGGGCCCCCGCTGGGTGCTCTCGGATCCGGCGGCCGCACAGCGCGAGGCCCAACACCGTGCGGTCGAGGACGCGCGGCAGCGGGCCGAGGGTTACGCAGTGGCGCTGAGCGGCCGGCTGGGCACGCTCCGCAGGCTGTCCGACGCACCCACACACGCCGGTCCGGTCGCGTTCGCTGCGCGGGAGTCGGCCGGCCCGGACGTCCACTCGCTCGGCCTGGAGCCGGAACCCGTACGGGTGACCGCCCGGTGCACGGCCGCCTGGACACTCCTCACCTGAGGTAGTCGGCGACCCTCATCGGGTGTCGATTGCCCGACGATCGGCCGCATACCAGACAATGACCCCGTGGATATCCACACGCCGCGTGACGCCGACGAACCGAACGGACCATTCGTCCGTACCACCGACCTCGCGCGCCGTGCAGTGCAACGCGCTGCGCTCGTGCTCGGAGCGCTGGCCGTGGGTCTGGCTGTGCTGGTCGGCGCCGCGGCTGCCGGTTACCAGGTTCCTGCTCCCGCCCCCGGCACCCTGATCGTGCAGGCCGAACTGCTCGAACCGTCGCCGTCACCGGAGGCGGCCATGGTGAACGCCGACCTGCCGACCAGGGCACGCTGGACGGCTCCGACCGGCGTGCCCCGCACCGGCCTGCTCCGCGCCGAGGCCGGGCTCGCCAGGGGTGCGCTGATCCCCATCGCGGTGGACGCCGCGGGCGTGGTCGTCGATGCGCGTACCCACACCGCCGAACCGCAGCTCACCGCGCTGACGGTTGGGCTCAGCACCCTGCTCGCCTGCTGGACGGTGCTCGCCATCGTCGTCACCGTGTGTCGTGCCCGGCTAGAGGCCGTGGACGCCCAGCAGTGGGCCGCCGAATGGGCCAGGGTCGAACCGGAGTGGAGCGGCCGGGCTGGTTAGTGCGCCTCCCCCTGGCGCGGCACGACCCGACCCTCGATCACCATGTGCCCGTCGGCCGGGCCCGGCTTATCCACTACGTCTCCGTCCACGACCGGTCCCTGCGACCGGATGCGCGCGGTCCGCAGGCCTGGCGCGCGCCGCTCCGCCGCGCTGACCAGCCTCCTGCGCACCAGCGACCGCGTGGGCGGCAGCAGGAGCAGCAACCCCGCCAGGTCGGTGACCAGGCCCGGGACGAACAGCAGCACGCCGCCCGCGGCGACCAGCATTCCGTCGGTGACCTCGGCGGTCGGCACCCGCCGGGTGGCGACGGCGTCGGCGAGGGCCTGCGCCGCGCGCAGGCCCTCCCGACGGGCGAGCCACAGGCCCAGGATCGACCCGGCCAGCAGGACGAGCAATGTCCAGCCCAACCCGATCACAGATCCGAGCGCGACGAGCGCGACGATCTCGACGACGAGGTACAGCAGGACGAACGCCATACACCAGTAACGCACGAGATGGCCTCCGTGCTCCCGAAGACGCGGTCACGGATCGGTTACCCGTGGAACGGGCACGGACAACCTCGCGGAGTACGCGCGTTCACCAGGTGAGAGCAAGCCCCGGGTCGGTGAGCAGCGCGCCGACGTCGGCCAGGAACCGGGAGCCCTGCTCGCCGTCGACCAACCGGTGGTCGAACGACAGCGCGAGCTGGCAGACCGTGCGGACCGCCAATTGACCGTCCACCACCCACGGCGTGGGCTTGATCGCACCCACGGCCAGGATCGCCGCCTCTCCCGGGTTGAGGATCGGTGTGCCGGTGTCGACGCCGAAGACGCCGACGTTCGTGACCGTGAACGTGCCGCCCATGAGGTCGGCAGGCGGTGTCCTCCCCGACCGCGCCGTGGCGGTGAGCTCGCCCAGCGCCACGGCGAGCTCCCGCAGGGTGAGCATGTCGGCGTCCCGCACCTTCGGCACGATCAGCCCGCGCGGAGTGGCGGCCGCGATGCCAAGCTGCACCCGGTCGTAGTAGACGATCTCGGCCGCCGCGTCGTCCCACGAAGCGTTCACCTCCGGCGTGCGCCTCGCCGCGAGGCAGACGGCCTTCGCGACGAACGCCAGCGGCGTCAGCTTCACCTCGGCGTACTCTCGGTCGGCGCGCAGCCGGTCGCGCAGGGCCATCGTCTCCGTGACGTCGACGGCCAGGAACTCCGTGACGTGCGGCGCGGTGAAGGCGCTGCTGACCATGGCTGCCGCCGTGGCCTTTCGGACACCGCGGATCGGTTCGCGCCGCACCCCGCCAGCGGAGGGGGCGGCCACGACCGGGCCAGGAGCGGTCGGGGCAGTGACGTGCGCCTCGACGTCGTCGCGGGTGATCACGCCGCCCGGGCCGGAGCCACTGACCTCCCGCAGGTCCACGCCGAGGTCCTTCGCGAGCTTGCGCACCGGGGGCTTGGCGAGCGGCACGTGGGCCACGGGAGAGGTGGCAACGTCACGCGGATGGTCGACGGCAGGGGAGGCCGCGCCGCGCGGCGCGCCGTTCACCGCGCCCGAACGGTGAGCACCGCTGGTTGCGGAGCGGCGGGGGCGGCGCTGCACGGAACCCGGGCGGGGGCCGTAACCGACCAGGGTGGCGATCCGGCCGTCCTTGCCGGTCTCTCCGATCTTCGCACCGACCTCCTCGTCGGCACCCGCTCCGCCGGGAGCGACAGAAGGCGCGGCGGGAGCCCCGGCCTCCGCAGTCTCGATCACGATGATCGGGGCCCCGACCGCGACGGTCTGTCCCGGCTCAGCCAGCAGCTCGCCGACCGTGCCGGCGAAAGGGCACGGCAGCTCCACGGCGGCCTTGGCCGTCTCGATCTCGACGATGATCTGGTTGACGGTGACGGTGTCGCCGCGCGCGACGTGCCAGGTGAGAACCTCGGCCTCGGTCAGACCTTCGCCGACGTCGGGCATGGCGAACTCGCGACGCATGCCCGTCACCAGGCCAGCGATCGGTCGACGGCATCCAGCACCCGGTCGAGGTCGGGGAGGTAGTCCTCCTCGCACTTGGAGGGCGGGTAGGGGGTGTCGAAGCCCGACACCCGGATGACCGGCGCCTCCAGCGAGTGGAAGCACAGCTCCTGCACCCTGGCCGCCACCTCGGCCGCGACCGAGCTCTCCGACGGCGCCTCCGCGACGACGACCAGCCGCCCGGTGCGGCGCACCGAGTCGACGACGGGCCCGAGATCCAGCGGCGACAGCGTGCGCAGGTCGATCACCTCGAGGTCGTGACCGTCGGCCTCGCCTGCGGTGGCCGCCTCCAGACACGTCCGCAGTACGGGCCCGTACCCGGCGAGCGTCAGCGTCGAACCGGCACGGGCGACCCGGGAGGCGAACAGGGGCAGCGGGGTGGCATCGAGGTCGACCTCGGCCTTCTCCCAGTACCGCCGCTTGGGCTCGAAGAAGATGATCGGGTCGTCGCAGGAGATGGCCTGCTGGATCATCCAGTACGCGTCGACGGGGTTCGAGCACGCCACAACCTTGAGCCCGGCCACGTGCGCGAACAGCGCCTCGGGCGACTCGCTGTGGTGCTCCACGGCGCCGATGCCTCCACCGAACGGGATGCGCACCACCACCGGCATCCGCACCTTGCCCTGCGAGCGGAAATGCAGCTTCGCGAGCTGGGAGACGATCTGGTCGTAGCCGGGAAAGACGAACCCGTCGAACTGGATCTCGCACACCGGACGGAAGCCCCGGATCGCGAGGCCGACGGCGGTGCCGATGATCCCGGACTCGGCGAGCGGGGTGTCGAGCACCCGCTGCTCGCCGAAGTCCTTCTGCAACCCGTCGGTGACGCGGAAGACCCCGCCGAGCTTGCCGACGTCCTCGCCCATGACGAGAACCTTCGGGTCGCGCTCCATCGCCGCGCGCAGGCCGTCGTTCAGCGCTTTCGCCATCGTCAGAACGGCCATGTCAGCGCCCACCTCCGACCGCAGGCGATCCGTGGGACTCGAACGACTCGTGGTAGGCGAGGTACTCCTGCCGCTGAGCGTCGACCGTGGTCGAACCCTCCGCGTAGACCTGCGAGAACATCCGGTCCGGTGCAGGCGGGGGCATGTTCACGCAGTACTCACGGAACCGCGCCGCCAGTGCGTCTGACTCGGCCTGCACACCGGAGAAGAACTCCTGCCCGATGCCGTGCTCGCGCACCAGGTTGACCCGCACCCGCTCGATGGGGTCCTTGAGCTTCCACAGCTCGAGTTCGTCCGCCAGCCGATAGCGCGTCGGGTCGTCCGAGGTGGTGTGGGCGTCCATCCGGTAGGTGAACGCCTCGACGAGCACCGGTCCGTTGCCGGTGCGGCACTCCTCGAGCGCCCAACGGGTGACGGCCAGGCAGGCGAGCACGTCGTTGCCGTCGACGCGGATACCGGGGAAGCCGTACCCGGCCGCGCGCTTGTAGAGCGGCACCCTGGTCTGGCGCTCCGTGGGCTCGGAGATCGCCCACTGGTTGTTCTGGAAGTAGAAGACCACAGGCGCGTCGTAGACCGCTGCCCAGACGAAGCCCTCGTGCACGTCGCCCTGGCTGGTGGCACCGTCGCCGAAGAAACAGATGGTGGCCTCGGCCTCGGGACCCTCGCCCACCTTCGACTCGAAGCGCTGGCCCATGGCGTAGCCGGTGGCGTTGAGGCACTGGTTGCCGATGACGATGGTGTACAGGTGGAACCTGGCGTCCTTCGGGTCCCATGCGCCATGGTCGGTACCGCGGAAGATGCCGAGCAGCTCGGTGGGGTCGATCCCCCTGGTCCAGGCCACGCCGTGCTCACGGTAGGACGGGAACGCCATGTCCTGGGGCTGCAGTGCCCGGCCCGCACCGATCTGCGCGGCCTCCTGGCCCAGCAGCGGCACCCAGATACCGAGCTGACCCTGGCGCTGCAGCGCGTTCCCTTCGCGGTCGAAGCGGCGCACCAGCACCATGTCGCGGTAGAGCCCCTGTAACGCGGCGCTGTCGAGGTCGGTGGCAAACTGGTCGAAGCGGGGGTCAGCCACCCGCTCGCCCTCCGGCGTGAGCAGCTGGACGAGGTCGGCGCCACCCTCGTCGGTGGCCTTCAGGCCGGCGAGAACATGCTCCCGGCTCGGATGCTGGTCGGGCGCCGACGGCGTGGACGGTGCCCAGTCATGGGGGTCGGACACGGATGCCTCCTCGTGCTCGGGACCCGCGACCGTTCGTGGCGGACACGGGGCGGGCGCGTCCGGGACCCGACGCCCGGGTGAGGGCGGTCGCGTCCGGGCGCTTCGGCAATCCTGGCACGGCAGGCCGCGCGGACGGGAGCGAAGCCCGAACGCGCGAACGGCACGCCCCGAACGCGGGACGTGCCGTGTCGGGCCGGAGGAGGGCCTACCGCTCGGGCGTGCCCGGGTAGGACTGGCCGGGCTGCGGCGCCTGCTGCGGGCTCGTGTTGCCCGAGGTCCTGCCGAAGCCCCCATTGTGGTCGTAACCCTGGGTGTAACCGTTGGGGCGGGGAGTCTGCCGGATCCCGGCGACGCTCTTCGCCTTCTGAGCTGCGCCCGAGATCTGGCCCGAGTACTTCCCCTTCGTCTGCTTGTCGACGAACTGGGCCGCCTGGTCGAGGTACTTGGCGGCCTTGTCCGGGTTGCTCTTGGCGTAGCGGCGGGCGGCCTCGGCGACCGTGGCCAGCGTGGCCAGCTTTCTGAACAGCGGCATTGCGCTCCTCCGTCGTCTGTGGTGCCACCGCGAACACGCGAACACGGTGTCTCCCCGTTCTTGTACCCACACTAGCGCCGATCGTCACGTGAGATCCCCGACAGATCACGCAGGGTGACGTCACACAACAGTGACCCCCGCGGATGTGTCCGGAGGATGCCGGAATGGCAGCATCCCGGCGTACTCCCCGTCAGGTACCGGAGGTCACCGTGCGCGCCACCACCACCCGTTCGTTACCGGTCGTGCTCGCTGCGGCTGCGCTGACCGTCGGCCTCGCCGCGTGCGGCTCGGGCGGGGACGGCAGCGGCGGCACATCCGGCGGCTCGACAACCAGCGCCGTCCCGGCCGCGACGAAGGATTCTGCTCTCGCGGCCATGGTGCCGGCCGCGGTCTCCGGCGACGGCAGGCTCGTCTTCGGCACCGACGCGTCGTACCCGCCCAACGAGTTCACCGCGCAGGACGGCACCACGATCATCGGAATGGACGTGGATCTGGGCAGGGCCGTCGCCCAGAAGCTCGGGCTCACCCCCGAGTTCCAGAACAGCCAGTTCTCGGGGATCATCCCGGGCATCGAGGGCGCGCGCTACGAGCTCGGGATGTCCTCGTTCAGCATCACCGAAGAGCGCGTACGGACTGTCGACATGGTCAGCTACTTCTCCGCCGGCACCAGCCTGGCCGTGGCCTCCGGCAACCCCGAGGGCATCACTCCGGACAACCTGTGCGGACGCGCCGTGGGTGTGCAGGCGGGCACGGTGCAGGTGGACGACGTCGCCGCCCGCAGCCAGGCCTGCACCGCGGCCGGGAAGCCGGCGATCCAGGCCACCGAACTGCAGCAGCAGACCGACGTGACACTCGCGCTGACGTCGAAGCGCATCGTCGCGATGCTGGCCGACTCGCCGGTCATCGCCTACGCCGTCAGCACCACCAACGGCGGGGTCGAGGTGGTCGGCGACCCGTGGGACACCGCGCCGTACGGCATCGTCCTGGCCAAGAACCAGGCGCAGTTCGCCCGGGCCGTACAGGGTGCGGTGCAGGCACTGATGGCCGATGGCACCTACAAGGCGATCCTGGAGAAGTGGAACGTGTCCAACGGCGCGATCCCCACCTCCGACATCCGGAGCTGACCTCGCTGTGACAACCTCCTCGTCCGTCGACACGACGCGCCGGCCGCAGCCGATCAAGGCGGTGCCGGTGCGGCACCCCGGGCGGTGGCTCGCGGTCGCCCTGCTAGCCGTGCTCGCGGCGATGCTCGTCAACACGGTCCTCACCAACGACGGCTTCCGCTGGCCGGTGGTCGGGGAGTACCTCTTCTCCCCGCCAGTGCTGAACGGCCTGCGCAACACGCTCGTGCTCACCGTGCTGTCGATGGCGATCGGCATCGTCGGCGGCATCGGGCTCGCGATCATGCGGCTGTCGCCCAATCCGGTGCTCTCCAGCGTCTCCGCGGTCTACATCTGGCTGTTCCGCGGCACGCCGCTGATCGCGCAGCTGCTGTTCTGGAACTTCCTCGCCGCGCTCTACCCGCGGCTCGCGCTGGGCATCCCGTTCGGGCCGGAGTTCATCTCGTTCGACACCAACCAGCTCATCAACCAGTTCGCGGCCTGCCTGCTCGGCCTCGGCCTCAACGAGGCCGCCTACATGGCGGAGATCGTGCGCGGCGGGCTGTTGTCCGTGGACGAGGGGCAGTCGGAGGCGGCGGGGGCGCTGGGGATGTCGCGGTCGCAGACGCTGCGCCGGATCGTGCTGCCCCAGGCCATGCGGGTGATCATCCCGCCGACCGGCAACGAGACCATCTCGATGCTGAAGACCACCTCGCTGGT
>JAODNO010000590.1 GCA_025465235.1 Pseudonocardia sp.
ACCGGATCGCCTCGCGCGTCCGCTGCGGGCCTATGCAGCGGCGCTGCGGGCGCTCGTCGGGGCGGTGCTTGGCTCGGGCCTCCTCGATGCACCCGTGCCGCCGCTGCTGACCAGGCCACGGACCGAACCGCTTCGGACCGTGCCGCGTCAGGTCCCGCGACGGGTGGAGCGATCGGTGCCGTTTCGTCCGGTCCTGGTCGCCGCACCACGCTCGGTCGTGCCGGTACCCGGGCCACTCGCGGCCACGGATCCGACGGAACCCGATGACGAGGCGCTCGAGGCCGAGCCCGTCCGCGCCGGCGCCGCGGCGGGACGAGCGGGGTGAACGGTGTCCGGAACGACACGAGTGCGGGGCCCGCTTGGCGCCGCGCTTGCCGCAGTGGTGATGTCGCTCCTGCTGGGAGCTGCGCCCGCGCCGGAGGCGACATCGGGCGTGGCTGCCGAACGCGTTCCTGCGCTGGCGCGCGACTCGCTCCCGTTGATCTCCGACCTGACCGCGGCTCAGTGCCCCGAGCTACCCCCGCTCTGGGTGGTGGCCCAGGTACAGGCGGAGTCCGGGTGGGACGCGGCCCTCACCTCCGAGCGCACGGGCGGACCCGCCGGGCTGTACCAGTTCGGCCGGGGCAACTGGGAGGCGGCAGGCGGGCACGCGTGGCAGGCCGATCCGCCGGAGCCGGAGGCCGATGTCCTGTCGGCGGAGGCCCATCTGCGAACTGCGGTGCCGTGGGTCTGCGCCAACCTCCGCGCGGCCACCGCCCACCTACAGGCGACCGGCAAGCCGACCGTCCCACTCGACGCGATGCTCGTGTGCCACATCGCCGGATGCGGCCGGGTGACGGGCAGCGCCACGGGAGTACCCGTTGCGGGCGAAGCCGCCTGCGCCGAGCGCTGCGTCCAGGTGATCCGCCGGTACATCGCGGCCGTGCACGCCAATCTCGAGCGGTTCGCCGCGCCGGCTCCGGAACCTGCGGCCGCGCCTGCGCCGGCCACGGCGGCCGCTCCGGCGGCGTGGACCGGCGGCGCCACCAGCTGCCGACCACCCGACCCCACCGGCGACGGTTGCCTCACCGGTTCCACCCGCCACGGACTCGAAGCCGCCGAGGCAGCCTTCGGCAGCTGGTCGGGCGGTCCCGTGATTCGTTCGGCAGGCTGCTGGGACAAGCATGCCTGGAACCCGCGCAGCGACCACTCGCGCGGCCGGGCCTGCGACCTGTTCCCCACGGCCCCCGGCATCTTCCCCGCCGGGGCGGAGCTGGACTCAGGCTGGCAGATGGCCAACTGGTTCCGCAACCACGCCGGCCCGCTGCAGGTCAAGTACCTGATCTGGCAGGGCCGGTACTGGGACCCGAGCGTGGAGGACGACGGCGGCTGGGGCCGGCGCTACACCGGCGGCGGGGTCTACGACGTCCGGGACGCGACCGGTGGCCATTTCGACCACCTGCACGTGAGCTTCCGGGAGTGACGCCGTGAAGCGCTCCGATCGCCCGGTACCCCTGCAGGCCGCGGTCGCCGCCGCGGCAGTCGCGGTGGTGGCGACGGTGCTGGTGGGCGGAACAGCCTCGGGCATCGCGCCGCCGTCGGGTGATCCGCCGCTGGGTGCCGCTCTCAGCGAGGAGGACCGCCTCGCGCTGGAGGCGCCACCCGTGCAGCGCGGGGAGCGGCCCGCCCCGGTGGGCTCTCCCGTCGACGGCGCCGAACACCGTTGGCGTCGTCGTGCTCGATCCGCCGCCACCCGGATCACTGCGTACCGCCGCGGTCACGGCGCTGGAGCTCGTCGCCGCCGACCCGGGGGCACAGCGGCGTGGCTACCGGGCAGAGGTCGGCACTGCCACGGGCCCACCGGGAGGCTCGGTCGTCGTCGATCTCGCCACGCGCTACGTGGTGCTGGCCCGCCAGCCCGACGGCCGGTGGCTCGTGGCCGCCGACTCCCCTGCCACCCCCGATCTCCCCGCCGGGGAGGACTGATGCGACAGGAGCGCCGGTCATGAGCGAGCTTGAGAGCGAATCGGTGTCACAGCGCCTTCGCGCAGCGCCGACCGAGCTCAGCGAGGGAGTGCGATGAGGTTCGAGGAGCTCGAGGAGCTGATCCGGAAGTACCTGTCGACCGGCATCACCGTGGTCGTCATCCTCGTCGCGCCTGGCACGGCGGCACCGGCCGGGACCGTTCCCGCCGAGCCGTCGATCACGACGATCGAGCCCGACAGGTCGGCACCGGCTGCCGCAGGCGGTGGCATCGGGCGCACCTCGGGAGGCGAGGGCTCCGACGGGAACAGCGCTCCGGCCCCGACTCCCGACGCGGGCGGCGAGCCTTCCGGCGCCGGCAGCACCACCACAGACCGATCGGACCACGGGTCCGGCACCGACGACCACACCGGTGCGGGTGGCCGGGACCCCGAGCGCGACACTGCCTACGAAGACACCGGCTCCGAACAGACCGATCGCGGAGACCCCGACTCGGGAGACATCACGGCCGACGTGGCACCAGAATCGGACACCGGCAGCAGCCACAGCGACCGCTCGGCAGGCGACAGCGGCCGGGACAACCGCGGCTCCTCCGGCAACGTGATTGCCGGTGATCGCTACTCCGACCCCGGCTCCGAGAACGACTCGAACGGCGACAACGACTCCACTGCGGACACCGACGCCGACGACGACTCCGAGCCCGACCCCAACGCCGGTTCCGACTCCAACGCCATCTCCGACACCAGTGACGGCTCCGACAGCAGTGACGGCTCCGACAGCAGCGGCGACACTCGCTCCGGCTCCAGCTCCGACAGCCCTCGTGGCGAGACCGGAACGGGTGCAGGTTCGAGCGCCGGCACCACTGCAGCCGAGCAGCACGGCTGGGGCGAGCCGAACCGGGAGGACGACTTCTCCAAGGGCACCGGCCAGTGGGACATCTACGACGGTCCCGGGCATGCGGGGCAGGGCACCCGGTCGCCTTCTGCCGTCTCGGTGCAGGACGGTCTTCTCACGATCACCGGTGATTCCTCCGGCACCACCGCCGGCATGGCGTGGAACCCGGGCCAGAGGTACGGGCGGTGGGAGGGTCGGGTGCGTGCGCCGGAGGGCGACCCGTCCTACAACGCACTGCTGCTGCTCTGGCCCGACGCGGAGGATTTCCCGGTGGGCGGGGAGATCGACTTCATGGAGATGATGGACCACACGCGCCAGCAGACCGACATCTTCATCCACTACGGCGAGGACAACTCGCAGGTGAACGGGACCGTCGAGGTCGACGGCACGGAGTGGCACAACTGGGCCGTGGAGTGGACGCCGGACGCGATCACCGCGTACGTGGACGGCGAGGAGTGGTATCGCACCACCGACACCAGCATCTTCCCGCCCGGTCCCATGCACCTGTGCATCCAGCTCGACTGGTTCCCCGAGGGCGACACGCCCCGGGAGTCGGTGATGCAGGTCGACTGGGTGCGGCAGTACTCCCTCGACGAGCCCCGCACAGGTACCGACAGCCCGAAGAGCCGCTCGGGGGGCAAGGCCGCCCACAGCAGCACCGAGGATGACAGCGACGGGCCGGTTCGAGAGCTCCTGCGGCGCATGTTCTCGTGGCGGTGACGCGCAGTCATGGGCATCGACGAAGCGGGCGCGGCGGTCGACCGGCCGCAAAGGGCGGCGACCTGCGCAGGTCCGGCCCCTCCTGGCGGGCCCGCAGCCGTTGACGTGGGGTGATCGGGGGCCCTCTCAGCGTGTACACAGTGGCATCGTCCTACCGTTCCGCCCGTGTCCGACACCCAGCAGCTGGTCATGCCCGACCCTCCGCCTCCCGGGCGCCCGCCCGCGGACCGGCGTCGGCTGGTCCTCGTCGTGGTGGCGATCGCCGCCGTGGCCGCTCTGGTGGCGGTGCTGATCGCGGTCGTCGGTGGTGGTGGCAAGGAGAGGACGAGCGGGAGCCAGACATCCACGCCCGCCCCGGCCGAAGTCGGCCGCGACACGAACGACCCGATGCGCCCGCAGGGCCAGGCGACCCTCGACCCGAGCACGCGGTCCGACGCCGAGGCGGCGATACGGGGCAACTGGCCGCTCCTGACGCACGACGAGTTCGACGGCACCGCGGTGAGTACAGGCACCTGGGACTTCTACACCGGGAAGACCACGGGTGGCGTGGGCCGGCACGACCCGAAGAACCTGTCGGTCAGCGACGGCACGATGAAGCTCACCAGCCACGGCTACTCCTCCGCGGGCATGGCGTGGTCGGACGGCCAGCGGTACGGACGCTGGGAGGTGCGGGCACGCACGCAGCGAGGCACCGGCTACGGGGCCGTCATCCTGCTCTGGCCGGACGCCGAGGACTGGCCGGAGGGGGGCGAGATCAACTTCATGGAGATCCCCAAGGGGCAGCGCAACGAGAGCCACTTCGTCCTGCACTACGGCCAGGACAACAGCCAGGTCGGCACGACCGTGCAGGGTGACTTCACGCAGTGGCACAACTACGCGGTCGAGTGGACACCCGACCACGTGGCCGGCTTCATCGACGGCCAGCAGATCTTCCGGTCCAGCGATCCGAAGACGATCCCGCCGCGTCCGATGCATCTCGCGATCCAGCAGGACATCGGCCCTTACGGCAAGGACTGGATCCCGCCGCTCGACAACACGACCCCCGATCGCGTGCAGCTCGAGGTCGACTGGGTGCGCATCTACGGCATCTGAGACCGCTGCGCTTTCTCGAACTGGCGCGTCAGTCCCACTACGAAGCAACGAGGTGAGGCTCGCCCAGCCTCTTCTGTAGCCGCAAGCATTCCTCCGCGCCGGCTATCCGCGGAACAGCGCCCGTAGCGGCCCCACCGCGAAGTAGCCGACGAACGCCACGGACACCATCCACATCAGGGGGTGCACGGCACGGGCGCGGCCGGTGGCGGCGGCCAGCACCGTGTAGGAGATGAACCCCGCCCCGATCCCGTTGGCGATCGAGTACGTGAACGGCATGACGACGATCGTCAGGAACGCCGGCAGCGCGATCCGGAACTCGGTGAAGTCGATCTGGGTGATCTGCCGCATCAACAGCGCCCCCACGATCACCAGCGCCGGCGCCGCCGCCTCGATCGGCACCACCGAGTAGAGCGGGGTGAAGAACATCGCGAGCAGGAAGAGCACGCCGGTGAGCATGTTGGCCAGGCCGGTGCGGGCACCCTCGGCGATACCCGCCGCCGACTCGACGAACACCGTGTTGGACGACGCCGACGCCGCCCCGCCGACCACTGCGCCCGCACCCTCGACGATCAGGGCCCGACCGATTCCCGGCAGCTGCCCATCCTTGTCGACGAGCCCGGCCTGCTGGCCCAGCCCGGTCATCGTGCCCATCGCGTCGAAGAAGTTGGCGAGCACGAGCGTGAACACCAGCAGCACGACGGTGAGCAGGTCGAGGTGGACGAACGCGCCGAAGGACACCGCGCCGACGAGCGAGAGGTCGGGCACGCTGACGACACTGTCAGGAAGCGTCGGCACCGACAGTGCCCATCCCTTCGGGTTCGTGCCGGCCGACGGTCCGACGTGCACGATCGACTCGACGATGATCGCGATCACGGTGGTGGTGACGACCCCGAGCAGAATCCCGGCCCGCACGCCACGGGCCACCAACACGGCCGTGATCAGCAGGCCGACGACGAACACCAAGGTCGGCCACGACGCGATCGAGTTCCCGATGCCCAGCCCGACCGGCACGGTGGTGCCTGCCGCGTCGGCGATGCGCCGGACGAAACCGGCGTCCACCAGCCCGACGAACGCGATGAACAAACCGATCCCGACGGCAATCGCCGCCTTCAACGCCGGCGGAACCGCGTTGAACACCGCCGTACGGAAGCCCGTTGCGGCGAGCAGCACGATGATCAGACCGTCGACCACGACCAGGCCCATCGCCTCCGGCCAGCTCATCAGGGGAGCGAGCGTGACGGCGACGAGCGTGTTGATCCCGAGACCGGTAGCGATCGCGAACGGGTAGTTGGCGATGAGTCCGAACAGCAGCGTCATGACGCCGGCCACCAGCGCCGTCACCGCCGCCACCTGGGGCACGCCGAGCACGTTGCCCAGCGCGTCGGTCTTGGCGCCGGGTCCGTCCGGAGTGAAGCTGCCGAGGATCAACGGGTTGAGCACGATGATGTAGGACATCGTCACGAACGTGACGAGTCCGCCGCGCAGCTCCCGACCAACCGTGGAGCCGCGCTCGGACACGCGGAAGAGGCGCTCGATCACAGGGATACCGTAGATCCCGGACCCCGGCCGTAGGCTGGTCATATGGTCGACCCTCCAACACTGTCACCACGGCTCAGCCAGGTGCACACAGTGGCGATCGTCGGCACCACACTGTGGCTGCTCGGGGCTGCAGCTCTGCTGGTCATGTGGGCGGTGACCGGCCGCCACCTGGACATCTGGTTCACCACCTGCGTCGCCGGCGCGCTGATCGGCGGGTTCGGGTACGGCGTCTTCTCCTGGCAGCGAGCCACTGCGCGCCGCGGTTCGCGGATGGCGCAGCAGGGCCTGGAGTAACCTTTTCGCGCCGCATTAGGCTCGAACCATGAGCGATCGACCCACCGCCGTCGTCACCGGTGCCAGCTCCGGCATCGGCGCTGCAACCGCCCGTGCGCTCGCGAAGGCGGGGTTCTACGTCGTGCTGGGCGCCCGGCGCGTCGACCGGTGCGCCGAGATCGCTGCCGAGATCGACGGCACCGCGGTGCGCCTGGACGTCACGGACCCCGAGTCCGTCGCTGCCTTCGCCGCAGCCGTTCCCGACTGCAGGCTGCTCGTCAACAACGCCGGGGGAGCCAAGGGCCTGGAGCCGGTTCTACAGGCCGACGAGGAGGCCTGGCGCTGGATGTTCGAGACCAACGTGATCGGCACCCTGCGCGTGACGAAGGCGCTGCTACCGGCGTTGCTTGCCTCCGGCGACGGGCACATCGTCACGGTCACCTCGATCGCCGCCCTGGAAACCTACGACAACGGGGCGGGCTACACAGGGGCGAAGCACGCGCAGGCGATGCTGCACCGCACGCTGCGAGGGGAGCTGCTCGGGCAGCCGGTTCGGTTGACGGAGGTCCTGCCCGGCCTGGTGGAGACCGAGTTCTCCGTCGTGCGCTTCGACGGCGACGAGGAGCGGGCGGCCGGCGTGTACCGCGGCATCACGCCGTTGACCCCCGCGGACGTGGCCGACGTGATCGCGTTCGCCGCCACCCGGCCGAGCAACGTGAACATCGACCAGATCGTGATCAAGCCGCGCAACCAGGCGAGCGCGATGCGGGCACACCGCGAGCCATGAGCGCTCCCTGAACCGGCACCTCCTACCCGGTCGCCGCCTCCTCGGACCGGCGGTGCTCATGGGCCGCATCGCCCGGCGCGTTGCCCTCGACGACCTCCGTCAGACGCTCCTCGGAGTCGCGCAGGACCTCGGCTGCCTCCGCACGGCGGTCCTCCCCACCGTGCTCGGCGACCCGCTCCTCGGGCAGGGGCTCAGCCCGGGTGGTCGTCTGCTTGCTCAGCTCGTCGGGACGCATGCGGGCCCGTACCCGGACGAGTCGAGCGGCAACCCTCCTACAGGGCGGACAGGCCCTTCCACTTCTCCCAGCTCATCGTCCAGTCCCAGATGTCGCCGTCGCGGGCCGAGAGCTGGACCGGGGTGCCCGTCACCTCGACCGGGTCGCCGTACAGCGCCATGTCGTAGTACGCCTTCGCGTTGTCGATGGAGAGGTTGACGCAGCCGTGGGTGACGTTGTTGGAGCCCTGCGCCGCTGCCGACGCCGGGTTGGCGTGAATGAACTCGCCGTTGTTGCTGATCCGCACGGCCCACTGCTCGACGCTGTCGTAGCCGTACCGCTGGCTGATCATCCGCTTATCGGTGAACTTCTCCGTGACGATGTGGATGCCGGACCGGGTGTTGCGGTTGGGGTCGGACCCGAGGCCGTAGCTCGCCGGGAAGTCGGCGACCTGTTGCCCGTCGCGCATCACGATCATCCGGTGACTGTTGACGTCGGCCTTCACGATCTGCGCGCGGCCGATCTCGAACGTCGAGGAGATGTCGGCTGCACCGTAGGAGCCCTGCCCGTACGCCACCCCGTACAGGTTCGCCTTGATGGTGACGGTGGTTCCGCTCGGCCAGTACGCCTTGGGCCGGTAGTCGACCCGCGAGCCGCCGCCTTCATCGGGCAGCCAGCCCCACGAGCCCTCGACGGGCACCGAGGTGCTGACCGACAGGGCTCGCTCGACCGCGGCCCGATCGGCGACGTGGCCGTTGAACTGGATCCGCACCGGCGCCCCGACACCGACGGTGCGGCCGTCACCGATGTTGAGCGTGCCACGCACGGTCTTCGCCGGCGCCACGGTGGTGAACGCGCCCTGCAGCGGCACGGACCTGCCGTCGAGACCGGTGGCGGCGCCCCCCCACGTGTAGGACATGTCGTAGCCGAGCGGCTCGGTGGTGCTCCAGCTCGTCCGGTCGTCGTTGAACGTGCCCTGCACCGTGTCTCCGCGGGGGGCGGTCAGCGTGACGTCGTCGAACGCGCCGTCCCGGACGGTCACCGTGGCCGTTCCGGTGGGACTGTTGTCGCTCGAGCCGGCGGCCGGTGCGTAGTCGATCGCCGCCGACGGCGCCAGTACCTGTGGCGTCGAGGCGTCCGCTGACCCTTTCGGCCGCCCCGCGGCGGTGGCGGCGGTGACGACGCCCAGTATGCCCACCAGCACCACCGCCAGGATCAGCAGCATCCTCTTCATGAATCCCCCCACCGCACTACCCGCAGTGAGAGACGTCCGAGTACCCGCCCGGTTGCCCCCCGTGACTGCCCGGTGGGAGGTTACGCGCGGCTCAGATTCGGCAGCCGATCAACACCGGCTCCGGTACCAGATCGACATCGAAACGATCGCGCACCCCGTCGCGCACCTCGCGGGCCAGCGCGAGCAGATCGGCCGTGGAGCCGTCGCCGCGGTTGGTGAGGGCAAGCACGTGCTTGTCCGACAGGGCGACGCGCCCGCCGGGGCCGGGGTGTCCGCGCCGGAACCCGGCCCGCTCGATCAGCCAGGCCGCCGGGATCTTGACGAGCCCGGACCCGGTGGGCCAGCGCGGCGCGTCCCCCGGTACGCCGGCTTCGGGGAGCACGGGGTTGGTGAAGAACGACCCGGCGCTCCAGGTGTCGCGGTCGGCCGGATCGAGCACCATGCCCTTGCCACGCCGCAGCCCGAGCACCGCCTCCCGAGCCACCGCCGCCGGCACCCGGGAGCCGGGCTCGACGCCGAGCGCCCGCGCAAGCTCGGGGTAGCGGATCGGCGCGCTCGCGCTGTCCCCGGAAAGGGCGAACCGAACCCGCAGCACGATCGCGTCGTCGCGGCCCTTGAGTGCGCTGGCGCGGTACCCCAGACCCAGTTCGCCGGCAGGCACGTGCTGCCGGACGACTCCCGCGCGACGGTCGTAGAGGTCGACGTCGATGAGCAGCTCGGCGATCTCCACGCCGTAGGCGCCGACGTTCTGTACGGGGGTCGCACCGGTCCGCCCGGGGATTCCGGAGAGGCACTCCAGCCCCCCGAGCCCGTCGGCCACGCAGGCCGCGACTACGTCGTCCCAGTCCTCCCCGGCCTCGACCGTGAGCAGCACGGAACCGTCGCTCTGCCGCTCCACGACCCGCCCGGCGCTGGTCACCCGCACGACTGTGCCCGGCCATCCCTCGTCCGCGATGACGACGTTCGAGCCGCCGCCGAGCAGCAGCAGGGGCTCGCCCGCAGCGTCGGCCGCCCGGACGGCGTCGACCACGATGTCCGCAGAGGCCGCGGCGACCACCTTGCCTGCGGGGCCGCCGAGCCGCAGCGTGGTCAACGGGGCGAGGCGAGTGACCACATCGGGTACCAGCACGGCGCCAACGGTAACCTCCGAAACATGTCCCACCTGGTCGACCACCGCTCCACGTCGCCGTACCGGGCGGACGAGGTCTACGCGGCGATGGTCGACCCCGAGTACCTGCGGGCCCGGCTGGCGAAGATCGGTGGGGCACGCGCCGAGCTGCTGGATCACCACTCCGACGAGCAGGGCGCGCACTACCGACTGCGCCACGGCCTGGACGCGAAGGACCTGCCGTCCCTCCTGCGGGGCGTTCTTCCCGGTGCCATCACCGTCGAGCGGGACGAGAGCTGGACGCGGGTGGACCGCGGCCGCTACACCGGCGAGACGAAGGTGACCGTCGCCGGCACTCCGGCGTCCGCTGCAGGCGGGATGCGGCTCAACGACACCGACGGCGGGGGCAGTGAACTGCGTGTCCGCATCGACGTCACCGTCAACGTGCCGGTCATCGGCGGCCGGATCGAGAGCTTCGTGGTCGGCCAGGTACAGAACCTGTTGGAGATGGAGTCCCGGTTCCTGCAGGAATGGCTCGCGGAGACACGCTGACCGCGCGGCGTCGCAGGGCGGTGTCGACCACCCAGAGCACGAGTCCGATCGCCGGTAGCGCCGCGCCGAGCACCGACACCCCGCGCCACCCGTGGCCCGCGTACAGCACGGCGGAGAATCCGCTGCCCGCCGCTCCGCCCAGGAAGTACAACGTCATGTATGCGGAGTTGATCCGGCTGCGCGCATCCGGGCGCAGGGCGTAGATGATCGCCTGGTTGCTGACATGCACGCCCTGCACCCCGAGGTCGAACAGGAGCAGCCCGATCGCGAGTGCCACCAGCGCCCCGACCCCCGCTCCGGCTCCTTCTCTGATCGGCACCCATGCCACCACCGCGAGGGCCAGGAAGCCGCCGACGGCGTAGTGCGCCCAGCCCCTATCGGCGAGCCGTCCAGCGAAGCGGGCTCCCACCGCCCCGGCCACCCCGAACAGGGCGAACAGTCCAATGGGTCCTTCGCTGAAGTTGTGCGGAGGGGCGGCCAGCATGAAGCCGATGCTGGTCCAGAGCGCGCCGAACGCGGCGTAGCTCGACGCGCTGTAGATGATTCGCCAGCGCAGCACCGGCTCCTCGCGCAGCAGCGTCAACACGGAGCGCAGCAGGGCCGAGTAGCGCACCTTGGTGGCGGGTGGCAGCACGGGCAGCGTGCGCCACAGCAGCGCGACCGACACCGCGGTGAGCAGCGCCCCGAGGAGGAACACCGCCCGCCAGCCGAGCGCCTGCGAGACCAAACCGGCCACGACCCGGGAGACCAGCACGCCGATCAGCAGCCCGCTCATCACCGTGCTGATCGTCTTGCCCTCCTGGCCCTTGGGGGCGAGGTGGGCGGCGAAGGGCACGAGCACCTGCGCGGCCACGGTCGTGAGCCCGACCATCGCCGACGCCGCCGCGAGGACGCCCAGCGACGGCGCCACGGCGACGAGCACCATCCCGATGACCGTCACCGACACCATCGTGACGATGAGCCTGCGGCGCTCCAGCAGGTCGCCCAGCGGAACGAGGGTCGCGAGCCCCAGCGCGTAGCTGAGCTGGATGAGTGTGAGGACCGTGCCGACCGCGGACGAGGAAGCGTGGAACGCCCCGGCGAGGGCGTGCTCGAGCGGCTGGGCGTAGTAGTTGTTGGCGACGATCACACCGGTGGCGAATGTCATCGCGGCCACCGCGTGGCGTCGGGTGCGAGCCGGGTGGTCGGTCTCGATCGCCCGTGAGATCACCGTTCAAGTCTGCGCCAGGTGACCCGCGCTCGAGACATGCCGTTTACCACAGTGCACCATCTCGGACGTGGATGTCTTCGCGGATCAGCGCTATGTGATCACACTGAGCTGTCCCGACACGACCGGCATCGTGGCGAGGATCGCGGGTTTCCTCGCCGATGCCGGCGGGTGGATCGTGGAGGCGGGCTACCACTCCGATCCGACCACCGGCTGGTTCTTCACTCGGCAGGTGGTGCGGGCCGACTCATTGCCCTTCGACGCCGAGGAGCTGCGGACCCGCTTCTCCGAGGTCGCCGCGGAGCTCGGCGGAGAGACCGACTGGACGGTCACCGACACCGCGATGCCCAAGCGCGCTGTCCTGCTGGTGACCAGGGAACCGCACTGCCTGCACGACCTGCTGGGTCGGGTCGCGGCCGGGGAGCTCCCCGTGCAGCTCGAGGCCGTGATCGGCAGCCGCGACTCGTTGGGCGACATCGTGCGCGCGCATGGCGTGCCGTTCCACCACGTCGCGTTCCCGGCCCCTGGCAGCGGCCATCACACAGCTGAGAAGAAGAAGGCGTTCGACGAGCTGCGCGGGCTGGTCGAGCAGCACGATCCCGACGCGATCGTGCTGGCGCGGTTCATGCAGATCCTCCCGCCCGAGCTGTGCCGGGAGTGGAGCGGACGGGCGCTGAACATCCACCACAGCTTCCTGCCGTCGT
>JAODNO010000318.1 GCA_025465235.1 Pseudonocardia sp.
TCCTCAGCCGCGCGGTGTCGATCACGCGGTTGCCCACGCAGGACCTCATCCGCACCTCGTCACCCTCGCGCAGCAGCACGCCGCAGTTGTCGGAGTCCAGCAGCCGCAGGGTGTGGTCGGCGATGGATAGCAGCACCTGGTCGACGTCACGCACCGACAGGAGCCGCTCGACGACGTCCCGGATGACGGTGGCCTCGGCGGCGGCCATGTCCGCACCCCGTACGGCCTCGTCACGTTCACCGGCCAGGGACAACCACGCGCACGCCTGCCGCAGGCGCCGCGCCGAAGCCGGCGTGACCGCGACCGTCGGGTCCCAGTGCAGGGCGACCCGCCCGGCCCGCACCACGCCACACCCGTCGGTGCCGACGCGACGGCCCTCCCAGCCCACGCTCACGGTGGCACCCACCAGGCGCGACGCGGCGGCGGCGACCCGTTCGACAGCCGACCGGGCATCCGGGGGGACCTCGACGAGCAGGGCATCCAGCTCGTCGGCGTGCACGTCCGGGCCGGGCTCGCGGAGCGGGACCACCTGACCGCGTTCGAGTGGCGTCATTGCCAGGCCTCCGCCGCCCGTCAGAGTGCGATGAGTGATTTGAGGGTACGTCGCTCGGCCATCCGGCGGTACGCGTTCGGCGCATCGTCCAGCGGCACGGACTCGGTGGCGACCACCGTCGGGTCGATCGCGCCGGAGCGCACCAGGCCGATCAGCTCGTCGGCGTCCCGCATGAGGTTGCCGATGACGAAGCGCAGGCTGAGCTCGTCGGCGAAGGCGCGGGCCGCGGGCAGCGGGCCCGTCGCGTCGGTGTGCACCCCCACCGACACGACGGCGCCGCGACGGCGGACCAGCCCGAAGGCGGTCTCCAGCCCCCGCGGTCCTCCGATCGCATCGACGACCGCGTCGGCGCCGCGGCCGTCGGTGACCAGGTCGACGAGGGCGCGGGCGTCGTCGGGATCGGTGCCCAGCGCACCCTGGGCGGCGGCGAGCGCACGGCGGGTCTCCACGGGCTCGACGAGGACCACGACTCCTGCTCCGCACGCCTGCGCGGCGAGGCTGGTCAGCTGGCCCACCGGTCCCCCGCCGACCACGGCGACGGTGTCCCCGGGACGGAACCCGGCCCGGCGCACGGCCGCGTATCCGGTGGCGAGGGTGTCGCCGAGGAAGACCGCCGCGTCGAGGCCGATCCCGTCGGGGACGGCGCGCAGCACGGTGTCGGCGTACGGGACACGCACCAGCTCGGCCTGCGCGCCCGCCAGCGGCGGCCCGAACGCCGATCCGGTGCCGAAGAAGCGGCGCTCGGCGCACTCCCAGTGGTCGCCCCGCCGGCACCACCAGCAGTTGCCGCACGCGGTGTAGTCCGCACCCACCACCATGTCGCCGATCCGGTGCCCGAGCACGCCGGAACCGGCGTCGACGATCTCGCCCACGAACTCGTGGCCGAGCACGAACCCTCGCGGCAGCTGCGCGGAGTGGGCCACGGCGTGCAGGTCGGTGCCGCAGATCGCGGCGCGGCGGACCCGGACGACGGCATCGGTCGCGTCCTCGATGCCCGGGTCGGAGACCGCGTCGACCCGCACCTCGCCGTCGCCCGCGAACAGCACCGCCCTCATGACGCGAGCTGTCCCAACCGGTCCCGGATGCGTTCCGCCGCCTCGCGCAGGGCGGCGAGCTCGTCCGGGGCGAGGTCGAGCTCAACGATCTCCCGCACCCCGCCGCGGCCGAGGCGCGCCGGCAGGCCGACGTAGACGTCACGGATGCCGTAGCTGCCGTCGGCGAGTACGGCGGCGGGCATGACCTCGCCGGTGTCCCCCGCCATCGCCAACACCATCCGTGCGGCGGACATCCCGGGCGCCATGAAGGCGCTACCGGTCTTCAACAGGCCCACGACCTCGGCCCCGGAGCCGCGGGCCCGATCCACGACGGCGTCGAGGGTGGCCCGGTCGATCGTCGAGGAGAGCGGGCGCCCGTCCACGGTGGCCCGTGACAGCGGGATCACCATCTCCTCGCCGTGGCTGCCGAGCGCGAGCGCGTCGATCCGGTCGGCGCGCCCGGTGCCGGTCAACGCGGCGAGGGCCTGGAACCGGGCGGTGTCCAGCACCCCGGCCATCCCGATGACGCGCTCGGCTGGGAACCCGGAGCTCCGCCAGGCGTGCTGCGTCATCTCGTCCAGCGGGTTGGTGACCACGACGATCACCGCGTTCGGGGAGGTGCGGGCCACCCGCTGCGCGACGTCGCCGACGATGGCGGCGTTCGTGCTCACCAGGTCCGAGCGGCTCATCCCGGGCTGACGCGCGCGACCCGCGGTGATGACGACGTAGTCGGCGGCGCCGGCGTCCTCCACCGTCGCGGTGCCGCGCACCTGCGTGGCAAAGCCGCCGAGCGCGGCGGTGTGGCTGAGGTCGAGCGCGATGCCCTGCGCCCGGCCCTCATCGATGTCGACGAGCACGACCTCGGCGAACACGTCGGCGTCCGTCAACCGCATCGCGGTGATCATCCCGACGTGCCCGGCGCCGACCACCACCACGCGGCCGGTGGACCGTCCGCCGCCAGACCCGGGCCGGACCGCGGACGGCAGCGGCGCGCCGCGCCGGAACAACGCGCCCGACGGCGGCCGGACCGTC
>JAODNO010000646.1 GCA_025465235.1 Pseudonocardia sp.
GAGCTCGTACGCCGGGAGGCCCGCGACCTCGGCCGTGCCGACGACGCTGATCTCGCTTGTGGGCTGGAGCGCGGCGAGCGCCTGGGTGGCCGCGGCCGTGGGGTCGGTGGCGGCGCCCTCCGGACGCTGCGCGCTGTGCTCCGGTGCCCGCGTGACCGTGCGGTCCTCCGAGTTCCAGGACCAGAAGGTCGCCCCGTCGGACACCAGCGTGCGCTCACCCGCCTTGGTGGGGACCTGGATCCGGCCGCGGCCCTCACCGTCGGACCACACCCGTGCGGTGCTCGTGCCATCGGCCGCCTGCGGCAGGTTCGGCAGCGCCGGGAGGCCCAGCGCGTTGTCCAGCTCGACCGTGCCGCCGAACGCGCCGGGGCGCGCCGCCAGCACCGAGCCGACCAGATCGGCGGCCGTGACGGGCGGCAGCTCGGGCGCCGCGCCGGCCCCGCCGGGGACCGCCAGCAGGCCGAGACCCACCGCGCCTGCGACCGCGACGCCCGCGGCGACGGTCCGTCCTGCCCTTCCCCTGCTCCGCGTGCCCCTGTTCCCCACGCCACCATGCCCCGTTGCCATGTGCACAGCGTGACTCATCCCTGCTGAGAGTCCTCCAAGGTGGAGCGGGCCCTCGGCCGGGTAGCGTCCGCGGCAATGGCACGCGTGCTGGTGGTCGACGACGAACCGGGCATTCGGACGGCCGTCGCGCGCGGGCTCACGGCCGAAGGCATGGAGGTCGTGGCCCTCGCCGACGGTCCGTCCGCGCTCAACGCCGCGCTCACCGGCAGCTTCGACGCGGTCGTGCTCGACATCATTCTTCCCGGCCTGTCGGGCTACCGGGTCCTCGAGCAGCTGCGCGCGGCCGGGGTGGACACGCCGGTGCTGCTGCTGTCGGCCAAGGACGGCGAGTTCGACCAGGCCGACGGGCTCGACCTCGGAGCGGACGGCTACCTCGTCAAGCCGTTCGCCTTCGTCGTTCTGGTGGCGCAGCTGCGGGCGTTGCTGCGCCGCCGTGATGCCGCACTCGGCCGGACCGGGCAGCGCGTCCGGCTGGGGTCCCTGATCGTCGACCCCGTCTCCAGGGCGGTGAGCTGGAACGGTGCCGTGGTCGAGCTCTCGCCGCGTGAGTTCGCGCTGCTGCACGCGCTCGCCTGCCGGCCCGACACGGCGGTCGCGAAGGACGAGCTGCTGCGCCTCGTCTGGGGCGACGAGCATGCGGCCAGCCGCAACGTCGTCGAGGTGTACGTCGGGTATGTGCGGCGCAAGCTCGACGCGGTCGGTGCCGGGCACGTCCTGAAGACGGTGCGTGGTTACGGCTACATCGTCGAGTCCTCATGACCAGCTCGGTGCTCGTCGGGGCCGGGGCCGAACCGCCATGAGAAGTCCGGCGCACCGGCTGCGGCGGTGGTGGGCCGCGCGGACGTTGCGGTTGCGGATCACGCTTGTCGTCGGGGTCGTCGCCCTTGCAGCTCTGCTGGCCCTGAGCCGGCTGGGTGTGGGCCTGCTCTACGGCACGATGCTCGGCGCCGCCGACGCCGAGCTGCGTGGCCAGGCCCAGGCGGTGGCGGCGCAGCTGGCGGCCGGAACTCCCGCCGCCGACGTGCGGCAACCGGAGGTCCGCGTCCTCGACAGCGCGGGCGATCCCGTCGATGGCGGGCCCGACCTGCCGCTGCGGCCCAAGCAGGTCCGGGAGCTCGCGGCGGGCCAAGCACTCACCGCCGGGCGTCTCACGGAGCTGCGGCGATGGCTGGCCGTCACCACTGTGACGCCGGACGGCTCCACCCGGCTCGTCGTCGTGACGGCGGACATCGTCGGTGGGGCGATCCTGCTTGCGCACGCCGCGATCGGGTTCGTGGTGGGCGCGCTCGTGGTCGGGGCCGTCGTCGTGCTCGCAGCGTGGGTGGCCACCAGGGCGGCGCTGCGCCCGGTGGACCGGATGCGCACCGCGGCCGCTGCCCTGCCGCCCGGCCAGCGCCTGCCGGTGCCCGTACCGCGCGACGAGCTGCGTGCGCTGGCCGAGGAGATCAACCTCCTTCTGGCACGGCGCGACGAGGCCGTCGCGCGCCTGGAACGGTTCACGGGCGACGCCGCGCACGAGCTCAGGTCGCCGGTGGCCGCGATCCGCGCGCAGGCGGAGGTGGCCGTGGCGCACCCCGACCCCGACCTGGCACAGGAGTCGCTGCGTTCGGTGGCGGAGGAGGCGGCCCGGCTCTCGACGCTGCTCTCGGACCTGCTCGCACTGGCCCGGGCCGACGCCGGGCAACGGCCTCCCGCCCAGTCGGTGGACCTCGTGGCCGCCGCGCGGGCCGCCATGGCCAGGGCCGCGGGAGCCGAGGCCGACGAACCGGTGCTGCAGCTCGTCGCCCCGGCGCCGGCGCACGCAGGCGCGAGCCCGTCGGAGGTGGCCCTCGTGCTGGACAACCTCATCGCCAACGCGCGCCGCTATGCCCGTTCCCTCGTGCGGATCGGCGTGCTGCCCGCGCGCCGGTCGGTGCGGCTCGTCGTGGAGGACGACGGTCCGGGGATTCCCGAGGCCGACCGGCAGCGGATCTTCGACCGCTTCCTGCGCCTGTCCCCGGAGGCAGGCGGTGGCGCCGGTCTCGGGCTCGCCCTGGTTGCGGCGCTCGTCCGGGGCCGCGGCGGCTCCGTGACGGCCGGTGCGACTCCGTCCGGCGGGGCCCGCATCGAGGTGCGGTGGCCTGCCACGCCTGTCCCCGAGGGCGGCCCGGCTCCCGACACGGGGCCTCCCTCTGCGGGGTCGGCCCGCTCAGCCATGCCGGCCGCTGGGCAGCCCGATGGCGGATCTCCGTCTGCCCGGTTGGCCGGCCCGACGGCTCCGGAGGCTGGGCCCGGTCCGGAGTAGTGCGCGTGGAGGAGCGGGGCGATCGCCCCGGCGTCCGGGCGTGCCGGTCGGGGACCCGCGATGCAGAGCGGCCGAGCCGCCGCTGGGAACATCGCCGGGTGCCCGTCCTCCGCTCGACCGTGCTCATCGACGCCCCGCCGCGGACGGTGGCCGGGTTGCTCCGGGACGCCGACGTGGCGGCCGCCGCCCTGCACCGCTGCGGCCACCGGCTCTTCGCGCCGGTCCGGTTGCTGACACCGGGCACCCAGGTTCGGATCCACACCCTGATCGGGCCAGGCGTCCGGGTCCCGGTGCACACCCGGGTGGACGCGGTCTCGCAGGCCGGGATGACATCGACGCTGGTCGCGGGGCCACTGCGCGAGCTGACGCACACCGTCACCCTCACCCCGACCGCGGCCGGCACCCTCGTACTCGACGAGATCCGGTGGGCAACGCCGCTCGGCCGGCTGGGCCGGGTCGCCGACGTGCTGCTGCTACGGCGGCTGGTGCTGCGGACGCTGGCCGCCCGGTCCGAGGTCCTCGTCGAACGGGCCGCCGCGCTGGTCGCCGGACCCGTGGTCGTGGCCACCGCGGTTCTGCGCGACGGCGAGCTTCTCGTCGCCCAGCGGACCCGCCCCCCGGCCCTCGCCGGCCGTTGGGAGCTGCCCGGTGGGCGGGTGGAGCCAGGGGAGTCGGAGCCGGACGCGGTCGTCAGGGAGTGCCGGGAGGAGCTGGCCGCGCAGGTCCGGGTGACAGGAAGGCTCGGTACCGACCTGCCGATCGACGCGGGGGTGCTGCGGGTCCACACCGCCGAGCTCGGCCCGGAAGCTCCCGAGCCGCGCCCGCTGGAGCACTCGGCGCTGCGCTGGGTGGGGCCGGACGAGGTGGCGGAGGTGGACTGGGTGGACGCCGACCGCGCCGTGGTCGCCGACCTCGTCGCGCTGCTGCGGGCGGGCACTCCCGCAGTGGAAGGCACCTAGCCGAGGGGCCGGTCGAGCTGCCGGCGTTCCCCATCGCAACGTCCAGCGGCCGCCGGGGAACCGCTGGAAGGCCGCCGCCGTCGATGGCGGGCATGTCCATCGACAGCATCCTCGCCCGTCAGGCCGGCGTGATCGGTCGTGACCAGGCGATCCGCGCCGGCCTCTCCCGCGACGCCGTCGACCACCGGTTGCGGCTGCGGCGCTGGCGGCCGCTGCATCCGCGGGTCTACCTCGCGAGCGGCCACCGCTACGACGACGAGGTGAGGATCCGGGCGGCTGCGCTCTGGGCGGGCGAGGGCGCCGTCGTGTGCGGCGTGGCCGCCGCCTGGTGGCAAGGCATGGCCGAGCGGCCGCCTGCGACGGTGGCGGTCACGGTGCCCCGGCAGCGGTACCCGCGTGGGCGCCCCGGCGTGAACGTGCGGAGCCGCGAGCTGGCGGCCGAGGACGTCCTCGAGCGGCGGGGTGTCATCGTCACCGCACAGCCGCTCACCGCACTCGAGGCCGCCGTCGAGCTCGGTGACCGAGGGAGCCTGCTGCTCGACCGCGCGCTCCAGCGCTCGGTCGCGTTCCCGGCGATGTACCAGGCCTACTGCCGCAACCTCGGCTCGCACGGGTCGGCCAGTGCCGGTCGGATGCTGGCGGCCGCTGCCGACCGGTCGGCCTCCGTGGCGGAGCGCCAGCTGGTGGCGATGCTGCGCGAGTCGGGCGCGACCGGATGGCACCGCGCGTTTCCGGCCGCCGGGTACCTGATCGACGTCGCCTTCCCCGCCTCCCGCGTCGCGATCGAGGTGGACGGCTGGGCGTGGCACATGGACGCGGAACGGAGCCAGGCCGACATGCGGCGCATGAATGCGCTGGCCCGCAACGGCTGGAGGATCCTGCGCTACACCTGGCACGACCTCTCCAACAGGCCGCGGGCCGTGCTCGCCGAGATCGCGCACGAGGTCGCGCGAGGCCTGGGTGCCGCCAGATGATCGCGGAGCCGCCTGCGCCATGGGTGATCTTCGACACGTTTCTGACGGCCCGCTGATCGACCAGGAGCGGCGCGAGGCGCTGCGCGCCGCCCGGATGGCGGTGCTGCCGAGGCTTTCGCCGGGCCCGCTCGGCTCCCCGGTCCGCGCGCCTCCACAGTGCCGGAGAACCTTCCGACCCTGGTCGCTGGCCGCTCGGCGCGCAAGTGAGCCGAATCGGTTCAGTGCGCACGTCCTGCTGTCGCCGCTCGGCTCGGCGCACCGTGCCACGAGGGCGGGGCCCGACGCGGCCGCCGCACGTGGAATCCAGCGTGGCGCCCCGGACGCGGCCGCCCGGGGAGAGGTGAGGCTGTGCTCACGCCCACGGCAGGACGGGTGCCCGGCCGGGCTACCCTGAATTGTGAGCACAGCAGCATCTACTCTCGCGGCCCCCGCGGACCCGCCCTTCGCGAACCGCGCGACGGGCGCGCAGCTCCGCAACGTCGCCATCGTCGCCCACGTCGACCACGGCAAGACCACTCTCGTCGACGCCATGCTCCGCGCCTCAGGCGCATTCGGTGAGCGTGCCGCCCTCGTCGACCGGGTCATGGACTCCGGCGACCTGGAGCGGGAGAAGGGCATCACGATCCTCGCCAAGCACACGGCGATCGACTGGCACGGGATGACGGTGAACGTCGTCGACACTCCGGGCCACGCCGACTTCGGTGGTGAGGTCGAGCGCGGCCTGTCCATGGTCGACGGCGTCGTGCTGCTCGTCGACGCGAGTGAAGGCCCCCTCCCACAGACCCGCTTCGTCCTCCGCAAGACCCTGATCGCCGGGCTGCCCGTCGTGCTGGTCGTCAACAAGACCGACCGACCGGACGCCCGCTGCGCCGAGGTCGTCGACGAGAGCCTCGAGCTGCTCCTGGAGCTGGCCGACGAGCTCGAGCTCGACGAGGCC
>JAODNO010000650.1 GCA_025465235.1 Pseudonocardia sp.
GCACGCACAAGACGACCCACCGAACGTAACGGCGACGGCCCAGCAGCACACCGCCCAAGCGCCACAGGGCCGGAACTCCAGCGACGAAACGCAACCAGAAGCCGAAACGCCGACCCAGCCTTGATCGACTCGGCCGGCGTTTCGCAGCTCAATGGCGGTGGCGGTGGGATTTGAACCCACGGAGGCTTGCACCTCACACGCTTTCGAGGCGTGCTCCTTCGGCCGCTCGGACACGCTACCGCCGATGAGCTTACAAGGTCCCGTTCGCGCGCTTCGCATGGTCCTCGCAGAGCCCGGGGACCATGCGAGGACCAGGGCCGGCGCGCGAAGCGCCGGACCCCGTTCCCAACGCGGCGCCGTTCTGCCACGCTCGTCGGCGAACACACCGCGAAGGAGCGGAGCCGTGGGCGAACAGGGCGGTCCGACCCTGATCCAGTCGGTGCAGCGTGCGCTGCGGTTGCTCGAGGTCGTCGCCGAGCGGGAGGGGCGGGCGCACGCCAAGGAGCTCGCCAGGGCCGCGGGCCTACCGCTCTCGACGACGTACCACCTGCTGCGCACGCTGACCCACGAGGACTACCTGCAGCGCCTCGACGGCGGGTCCTATGTGCTCGGCCATCGCATCGACGTCGTCCGCAGCCACGGGACCGCCGCCCGCGGGGTCGCGCAGGCCCGCCCGGCGCTGGAGTGGCTGCGCGACGAGCTGTCCAGCGCGGTGTACCTCGCCCGCCACATCGACGGCGAGGTCGTCGTGGTCGAGATCGTCGACAGTCCGAAGGCCCCGCGCATCGACCTCTGGGTCGGAATCCACCACGCCGCCCACGCCACGGCGCTGGGCAAGTCGATCCTCGCCCAGCTGCCGGCTCCGGAGCGGGAGGACTACCTCGCCCGGCACCCGCTGAACGACCTCACCCCGCACACAGTCGTCGACCGTCGCCGGCTCCGCGACCGGCTCCCCGCCCCGGGCGCCCTCGCCGTCGACGACGAGGAGTACGCCGTGGGGGTCCGCTGCCTCGCCGCGCCGGTGACCACAGCCGACGGCGTCGGCTCGCTCGGGGTCGTCACCTCGCCCGCGTCGTTGCGGCGGGACGTACCCCGCCAGAGGCTCCGCTCGTGCGCGTCGCGGGTATCCCGGGCGCTCAGCCTCGGGTGAGGCTGCCCTGACCGGGCGACGCACCATCTGAAATCACCGCCCTTTCGCACCTGCGGGCCGACGTCACACGATCAGTCCATGGACCCCGCGCCCTCGGCCGTTCCCCAGTGGGCCACGGACGCCCTCTCGGACGTCTACGACCCGTGCTGCCGGGAGAAGGGCATCTCGGTGGTCGACATGGGGCTGCTGCGGTCAGTGGCGGTGAGCGACGGCCACGCGAGGGTCGGGCTGCTCCTGACCTCGGGGTGGTGCCCGTTCGCCTCACGCGTGCTCACCGAGGTGGAGGAGGCGATCGCGACGCAGCCCGGGGTGGACAGCGCCGAGGTCGAGATCGTCTGGGACGAAACGTGGACCACCGACCGGCTGTCCGAGTCTGCCGTGCGCAAGCTCCGCTTCCTGCCCGCCCCCACCGCTGTGCGACCGCGACGCCTACGTGGCGGCGCACCGTCCCCAGGCCGAGGAGGCCAGCTGTTGATCGGCGACGCATTCGTGTTCGACGGGGTGGCTCCCCCGTTCGACTTCTCGCCGATGAACGCCTTCGGCAAGCCGGGCGAAAACCTGCTGCGGCTGCACGGCATGGACGTGGCGGAGACGACGGCACGGCTGGGCCGGCAGCAGGCGCACTGACCTCCCCCGGCGGCCCCGGGCTCGGGCGCGGTGGGGGTGCGCGCCCGGGTCCGGGCATCGCTCAGAGATCGTCGCGAGTGTGGCGATCATCGACGCCGGGGGTTCCGCACGCCAGAATCTCCCGGTGACCCCCCCGCTCCCGGTCCGGCGCCTGCTCGCGGCGGCCGCGGTCGTCCTCGCCGCAGGCTGCGCTCCTGCCGACACGAACACTCCACCAGCGGCGGCGTCCTGCGTGCCCGGGGCGCTCCCGACCCGCACCGCGGGAACCCTGACCGTCGGCACCGACCAGCCCGTCTACCCACCCTGGTACCTGGACGACGACCCAACGTCGGGCAAGGGGTTCGAGAGCGCCGTCGCGTACGCCATCGCCGGCGAGCTCGGCTACCCGCGGGACACCGTGAACTGGGTCCGCGCGCCGTTCAACGCGGCCGTCCAACCCGGACCCAAGGCGTTCGACCTGAACCTCACCGAATTCTCGATCACCGACGAGCGGCGGCAGGCCGTCGACTTCTCGGCGCCCTACTACGACGTCAAGCAGGCCGTCGTCACCCTCGGATCCAGCCCGTTCGCCGGGGCGACGACCCTCGCAGGGCTGAAGGAAGCGCGGCTGGGCGCGCAGGTCGGCACCACCAGCTACGAGGCGATCGTCTCCCAGCTCGCGCCCTCGTCGCAGCCTGCCGTCTTCAACACGAACGACGACGCGAAGCTGGCCCTCACCAACGGGCAGGTGGACGCGATCGTCGTGGACCTGCCGACGGCGTTCTTCATCACCTCCGCGGAGCTCGACGGCGGGAAGATCGTCGGGCAGTTGCCGGCCGGCACGGGCACCCCCGAGCAGTTCGGCGCGGTGCTGGACAAGGGCAGCCCGCTCACCGGGTGCGTGTCCGATGCCGTCGAGCGGCTGCGGGCGGCCGGGACCCTGGCGGCCCTGGAGCAGCAGTGGCTCGCCGCGGCAGGGTCGGCACCGGAACTGCGGTGACGGAGCCGCCGGTCGCGACGGAGCTCAGCCCGCTCGCGCGGGAGCGGCTGGCGTACCGGCGTTCGCGCGCACGGCGCTCGGCGCTGGTCGCGTTCTCGTCCACCGTGGTGTTCGCCGGGGCCGTCGGTCTCGGGCTGGCGAGCTCGCCGGGCTGGCCACGGGTCCGGGGAACCTTCTTCGACGTGCACGTGGCGTGGTCCTCGCTGCCGTCGATCCTCGAGGGCCTCTGGCTCAACATCCGCGTGCTCGTGGTCGCCGAGATCGGGATCCTGGTGCTGGGCCTGGTGATCGCCGTGCTGCGCACGTTGCGCGGCCCGGTGTTCCTCCCGGTGCGTGCGCTGGCGACCGGCTACGTCGACCTGTTCCGCGGGGTGCCGCTGCTCATCGCGTTGTACCTGATCGGGTTCGGGGTGCCGGCGCTGCGGCTGCAGGGCGTGCCTACCGACACCGCAGTGCTCGGTACTGCCACATTGATCCTCGTCTACTCCGCGTACGTGGCAGAGGTGTTCCGCGCCGGCATCGAGTCGGTGCACCCGTCGCAACGAGCCGCAGCACGATCGCTGGGACTCACCCATCGTCAGTCGATGCGGCTGGTCGTGCTGCCACAGGCGGTGCGCCGGGTGCTGCCACCGCTGCTCAACGACTTCGTCGCGCTGCAGAAGGACGTCGGGCTGATCTCCGTTCTCGGTGCGGTGGACGCGATCCGGGCCGCGCAGATCGAGGCGGCCCGGACGTTCAACTTCACCCCGTACGTGGTCGCGGCACTGCTGTTCGTGCTGCTCGCGATCCCGACCGGGCGGGTCGCCGACGCCGTGGCGGCACGGTCCGCCCGCCGGCAGGGGTCGTCATGACCCCCGTCCTCGAGGTGCGCGGGTTGGTCAAGCGCTACGGCGCGGCGAGGGTGCTCGACGGCGTCGACCTGAGCGTTGACGAGCATCAGGTGGTCACGGTGATCGGCGCGTCGGGCTCGGGGAAGTCGACGCTGCTACGGTGCGTGGACCTGTTGGAGGAGATCGACGACGGGCAGGTCCTCCTCGACGGCGTCGATGTCTCCGACCCGCGGTGCGACGCCGCCGCCGCCCAACGCCGGATGGCGATCGTGTTTCAGGCGTTCAACCTGTTCCCCCACATGACGGCCGCGCAGAACGTGGCGCTCGCTCCGCGGGTGGTGCACCGCGTGCCGGCAGACGAGGCGGACGAGCGGGCGCAGGACCTGCTGCGCCGGGTCGGGCTCGAGTCGTTCGCCGGTGCCTACCCGGACCGGCTGTCCGGTGGGCAGCAGCAGCGGGTGGCGATCGCTCGGGCGCTGGCGGTGCAGCCGCGGCTGCTGCTCCTCGACGAGATCACGTCCGCCCTGGACCCGGAGCTGGTCGGTGAGGTTCTCATGATCATCCGGCAGCTGGCCGAGAGCGGCATCACGATCCTCATGGCCACCCACGAGATGGGGTTCGCCAAACAGGTGTCGGACCGGGTCTGCTTTCTCGACGGCGGCCGTGTGCTGGAAGCCGGGCCACCGGGCCAGGTGCTGGGCAGTCCGGTGCATGACCGGACCCGGCAGTTCCTGGCCAGGGTGATCGCAGCAGGCCGGCTGGCATGACTGCTACAGCCGCTACGGGGTGAGGCTCGTGGCCAGGACGATCCCGCACCGCGAACTGCGTAACAACCAACAGCAGCCGCAGGCCGCGGTCGCGTCCCTGCTCGAGCGGTTCGACCTCCTCGAGACCGACCGGTCGCTCTACCGGGAGGCAGGCCTCCTGCGGGGCCCGCACCTGCGCAGCCTCGACGCCCTGCACGTCGCCGCAGCCCTCCGGCTGGACGCTGAGGTCATGCTGTCCTACGACCGCAGGCAGATCGCGGCTGCGGAGGCCGTCGGGCTGCGGACGCCGGCCGTATAGCAGTCAGGCGCGGCCAGCTGCGGCGAGCCCGATGTCGACCAGCCGGGCGCGGGGGCGGTCGGCGACGTCCGTGAGCGACACCCACTCGGCCCGGTCCGTGCTCCCGCCGATCTCGTCACGCAGCGAGCCCCCGACCACCTCGCCCGCGTAGAGGATCCGCAGGGCGTGCATGTCGATCGGGCTGCCGTCGCTCGCGCGGTCCCAACGCGTGGAGTCGACCCCGAGCACCGCACCGAGCACGATCTGCAGGCCTGTCTCCTCGTCGACCTCGCGCACCGCGGCGTCCTCGGGCCGCTCACCGTGGTCGAGCCCGCCACCGGGCAACGTCCACCGTTCGCTCCCGCTGAAGCGGACCAGCAGCAGCGCATCGTCCTGCACGCACACCACGTACGCACCGACGCGGGTCCGCTGCACCACCTGCTCCATCAACGCAGGCTAGCGCGTGCTCATCGCAGTCCCTCGCTGCGCTCGGTCAGCGCTGCCCGTAGCGCGCCGTGTCGATGATTCGCTCGCAAGCTCGCTCATCGGTACCCGGCGAAGAACGACTCCAGCAACGCCGCACACTCCTGCGCGAGCACTCCGGCCACCACCTCGGGCCGGTGGTTGAGCCTGCGGTCGCGCAGGACATCCCACAGCGAGCCGGCCGCTCCTGTCTTCGGCTCCCATGCCCCGAACACCACTCGCGCGACCCGAGCCAGCCCGATCGCGCCCGCGCACATCGTGCAGGGCTCGACCGTCACGGCCAGCGTGCAACCCTCGAGCCGCCACTCCCCCCGCACCGCCGCCGCCGCCCGCAGTGCCAGCAGCTCGGCGTGAGCCGTCGGGTCGCCCAGCGCCTCGCGGCCGTTGCACGCAGCGGCCAGCTCCCGGCCCTCGGCATCGACGACCACGGCGCCGATCGGCACGTCACCGGTGCGCGGTGCTGCAGCGGCAATCTCGATAGCGCGGCGGACCAGCGCCTCATCCGATGCGGTGGGGCCCCACCCGGTGCGCGCTGCGCCTGCGCCCCGCGGGGCGGTCACCCTGCGTCGACGACCTCGGCCAGCGCGTCGGCGAACCCACAGCGGCGGCCGATCGCGGCCAGCTGCTCGTCGGGGTAGAGCTCGA
>JAODNO010000654.1 GCA_025465235.1 Pseudonocardia sp.
CTGTGCCCACCGACCAGGCCACCCACGAGGCGTGGACCCTGATGTCGGCGTTCGGCGCCGTCACCGAGCGGGTGCGGCTCGGGCGGCGGTTCCAAGGAGGCCATCGAGGCCCGGATCGCGCAGATCAAGGCCGAGATCGAGGCCTCGGACTCCGACTGGGACCGGGAGAAGCTGCAGGAGCGGCTGGCCAAGCTGTCCGGTGGCGTCGCCGTCATCAAGGTCGGTGCTGCCACCGAGACCGCGCTCAAGGAGCGCAAGCACCGCATCGAGGATGCGGTGTCGGCCACCAGGGCCGCGGTCGAGGAGGGCATCGTGCCGGGCGGCGGTTCCGCACTCGTGCACGCCGCCGTCGCGCTGGACGGCAACCTCGGCCTGACCGGCGACGAGGCGACCGGCGTCGCGGTCGTGCGCAGCGCCCTGCGGGCTCCGCTGTTCTGGATCGCCGCCAACGGCGGTCTCGAAGGAGCGGTCGTGGTCGGCAAGGTTGCCGACCAGGAGTGGGGCCACGGCTTCAACGCGGCCACCCTGACCTACGGCGACCTGATGGCCGACGGCGTCGTCGACCCGGTCAAGGTCACCCGCTCCGCGGTGGTCAACGCCGCGTCGATCGCGCGGATGGTGCTCACCACCGAGAGCGCGATCGTCGACAAGCCGGAGCAGTCGGAGCCGGCTGCTGCCGGTGGACACGGTCACGGGCACGGGCACTGACCGACCCTTCCGACCAGACGGCGGGCCGACCCTCTCCGGGGTCGGCCCGCCGTTCGCCGTTCCGGCTCAGGTCGACAGGCCGCGTACCCGCGGCTGCGCCCCGGCCACCCGCAGGGTCCGGCCGTGGCCGCGGATGATGTCGTCGCGATCGGACTCCGACAGCCCGCCCCACACGCCGTAGGGCTCCTGAGCGGACAGCGCGTGCCGGCGGCACTGCTCCAGGACCGGGCACCTCCGGCAGACCTCCTTGGCCCGCGCCTCGCGGTTGGCCCGCGCCGGGCCGCGCTCGCCCTCGGGATGGAAGAAGTACCCGCTGTCCATCCCGCGGCAGGCCCCGTGCATCTGCCAGTCCCAGATCTCCGTGATCGGGACCGGAAGCCTTCGGGTGTCTGCCACGTCCCTCACCCCGCTCCATTCCGTGGTGCTCGTCTCGACACCGTCGAGGTAACCCACATCATAACCGGTCAAACCTTGTTCACGAAGAGAACGTTCGCTTGCCTCCTCCGCGCCGGACCCGCACGATGAGCCGGTGCAGCCCGAAGCGCCGGTCGGCACGGGCCGGAGCACGCCCGTACTGCCCCCGTCCCCCGCAACCGATGTCGCCGAGGCCCGGCTGACCGTCGCAGCAGCCGCCCGCAGGCTCGGCATCGCGCCCGCCACGCTCAGGACGTGGGATCGCCGCTACGGCATCGGTCCCTCCGAGCACACCCCCGGCCGCCACCGGCGCTACTCGCCGGACGACCTCGCCAGGCTCGAGCTCATGCACCGCGCGCTCGTACGCGGCGCGTCCCCCGCCGACGCGGCGGGATACGCGCTGTCCGCGCGCGTCGACCGGCCCGTCGACGTTGCCCCGTCCGCCCGGGTGGAAGGAGGGGGGCCCGGCGGGGTCGGCGAGCCGGACCACTCGCTCCTTTCCGAGCCGAACGATGACGGCGGCCGCGTCCGCGTCGGCGGCCGTGTCCTGCGCCTGCCCGGCACCGGGCGCGCTGCGCGCGGGCTCGGCAGGGCGGCGCTCGCCCTCGACGCCCCCGCGGTCCACCGGCTGCTCGAGGCGTCGGTCGCCACCGCAGGTGTCGAGGCCGCGTGGGAGGACGTCGTCCGGCCCGTGCTGGCCGCCATCGGCGAGCGGTGGGCCCACAACGGCGCAGGCGTCGAGATCGAGCACCTCGTCAGCGAGTGCATCAATCCCGTGTTCGGCGCGCGTGCCGCGGCTCTGCGCCCCGTCGCGGACGCGCGCCCGGTGCTGCTGGCGGCCATGCCCGACGAGCTGCACAACCTGCCCCTGGTGGTGCTCTCCGCCGCGCTGGCCGAGCGCGGTGTGGCGTGCCGTTCCCTGGGCGCCAACGTGCCCGCTGACGCGCTCGGCGCGGCGATCCGGCGCACGGCACCCGTCGCCGTCGTGCTGTGGGCGCAGGTCCCTGGGACGGCCGATGCGAACGTCGTGCTGTCGTTGCCGCACACCCGGCCACGGTTTCGCACCTACACCGCCGGGCCGGGCTGGGACGACGTCGTGCTGCCGGAGCGGATCGCCCGGCTGGCGTCACTGCCCGCGGCGACAGCGACGATCAGCGAGGCGGTGCTGGTGTGATCGATCTGGTTCGCGCCGACCCACCGTCCGATGCCCTCACGGCGGCGTTCGGTACCGAGCCCGGTGCGCCGGTGCGGGTCCGGTCGGGGGCTCCGGCCGTGGAGCGCTGGTACGTGGCCGTCGCGCTCGGCGGGCAGGGGCGCTACGCCGCGGCGGCGGCCGTGCTGGAACCACTGCTCGTGCGCCCGGGCGTCCCGGTCGCGGTCGCGGCGCACGCCGCTGTCACCCTCGCCTCCCACAGTCGTCAGCTCGGTGGGCACGCCGCGGCGCGGAGGTACGACGCGCTGGGCCTGCGCCTCGCCTGCTCGGTCCCGGGTGACGACGGGACGTCTGCGGCGGATCCGCACGGAAGCGGCCTGCTCGCCGCCCGTGTCGACGCCCTGGTGGGGTTGGCCGCGGACGCGGTCGGCACCGCCGCGCCGGACACCGCGCAACGGATGCTCGACGCCGCCCAGCGGGCCCTCGCTGCTACCGCGCAGGACGCGGACGGGGCTCGCCTGTCCTGGCGGCCCTCGGTACGGTTGGAGTGGGTGCAGGCTGAGCTGGCGCTGGCGCGGGGGCACGCTGCGGCGGCCGTCGGGCCGGCGCGACGGGCTCTGGAGCTCGCGCGTGGTGGGGGGTCGGAGCGACACGTGGTCAAGTCCCGCATCGTGCTGGCCGTCGCCGCGGCTGCCGCCGGTGGCGACCTGGTAGCCGCCGTCGGCGAGCTCGACGCGGCGGCGGCCGAGGCCTTGCGGCAGGAAATGCTCCCGCTCGTGTGGCCGGCGCGCCTCGCCGCGGCGGATCTTCTCGGACGCATCCCCGGAACGGCTCGGAACGCAAACGACGGCACGGTCTCGATGTCCCAGAAATCGGTGAGTGGCCAGGTCAGCGACGCGGCGCGCCGACGACACGCCGCGATCGCCACGCTGAGCGTCATCGAGCGGCGGTGCCACCCGGTCGGTAGGCGCCTGGTGGGGGTGGCAACGGGGGTGGCTGCTCAGCCCCCGGTAATGTAATTACTCCATTCGGTCCTAGGTCACCCACATGACGAGTGCCACTTGGCGCAACTATCCCGAATGGAGGGCACAAACCGGCCCTGATCGTGTCAAGGTGAGCCTGTCACCCGCCGATGAGGGGGTGACACATCACCCGGCTGCAGGAAGCTGCAGGAAGGAATCGTCGTGACGACGGTACTCATCTGCGACGATCGTCGCAGCGTCCGCGAAGGCCTGACCCGCGTGATGTCCGCGGTGCCGGGGGTGCACCGAATCGATTGCGTTGCGCATGGGGACGAGTTGCTGGCCCGGTTCTCCCGGCAGCCCGTGGACGTGGTCCTGGTTGGAACCCAACGGGCGGTGCCCACCGGGGTCGAGGCCACACGGCGGCTGGTCGCCGCCCACCCGCAAGCGAACGTGATCGTCTTCGGAGCCCCCGACGACGCGGGCAGCATCGCCGCCGCCATTGCCGGTGGGGCTCGGGGCTACCTCCGTTGGGATGCTTCCCGTCCGGAACTGGTCGCCGCGCTCGCGCACACCCTGGCGAGCACAGCGGTGCCCACTCCCCGGGCTCCGACGGACCCCGGTGTGCAGCTCACCGAGCGTGAGCTCCAGGTGCTGCGCGGCATGAGCCAGGGTAAGAGCAACGGGCAGATCGGGCGGGAGCTGTACCTCTCCGAGGACACGGTGAAGACCCACGCCCGGCGGCTGTTCCGCAAGCTGGGAGTGCGCGACCGCGCCCAGGCGGTGGCCCACGGGTTCCGTCGCGGTCTCGTCTCCTGACCCCGATCTGGCGTCTGTAGTCCCTTCCAGGCACGGCACCACCCCGGGCGTAAGCCCGGGTCAACACCAGGCGACGTGGCTGCCTTCAGTGCAGCCACGCGCCCTCCCGCAGCGGTGTCCATTCCCGCTGCGCGGCTGGCTGCCGCCGTTCGGGTGGTGCCCACTCTGAGTTCGCAACGTCCGCCCGTTCTGGCGCGTCTCCTCTCGCGAGGAGGAGGCCTTCCCGGACCGCGGTGCACCTTCGCTACGGTGGTCCGCAATGAGGACACGGTCGAGCACTGTCCGTGGTCAGCCTCACGAACGGATGATGACGAACATGTTCAGTAACGCCTGGCCAATAGTCCGCGATGAGTGAGACGACAGACGTTCCCGACGAGCTGGTCACCCGCGCTATGGCGGGAGACCCGCAGGCAGTCGGGCACGTGATCGCCATCATCCGGCCTATGGTCGTGCGCTACTGCCGGGCGCGACTCGGCCGGATGGACCGGTCGTCGGCTTCGGCCGACGACGTCGCGCAGGAGGTGTGTTTGGCCGTGCTCACGGCCTTGCCCGGGTACCGCGTCCAGGGCCGTCCGTTCCTGGCGTTCGTCTACGGCATCGCGTCGCACAAGGTGATCGACGCGCACCGCGCCGCCACCCGCAACCGATCGGAACCGGTCGCTGACGTGCCGGATTCGGTGGAGTCGGCCGACGGGCCTGAGCAGCGTGTACTTCGTGTCGAGCTGTCCGGTGAGGTGAGCCGGCTGCTCGACACTCTCCCCGAGAAACAACGAGAGATACTTGTACTGCGTGTAGTGGTCGGGCTGTCCGCCGAGGAGACGGCGGAAGCGGTCGGGTCCACACCGGGCGCAGTCCGCGTGGCCCAGCACCGGGCGTTGGCCCGGCTTCGCAAATCGATGCCAGAGGAGGAGGTGGTGTGAGTGGGTGACGACGACCACCGCTTCGGCGGTAACCCGTTCGAGCACCGCCCCCGGCGGTCCAACGGCAGCAATGGTCACCGCATCGACGGTATGAAGACCCGCTCGATCTCTCTCGACGAGGTCGGCGAACCGCTCGACCTCGTCGCGGTCCAGGCCGACGACGAGCTGATCAACGCCCTCGCCGCCGGCATGACGGTGTCCTCGCCCGGCCTGACCGGCTACGGGCCCGACGACCGCGTCGCGGCGATCCTGGCCGCGTGGAAGGCCGACGTCGACGTCGAGCCGATCCCCGAGATCGTCGATGTCGACACCGCGGTGTCCGCCGTCCTGGCTGCACGCCGGCCGGCCCGGCGGCCCCGGCGGCTGGCCCCCGTGGCCGCGGCAGCCGCCGTCGTGGTGCTGGCCTTGGGTGGTGTGTCCCTCGGCTCGTACAACGCGGGCCCCAACGACACGCTGTGGGCCGTGTCCAAGGTGCTCTACAGCGAGCGGGCCCAGTCGGTCGAGGCCGCGGTCCGCGTGGAGCAGCGCATCACCAACGCGAAACAGGCCCTCGTCGCCGGGAAGCCCGTGGTCGCGGCGCAGGAGCTCGCGCAGGCGCAGGCCGACCTCGCCTCTGTCCGACCCCAGGAGGGCCGGACCGAGCTCACCCAGGTGCAGGAGTTCCTCGTCGCCAAGGCGGCGGAGACCCCTCAGGGCACGCCGACCGATCCCGGCACCCCGTTGTCCACCCAGCCCTCGCGACCGGTGCCCCCTGGTGCCGCGGTGGAGGCACCGCCGGCATCCAGGCACACGGACCCGCGGGGTCCGTCCAGCACGGAGGTGTCGCCGTCGGCGACGCCGGGTCCGGGGGCTACCGAGGGCTCGGAGCCGTGGCGGAGTCAGCGGGCGCACGACCCGGGCAACCCGACCCCAGACCCGCGTCGGCAGCTCGCCCCGGCGGCTCCCGGTCCGGACGGGAACCCGAACCCTGGCACCACGGTGCCGCAGGCTCCGCCGGCGACCAGCACGCAGGTCCAAGCGCCCAATCCCGAGACGACCACCGGCCCGAACACCCCACCCGCGAGCGGGCAGGGCACTCAGGGCCCGCAGACCACCGCACCTGCGCAGAGCATGGGCGGCACGCCCAGCTCGAACCGGGGCACGGAGGGAAGCACCGGCGCCACTGCGGCAGGTTCGGCCACGCAGCAGCCCACCAGCTGACCCACGAACGGCGACGGCCCCCGATCCGAGTGGACCGGGGGCCGTCGCCGTTGTCGGACGAGTCAGGAGTCGGACAGCACCGCATCAGCGTAGCCGCGGCAGTACTCCCAGGT
>JAODNO010000663.1 GCA_025465235.1 Pseudonocardia sp.
GCGCCGCCCGGACGTCCTTCGCCGAGTCGTACTCCGAGCCCTCGCGGCCACCCCAGAAGACGTAGGTGGTGGCGCCCAGCTCGGCGGCGAGGTCGAGGTTGCGGATCACCTTGCGCAGTGCGAAGCGGCGCACACCGCGGTCGTTGCTGGTGAACGCGCCGTCCTTGAAGACGGGATGCGTGAACAGGTTGGTGGTCATCATCGGGACGACCAGCCCGGTCTCGTCCAGGGCGGCACGGAACCGGGCGATCAGGCGGTCGCGCTCGGCGGCGGCGGTGCCGAACGGGATGAGGTCGTCGTCGTGGAACGTCACGCCCCATGCACCGAGGTCGGAGAGCCGGTGCACCGACTCCACCGGGTCGAGGTCGGGCCGGGTGGCCTCGCCGAACGGGTCGCGGGCAGGCCAGCCGACCGTCCAGAGTCCGAAGCTGAAGCGGTCGTCGCGGGTGGGCTTGTGCATCGCCTGGGGCATCGCTGCTCCTTTGTTCGGGCATCGTACAAACTCGTGCACGGTAGCGTGCTCGGGGTGCGTCTGGCTACGTGGAACGTGAACTCGGCCCTCTCCCGGTTGCCCCGGCTGCTGCCGTGGCTCGACGAGCGCACCCCGGACGTCGTCTGCCTGCAGGAGACCAAGCTGTCCGACGAGGCGTTCGCCGAGGCGTTCGCCGCGCCACTCGCGGAGCGGGGATACGCGGTGGCCCATCTCGGCGAGGGCCGCTGGAACGGGGTCGCGCTGCTGTCGCGCGTCGGGCTCGACGACGTCGTGCGCGGGCTGCCGGACGAGCCGCGGTTCCCCGCTCCCGACTCGCCCGCCGAGGCTCGGGCCATCACGGCCACCTGCGGCGGCCTGCGCGTCACGTCCGTGTACGTGCCCAACGGCCGTGCGCCCGACGATCCCCACTACCTCTACAAGTTGGAATGGCTGGGGGCGCTCCGCGAGTCGGTGACCGTGCCTGCCACCACCATCATCGCCGGGGACATGAACATCGCGCCCACGGACGACGACCTGTGGGACCCGGCGCTCTTCGTGAACTCCACGCACGTCACGCCCGCCGAGCGCAAGGCGCTCGCCGAGATCAAGGGGCTCGGGCTGCACGACGTGGTGCGCGACCGCTGGCCGGCCGACCGCGTGTTCACGTACTGGGACTACCGGGCGGGCCGGTTCCACAAGGACCTCGGCATGCGCATCGACCTGGTGCTCGCCGGCGCCGATCCGGCCGGGCGCGTGGAGGCGACCTGGGTGGACCGCAAGGCCCGCAAGGGCACGGGACCGAGCGACCACGCACCGGTGATCGTCGATCTGGACTCCGCACCGGACGGCGACATCGGTCCGGTCGTGCCCCCGCCCTCGACGCCGGCGAAGCTGCCGCACCGGTCCTGAGCGCGGCCCCGTACACGCCGGCCCCCATCGGATCCGCCACCGCACGCGTGATCCTTTCCGGCTGGGGGTACTGCTGCTCCGTGACCGTGCTGGAGAACCGTGAGCTGATCGTCCTCGACCCTCGCACCGGCGAACTGGTCGGCCGCATCCCGGTCGCGTCCGAGGAGCGCTGTGACGAGGCCATACGCATCGCCCGGGCAGCGGCTGCGGGTTGGGCGCGCACTCCGGCCGCCGAGCGTGGCGCTGCCCTGCACGCCGCCGCTGCCGCCGTGCGCGCCGAAGCCGACCGGCTCGCGGAACTCAACGCCCGGGAGACCGGCAAGCCGGTCGAGGATGCCCGCGGCGGGGTCGAGGCCGGCGTCGGCACGCTCGTGCAGTACGCCGAGCTGGGCCCGGTGCACCGCGGCCGGAGCCTGCACGGTGGGTGGGACGCCACCGACCTGATGGTCCCGGAGCCGCGTGGTGTGGTGGCCGTACTGACGCCGTGGAACGACCCGGTCGCCGTCGCCGCCGGGTTGATCGGCGCTGCGCTCGCCACCGGCAACACCGTGGTGCACAAGCCGAGCGAGCGTTGCCCGCAGACGGGACGGCGGTTCGCCGAGCTCGTCGCCGAGCAGTTGCCCGCCGGCGTCCTGGAGATCGTCGACGGGGACGGGGCGGTGGGCGCGCTGCTCGCTGCGGCACCGGTGGACGTCGTCGCGCATGTCGGCAGCACCGCCACCGGCCGCTCCATCGCGGAGTCCTGCGCGCGGACGGGGGCCCGCGGCCTACTGGAGAACGGAGGCAACGACCCGCTGGTCGTCGACGAGGGGGTCGACCCGGACTGGGCCGCCGCCCAGGCGGCGCTCGGAGCGTTTGCCAACGCCGGCCAGATCTGTGTGTCGGTGGAGCGGATCTACGTGCACGCCGCTGTCACCGACTCGTTCCTCGCGGCGTTGACGCGCGAGGCCGGGGAGTGGGCGGAGCGGATAGGGCCGCTCGTCGACCGGGAGCACCGCCGGCATGTCGACGGGCACGTCTCGGGCGCGCTCGAGGGCGGCGCCCGCGCGCTCACGGGCGGGAAGATTCCCGACGGGCCCGGGGCGTTCTATCCGCCGACCGTGCTGATCGGGTGCCAGCCGGACATGGCCGTGATGTGCGAGGAGACCTTCGGGCCGGTCGCCCCGGTGCGGGTCGTGCCCGACTTCGCGGAGGGTCTGCGCGAGGCGTGCGACGACACCTACGGCCTGGCTGCGACGGTGCTCACCGCCGACATGGCCCACGCCCAGACCGCCTGGCGGGAGCTTCCCGTCGGCACAGTGAAGATCAACAACGTGTTCGGGGGTGCCCCGGGAGGCGCGTCCCAACCCCGCCGCGCGAGCGGCTCCGGCTTCGGCTTCGGCCCGGAGTTGCTCGACGAGATGACAACGATGAAGGTCGTGCACCTGACGACCCCACCTCCACCGACGCCGTAGGGGGCGTCAACCCGCAGATGTGCGGCCCGCGGTCAGCGTGCCTAGTACGGCCAAGGTCGTGAGCACGGCCACCAGCACTGGTAGGGCGGCCGCTGGCGTGCCGAGCAGCGCGAGGAGCGCTCCGCCTGCCCCGATCATCGCCGCGGTGGTGAGCTGGTCGGCGATCTGGGCCGCCGACGAGTGGAACCCGACCTCACCCGCTGCCGACTGCTGTAGCAGCAGGTAGGACATCGAGGAGAAGCCCAGCCCCATGCCGATCCCGGCGAGCACCCAGAACGGGAGGGCCAGCCATGGCACGCCCCACGCAGGCGCGACGAGGAGCATCCCCGCCGTCCCGACCGCGACCAGGCAGAACCCGATGCGCAGCAGCACGCTGCGGGGCAGGTCCGGGTGCCGCCCCTGCCACGCGGACGCCGCCGACCAGCCGAGCGAACCGGCGATCAGCGGGACGCCCGCCATCGCCAGTGACCAGCCGTGTGTGCCGTTGAGCATCAGCGGCAGGTACGCGTTGACGGTGAAGAAGACGCCGGCCAGCAGCCCCCGGGAGAGCACGACGGTCGGGATCCCGCGCCCCGCGCGGAACACCCCGCGGGGGAACAGGCGCAGCAGCGCCGGCGCCAGCACCACGATCGCGAGCCCGGCCACCACCGCCGCGACGGAGCCGCGTTGCTGGGACGCCCAGCTCAGCCCGGCCACCCCGGTCGCGGCGCCCAGCGCGGCGGGCACGAGCCCACGCCGCGGCGGAGCGACCTCGCGGTGCGGATCGGGCGGGCCCAGCCTGCGGACCGCCGGGACGACGAGGCCGACCGCCAGCAGCACGAACGGCACCAACCCGAGGAACACCCAGTGCCACGACACCGTCTCGGTCACGAGGCCGGAGACCGGCGGCCCGAGCAGCGCGGGCAGCACCCACGCCGAAGACACCAGTCCGAAGACGGCTGGCCGGGCACGCTCGGGGTAGACCGCCGCGACCAGTACGTACACGGCCACGGCCTGCGTACCCGCGCCGAGCCCCTGCAGCACCCGCCCGACCATCAGTTGCGGCATGCCCGTGGCCGTCCCGGCGACGACCAGCCCGATGCCGAACAGCAGCGGTGCCCCGACCAGCGGGATCCGCGGACCGGCGCGGTCACACCAGCGCCCGCCCAGCACCGTCGCGAACACGGCGGCGGCCATGAACGCGACGAACGGCCATGCGTACAGCGACACCGCCCCGATGTCGGCGACCAGTGCGGGCATCGCGGTGCCGACGCCCATCGACTCGAACGCGACCAGGGAGATCAGCAACACGATGCCGATCGTGGTGGCTCGGCGGTCGGGTCCGAACAGCTCGTTGCGAACGGCGGTGGGCGCGGCGGCTGCGGTCACGTCGAGGATGGTGCAACCTCACCACGGGTTCAGGTCAACTCGGTTCGAGGGGCGGCATGATCGTTGCGAGATCGGTGTGATCGCCC
>JAODNO010000664.1 GCA_025465235.1 Pseudonocardia sp.
CTGTGCCATCTGTTCGATCAGGTAGCTGTCCTGCAGCAGGATCGGGCCGTCGGGGCCGATGGTGAGCGAGTGGTCATCGCTGGCCACCGGCATCCCGGAATCGGTCGTCGTCGGTGCAGGCTGGTAGGTCGTCACTACAGCTATCTCCTTGAATGAGTGGAAATGTCCGGAATCGAAACCGGAGTGGTTCCGAGAAGCCGGATGTCCAGAAGCAACCGGGGCTATGTCGGGCGACCCGGCCGGGTCACTTGTCGTGGAGGCAAGCGCCAGAAGCGATAAAGCCGCAAAGCCGGCGCGTAAGTGCTGGGGCTACGCCGTTCACCGGCCACGGTGCAGAAGGTGGATCAGCACCGCTCGCCACTGAAGCGGTCCTCATTAGCGTGAGCAACTGTAGTTTTCGCGCCTACTGCGGCCACTGTAACCCGCCCTGACCACCGTGATGATGCTGGCGTGGCCTCTGCGGGCGTGGCAAACGCTCATGCCGTCGACACTCGTCGTCGAGCGGGCCCGTGTCCTCACCGTCAGCGCCAATCTGCGCTTCCAGCCAGCACCAATCGTGCATACCTGCTACCTGCAACGGCGGCGGTCCGACTGGCGGAGCTCCCCGGCGGACAACACCAGCAGTTGCTCCCCGTACATGAGCCGGGGAGCCCACTGGAACCGGCCACGGCCGGCACGAAACCTGCAGGACAGGGCGCGGAAATGGCGTGTAATACATCAGCCTCCATTCCGTAGCGATCTTCGGTGGCTTGCCGCACGGCGGCAGGGTCGCCGAGGTGAAACGCGGGACGCTTTTGTCGGTATCGCTGGTCGACGCGGTGGTCGTCGACGCGCCGCTGAGATGAGCCGCTAGTAGTCTGGGGAGGCGTGAAGGGTCAGGAGCAATGGCGCCACGCATTGGGTGAGTTTCTCAGAAGCCGCCGGCTGCAGGTGGTACGTGCGGACCTCGGCCTGCCGACTCTCGGGGGGCGAAGCATCGGGTTGCGCCGGGAGGAGCTGTCGTACCTGTCCAGTGTGAGTGTCACCTGGTACACGTGGCTCGAGCAGGGACGGGAGATCAAGCCGTCCCGGCAGGTGCTGGATGCGCTCGCACGGACCCTGCGCCTTTCGGTCGCCGAACACAGCTACGTCATGTCGCTGGCCGGGTACTCCGCGCCCCAACCGGCTGGTGGCCCGATCCCTCGGACGATCCCGGCCCACGTGGAGCGGCTGCTGGATGCGTTCGCGGGCCTGCCGGCGTACGTGCTCGCCCCGGACTTCGGGATCCCGGCGTGGACCAGGGCGTTCGAGGCGGTGTACCCGAACGTGGCGACCGTCGCGGAGGCGGACCGGAATCTGCTGTGGCTCGTGTTCACCGACCCCTATCTCCGTGACCTGATGCCCGACTGGGAGGTGATCAGCCACCGTCTGCTCGCCACGTTCAGGGCGGAGGCCGGTCTCCGTCTCGGGGACCCGCCCTTGTCCCGGTTGGTCGAGCGGCTTCTCGGGGCAAGTGAATCGTTTCGTGCGGGCTGGGAGAGCCATGACATCGATGGGTTCATCACTGCGGAGCGCCTGCTCCGCCATCCCGTTGTGGGGAACCTGCATCTGGAGCAACACCGTCTGGCGTTCTCGGACCATCCCGCCCTGCACGTGGTGATCTACACACCGGTGGCGAGCACGGACACTCCCGCACGGCTGCGCGAGCTGATCGGCAACGAAGCTCTGCGCCTTCTCTCGCCGGGCTGAGCGTTGCCCCGGGCTTGGGTCCGAAGAGTCAGTGGATCGCCGGCTCCGGTTCTCCTGCTCCGGTCAGGAAGTCGAAGTCGCAGCCCTTGTCCGCCTGGGTGACGTGCTGGGCGAACAGCGCGCCGTACCCGCGCACCGGTGGCGCTGCGGGCGGGTGCCACGCGGCCCGGCGTTCGGCCAACTCGTCCTCGGACACGTGCAGGTCCAGCCGCCGCCCGGGCATGTCGAGCTCGATCAGATCGCCGTCGCGCACCAGGGCCAGCGGGCCGCCCGCCGCCGACTCGGGTGCGACATGCTGGACGCAGATGCCGTAGCTGGTGCCGCTCATGCGGGAAACCGCCCGCCTGGTAGACGCCGCGCTTGACCTCCTGGACCCGGTCCCGAAAGTGCTGGTGGCACGGGTTGAGGTCGCTCCAGGTGCGGAGCGCTTACGCCGACCCACCTGCCGGGTGGCCTGCGAGCAGGTCGTCGAGCCGCGCCGCCGGGGGGCGACCGGGCACCTTCTCGTCCACCAGGCCTCCCGGCCTGGTGGACCGCGAAGTCCACCTGCCCGGGCCGCACGATAACGGTGTGGAGTCCGGGTGGGCGGTGTGCACGCGGATCGCCAGGCTCGACGACCCGGACTCCCGGCTCGCCATCGCCACCGCGGGCTCACCACCATGGCGTCGGAGGCGCCGACTCCGCTTGAGCAGCTGCGGAGCCGCGCCGGACGGCATCGGACGCCAGGCCGAGCTGCACCAGCATGCCTGCGTGGTCCCAGAGCGTGCGCTGGGCGGCGATCCGCCCCTGCCGGAACGTCACCACCGTGATGGCGAGTATCTCGGCACGTCGGTGCGTGGGGGGTGCTGCGGGCAGCAGCCACGGCAGCTCCCGGTCGTGGGTGAACGCGACAAGCTCTTCCTCGACGATGCGGAACTTGTCCACGGTGCGCGACACGCGGCGGCGTGTGAGGTCCACCGGCAGATGCGGGAGCACCTCGTCGGCCAGGTGCCGCCGCAGCCCATCGCGGTCCGCCGCACCGGTCATGACCGGATGGTTGACCAACGAGGTGACCGTCTCCGTCGCGCACATCGCACCGTCGAGGTCACCGGTTGCGACGGCGTCGCGATAGGCATCCCAGACCCGCTCGTTGCGGCGCATCAGCTCCTGGATCCCGGGAGTCACACGATCAACCCTCAACTCCGTCCGAGCAGGGACAACGACTGAGCGACAGTGGCTCATCGCAGTGAACCACCTACCGTGACCCGTCGTCGGTGCCTGCACCCACAGCATTTGCGCGGCCATCTGGCACCCTGATGGTCCGTGACCGCTACCCGGTTCGCACTCGTCCTGCACCCTCGCCGGGACGTCTCCGCCGTCGTCGACACCGTGGTGCGGTGGGCGAAGCAGCACGGTGCGGAGGTCGTGGTGCGATCGGAGGATGCGCATCGGGTCGGCGAGGGCGTAGGGGTTGTCGAGGTCGGCGAGCTCGCCGCGGGTTGCGCGGCGGTGGTGAGCGTGGGCGGGGACGGCACGATGCTCGGGGCGCTGCGCATGGTGGCCGACAGGCCGATACCGGTTCTCGGCGTCCACCTGGGAAGGCTGGGTTTTCTCGTCGAGGTGCAGCCGGCCGAACTCGACACCGCCCTCGACCGGATTGCGGCGGGGGATTTCGTCATCGAGCCGCACAGCGCACTCCGCATCGCTGTCGGAGACGAGACGATGGTGGCGTTCAACGACCTGGCGTTGGCCCGACAACCCGGCCGCGGTTCGCTGGCGGCCTCCATGGCCGTCAACGGGTTGCGTTACGGCTACTACCGGTGTGATGCCCTGGTGGTGGCCACGCCATCCGGATCGTCCGCGTACAGCTATGCCGCGGGTGGCCCACTGCTCTCACCGTCGGTGCGTGGGATCGTGGTGACGCCGTCCGCGGCGATGTCGGGGATCTCGCGCCCGCTCGTGCTCGGCGATGGCGACCGGCTGCGTCTGGAGTTGCTCGACGACGCGGGGAGCCTGGCCGTCGAGGTCGACGGGAACCCGCTGCGCGATGCGATCCCGGGTGACGTCCTGGATGTCACGGTCCAGCCCGACGCCGGTCTTGTCGTACGCCTCGATCCAGACGTCCATCAGCAGCGCAGCCGCGTCAAGCTGAGCCTCCTCGATCTCCCGCTCCTCCCCGAACAGTTGCGCGAACTGCTCCCCGCCGACATTCGGCGCCGTTTCGACGCGATGTAACGGCCTGGCGGCCCGAGCAGACACGTGCGGGCGACGTCATTCCCGGACCATGACCACGGCCTCCCACGCACGCAGCCGGACTGAGCGCTGGAGCGTAGTCAGGGCGTCGGGGTAGTTGGCGATGACCAGGCGTGAGCCGAACCCGTCGCGGAGCGCTTCATCGGGGACGGCGACAGCAGTTGACGAGAAATTGGCGAGAACGAGCGACGTCGGGCCACCCGGGGAGCTGGTCGGTTCCAGCGACGAGGTGCTCCTGGGCAATCCGCGGGTGCTGGAGCCGGTCTGATGACGCGAAGCCCGGCCAGCTCAGCCTCAAGCGTTCGTGTGCCGGGATTGCGGTCTCAGGCTCCGCTCAGGCTCGGCGAGGATGCTGGAAAGCGGAGGGGTGTCCATGGGTGTCATCGGAACTTTGCTCGGGTTCGTCTTGCTGTTGTTCCTGATCGTCATGGTCGGGCGGGCCGTGCTGGACTGGACCGGCGTCCTCGGCGCGGGAGGCGAGGGCGGGGTTGCCCGGGCTCGCCGGCTGTCGCACACGCTGACCGAGCCGGTGCTGGCGCCGGTTCGGCGCGTGCTCAAACCGGTGCGGGTCGGCTCGGTACAGATCGATCTCGCATTCACGGTCGTGTTTTTCGCGGCGCTCGTGCTGCGCTCGGTGGTGGTCTCTCTCTGAATCCTGCCGGCGGCCTTGCGGGAAGGCACGTCACACGCCGTCACGAGCAGGCCGTCCGGCCAGGTAGGACCATGCCAGCACCCAGACGGTGCCGAACGTCAGCAGGATGGCGAGCGGGACGTGGACCGAGAGCGCCCCGCGGTCCCCGATGTATGCCTGCACCAGGCCGAGGACGAACACGAGGGCGCTGATCACAGCGGGCCAGATCGATCCGCGCACGGCCCGCCACAGCAGGGCGGCCGCAATCAGCATGAGCGCAGACAGCACGTGGAAGACGATGGCACCGCCGCCGTGCACGCTCACGGCAGCTGCGCTGCCGCTGAAGATCTGTCCCGCCGTCGCGCCCTGGAACAGGAGCTCGAGCGTGCACAGGACTGCGGTGACCCGCAGTGCGGTTCTTACCCCGCTGGCATGCCCGGTCCGGCCGACAGACTTGATGTTCGACATCAGTACGCCCTTCCTCCGCCGATGATCTGGCCATCATCTCCCTGAACGCAGCGGGCGCCCACTCGGTTCAAGGGATGACCGTCAGATGCCGAACGGGAACCGGTCAGGGCGGCAGGCACGGGCGCCATCGCGCGCCCGTCCTCGCAGGTCCGTGTTCAGACGTCGCCAGGCGGGAGCGTGCGCCAGCGCTCCGCGTACCGGCGCGCCTGCTCCTCGCGCTCGGCGGACCCGCCCTGATTGCGGAGGGCTGCCGCAGTGCCCCGCCGGTACCCGGCCTTCACTGCGCGATGCTCCGTGGTCTCGTAGAGCAACGCGATGGAGTAGAAGAACCCCAGCAACAGGCCGGCGAGCACGGCACAGCCGCGTACCCACGCCGGACCGGGAATCAGCACGTACAGCAGCACCGCGATCGGGAGCAGCTGCACGACCGAGCGGAGGAGGTGGCGCAGCACCCAGGTCCGCGCCGTGACGTCGTGCAGCACCCATTCCCGGTACTCGGGCGGCAGACTCCGGCCGAACGCGTACAGCAACCAGCGCACAGGCCCCGGACGGCGCGGGGAGGCCGGTGGCTTGGGTGGCCCAATGCTTGGTGGCCCAACCATCACGTCGCCGACGGTACGCTGGTGCGATGCCAGGAAGAGTCGTGGGTGACGAATCTGACGTCGCCGAACTCGGCGACCCCCTGCGGCTCGACCGCCAGGTCTGCTTCGCGCTGTCCGTAGCGGCGCGCAGTGTGGTGGCGCTGTACCGCCCGCTCCTCGAACCGATGGGGCTGACTCATCCCCAGTATCTGGTGATGCTCGCGCTGTGGGAGCGGTCCCCGCGTTCGGTCAAGGAGCTCAGCGCTGCACTCGCCCTCGATCCGGGGACGCTGTCGCCGTTGCTCAAGCGGCTCGAGTCCGCGGGCCTGGTGACCCGCGGGCGCGACTCGTCCGACGAGCGTGTCCTCGCGGTGACGCTCACCGAACCCGGCCGACAGCTGCGAACGGAGGCGGAGAAGGTTCCGCCCGGGATCGTCGCCCGCCTGGGGATGGAGATCTCGGAGTTGGAGGAGCTCCACCGCGCCCTCACTCGAGTGATCGCCGCTACGCGGGAGTCCGGCCGGGGATAGCGGCCGCGAGCCGGGCCATGCTCCCGCGATCACGTCTGCTTCGCCTTGGGGCTTGCCCACCGCGCCCGTGATATCCCGGACAGCGGTACGGGATCCTGACGGTCAGACCGTCCGTTGGTATTGGGCGGCAGCACTGCCCGGGGAGGCATGCCATGAGCAAGACTTTTTGCTCCCCCAGAGCTACGAGTGAACGGTCGGGGTCTTCACGCTGGGCCACGCGGTGTGCCGGCCCACGCGAGCCGAGACGGATGAGTTTCTGCACTACTACGCGAGCGAGCACGCCGACCGGGACGCGGTCGACAACCTCATGGCGTTGCAAGGCCACCACGCCCAGTCCTTCACCCGGAGATGCTCCAGACCTTCCGTGGCCGTTTCGCGGCCGGGCACGGCAGCCGCCAAGCGTGGGAACGCCGGATGATGTCGCGGACGAGATCGAACGCTTCCACCGCGCGGGCTTCGGCGGGATGACCTTGTCGTTCGTGGACTATGTCTCCGAGCTCGCCTATTTCGCCCAGGAAGTGCTGCCCCGGCTCGAGGCGAAGGGGATCCGCGTTCCGGGTTGATCCGGAGGGGCCGACCCCCGGGTGCGGATGGCGTGGCAGAGCCGGCGTCCGAGGTTGACGGTGATCAAGGTGAGGCCGGCGTAGGGCAGGACGAGCAGGACGAGTTGCACGGCGGCGAGCGTGGCCGCGGCGATGTGCGCGCTCTGAACCTCGGTGGCAACCGTCTCGAGGCACCCGAGCAGTGCTGTCCACACGACGGGCAGGATCTGACGGGCGAGTAGGACGAACATGACGATCCAGAAGCCCAGGAACGGAATGGTCAGGGCCACCCAGAAGGTGATGATCCGGCGGGTCCATGGCTTGAGCTCGGCGACCCGCGGATGCGTGTCGCGCCAGGGGAGCACGCTGTGGAGGATCGGGCCGAGCCGGGCGAACAGATCCGGCACGCCGACCAGGTCGGAGAGGATGTAGTAGCCGTCGAGGCGCACCGAGGGCAGGAACTGCCACATCGTCTC
>JAODNO010000684.1 GCA_025465235.1 Pseudonocardia sp.
ATTCGCCGTGGTTCCGCTGACGATCGTGCCGGACCCCTGCTTGTAGTTCGCCGGAACCTGACCGATCTGCTTCGAGGTAGACGGTGCGCCACGCTTGAAGGCAACCACCTGCGACGCCGTCTTGGACCCGCTGTTCGCCGGTTGCACGATGACCTGTGTGGCCGTGATGGTCGTACTGTTGATCGTCCCAAGTGCGAGGACCGTTGCGCCTGTTGTAATGGCACTCGCCGAGGTCGAGCTCGTCCCCTTCAGGAATGTCGTGGAGGTCCCCTCGGCGACGGTCACCTTCTGACCCGTTGCTGTCGTCATTGTGAAGCTCGGCGTGGACACGCTGTCGACCGTGCCGGCTGCTCCACCTGCGGCCGGTCCAGACCGAGCGTTGGATCCCCCGCCGCCAGCGGCGCCGCCGCCGGGCCCGGGGTGCCCTGCTGTTGCCGAGGCGCTGGCCGAGGGGGACGTGGCTGTTACCGAGCTGGACGTGCCGCAACCGGCGGAAAGTCCAATCACCGCGCACATCAGCGCAGCGCCCACGATCCATCGACTTCCTCTGTTCGACACCAATCGCCGTACTCTTGGCCGGCGTGTCTGCTTGGCCATGGTGACCGAGTCCGGCGAAGTCGCTGGCGGGGGAGGCGGCGCAGCGCCGGCGCCACCTGAACTTGGAGCAACCGGCAACGCTGACGCGCTCGAAACAGGGCGAGCGGGAAGGGGCTCGTGGGGGCTTGTTGGGTCGTAACCGTTCATGATGGCGCTCCTCTTGCTCAGGCAACTGCGCAGAGAGTGCTAGCCGTTCCTGGGAGGTCCATGTGGGCGGCCTGTGACGGGACTGTGACGCTCCGAACCCTCCTGTTCCTCATTGCCCGGAAGCTGGAGCAATAGTCAATATCTGTGGACCAGGATTGGCGCGCTCATGCCGATTACCGGTTGTTCTGTGGCGCTCCATCTCGCTAACGGTGTATTCCGGCGTTGTTTCTCAGTAGCCTACGGAAGCGGGGCGCCCAGTCTCCCGCCGCCGAGACCACCTCCACCCCGCCGAGCCGTCGGGGACGGGGAAGTCGCACTTCGTCGAAGCGTTGGCCCACGCCGCCATCGAGGCCGACCTGCGGGTCGCCTGGTTCACCCTCGAATCGCTGACCGCCGCCCTGGGCCGGGCCGAGGTCGATGCCTCGATCGGCCCGGACGGTGTCCAAGATCGTGCGCGCGGACCTGATCGTGATCGACGACATCGGCATGCTGCCCGCCGGCCAGGACGCCGCCGAGGCGTTCTACCGGGTGGTCGACGCCGCCTACGAACACCGCTCGCTGGCGGTCACCAGCAACATCCACCCCAGCGGGTTCGACACCCTGATGCCCAAGACCCTGGCCACGGCCACCGCCACCGTGGACCGGCTGCTGCACCACGCCTGCCTGGTCCAGACCAGCGGTGACTAGCACCGGCTGGCCGAGGCCCTCGCCGGCAAAGGCGTCACACTCCTGAGGTTCGCCCGCTAGCCCGGCCTCTGCCATGATGTGGTTCATGTCCGTGTTCGTGCAGTCGTGGTGGTGGTCGCCTTCCCGGCGACCGTGACTGCTGCTGCGTTCGGCCGCCTCGACGACGGCCGGACGCTGCTCACGACCACGACCCAGCGCGGCCCGAGGGCGGGGCGGCCTCTCCACAGAGAGGGACCCCCCTTCATGTCGACCGCTCACGATTCCGTCACCACCCATCCCACCCGCGACGCAGGCGACCTCGAGTCCCGAATCGCCGCGCAGCCGCACCGGTTCCGAGTGCTGACCGGTGACCGGCCCACCGGGGCCCTGCACTTGGGGCACTACTTCGGCACCTTGGCCAATCGGGTCCGACTGCAGACCCTGGGCGTCGAGACCTACCTCGTCGTCGCCGACTACCAGGTCATCACCGACCGCGATCTAGCCGGCGACCTGCCGGGCCACGTCCGCGAGCTGCTGCTCGACCAGCTCGCCGCCGGCATCGACCCCGCCCGCACCACGATCTTCACCCATAGCGCCGTCCCGGCCCTGAATCAGCTCCTGCTGCCGCTGCTGTCGCTGGTCTCGGTCGCCGAACTGCAACGCAACCCCACGGTCAAGGCCGAGACCGCCGCCACCGGCACCCGCGCGATGAGCGGGCTCATGCTCACCTACCCGGTCCACCAGGCCGCCGACATCCTGTTCTGCTCGGCCACCCTGGTCCCGGTCGGGCAGGACCAGCTCGCCCACCTCGAGGTCACCCGCACCCTGGCCCGCCGTTTCAACGAGCGCTACAGCCCCCAGCGGCCCGTGTTCACCGTCCCCGACCCCCTGGTCGGCCAGGCACCCACACTGCTCGGGATCGACGGGCACAAGATGAGCAAGAGCCGCGGCAACGTCATCGAGCTACGCGCCACGGCTGACCAGACCGCCGCGCTCATCCGGCGAGCCAAGACCGACAGCGACCGGCGCATCACCTACGACCCGGCCACCCGCCCCGAGGTCGCCAACCTGCTCGAACTGGCCGGGCTCTGCCGCGGCGAGCACCCCGCCACCCTGGCCGAACAGATCAGCGACCAGGGCGCGGCAGGGCTCAAGACACTGGTCACCGAGGCCGTCAACGACTACTTCGCCCCGCTACGCCGCCGCCGCGCCGAACTCGCCGCCGACGCCGCCACCGGCGGGCTCGACGAACTACTCGCCCGCGGCAACGACCACGCCAACCTCATCGCCGACCAGATGCTCGACCGCGTCCGCAACGCCATGAACATGACCTACAACCGCGCCGGCCTCATGCGGTGACCACCACAGCTCCGCGCCCCCGAGACCCGGCCCGGACAGCCCATGTCCGCACACCCGGAGATCCCGCGTCCGCCCACCCGGAAGTCACTTGTCCGCCAGCACGGAGTCCTGGCTCGAGAAAGACTTAGTCGCGTACCGGGACTGGCTCGTTCATCGCGCTGCAGCCCGCATCAGGCTCTTGTATGAGCCCTGTTATATTAGCGCTGTGATATCTTCGGGCGAAGGTGACCGATCCGCGGGCGACGATCCGACGCTGGAGAGCGCGATCGGGCCGCTCAAGGACCTGCTGTCGGCGATGGACGCCGCCATCGGCCGCCTCTACGCCGAGCGCGGGGTCGCCGGGGTTCGCCCGCGGTTCAGCATGGCGCTGATCCGGTTGCAGCACCGAGGGCCGATGACGGTCAAGGAACTGGCGGGGCAGATCGACGTCACGCATTCCGCAATGAGCCAGACCATCACGGCGATGCGCCGGGAAGGACTGGTCGAGACGTCGACCGGGTCGGACGCCCGCACCCGCACTGTCGCGCTCACCGACCGCGGCCGCGCGCTGGTGCCGTTCCTCGAGGCCGAGTGGCGCGCGACGGAACGCGCGTGGGCAGAGCTGGAGGCGGAGTTGCCCTACGCCCTCACACAGGTGGTCGACGACATCACCGCAGCGCTGCAGCGCCGCTCCTTCCTGGATCGCATCACCCAGCAGCTCGATCGGCCACCGGACGGAGAGGACGAGCCGAGGCGCGCTTCCGGCGATCAGCCCCGGCGGGAGCACCGGGCATGAGTGTCATCGACCGCATCGTCGACACGCGCCCGTTGCGGTCACACCCGGCGTTCCGCCGGATCTGGATCGGCACGACGGCCGCGAGTTTCAGCGGCCAGGCCGCGGTCGTGGCAGTGCTCTATCAGGTGTGGGAGCTCACACACAGTTCCGCCTGGGTCGGCGCGATCGGAATCGCGACCGCCGTCCCGACGATCATCTTCGGACTGCTCGGTGGAGCGCTGGCGGATGCCACCGACCGCCGGCGGCTCGTCGCGATCACCAGCGCCGGAGCAGTGACCGCAGCGATCCTGCTCGCCGTCCAAGCGGGTCTCGGTCTGGGCTCGTTGCCGCTCGTCCTGGTTCTGGTGGCAGCGCAGACGTCGTGCGGAGCACTCGGCGCGTCGGCCCGCCGAACCTTCGTGCCCCGGTTACTCCCGCGCGATCAGGTTCCCGCCGGCATCGCCCTGAACCACGTCAGCTTCCAAGCCGCGATGCTGGTCGGGCCGGCGGTGGCCGGCCTGGTCCTCGCACATTGGGGCCTGACCTGGGCCTACGTCCTGGACGCGGCTGCCATCACCATCTCTCTGTACGGCGTGGCCCGGTTGCCGAGGATGCGACCGACGGGGGGCCCGACGCTCGTCAGCCTGGCGTCCACCTGGGACGGCTGGCGATTCATCCTCCGGCGGCCGGCGTTGAGCGGCTCGCTCGCGACCGACCTCGCGGCGACCGTGCTCGCGATGCCCATCGCACTCTTCCCCGTGCTCAACGAACAACGATTTGAGGGGAGCCCGCAGACCCTGGGCCTGTTCCTGTCGGCAATCGCGGTCGGCGGAATCGCCGCGAGCCTCACCTCCGGCATCCTGACCCGTGCCCGCCGGCCGGGGATGGTCTCACTCGTCGCCGCTACAACCTGGGGGCTGGCGCTCGCAGGTTTCGGCCTCGTCGACACGCTGTTCCCGACCCTCGCGTGGCTCGCCGTTGCCGGAGCAGCCGACACCGTCTCCGTCATCTCCCGCGGCACGCTGATCCAACTGGCCACGCCCGACCCCTACCTCGGGCGCGTGAGCTCCGTCGAGAACGTCGTCGGCGCCGGCGGTCCGGGCATCGGCAACGCCAGGGCCGGAGCAGTGGCCAGCCTCACCTCGGCGTCGACCGCCGCGGTCACCGGCGGCCTCGCCTGCGCCGTCGTCGTGGTCACGCTGGCCGCCACCAACCCCGCGCTGCGGCGCTGGAGACACCAGGACGCAGAACGGATCAACCAGCCGTCGGAGTGACCGGGCTGCCCAGCCGGACGGGCAGCCGGGCGAGCCTGCGCGACCCCGGTATCTGCACCCACTCCTGCTGCGCGTCGACCAGTGTCAGGTCCGGGAACCGCTCGAACAGGGCGCGCAGCGCCACCTCGCCCTCCTGGCGGGCGAGCGCCGCGCCGAGGCAGTAGTGGATGCCGTGCCCGAACCCCACGTGTCCCTCGCCGCGTCCGGTCGGTCGCCGGGTCACGTCGAGCCGCTCGGGGTCGGTGTACTCCCGGGGGTCGAAGTTCGCGGACACCAGCACCGCCTGCACGGCGTCGCCTGCCCGGACCCGGACGCCCCCGAGATCGAGCTCCTCGGCGGCGTAGCGCAGCCGCGCGATGTGCACCGGCCCGCAGAAGCGCATCAGCTCGTGCACCGCACCGGGCCACAGGCCGGGGTCGCGGCGCAGCAGGTCGAGCTGGTCGGGGTGGGTGAGCAGGGCGACCGTGCCGTTCCCGATCAGATGGGCCGTGGTCTCGTGGCCAGCCATCACCAGGGTGAACACCATCGTCACCAGCTCGTCGTCGCTGAGCCGGTCGCCGCCCTCCTCCTGAGCGTGGACGAGCGCGGTCAGCAGGTCGTCGGCCGGCTCGGCCCGGCGGCGGCGGATGAGGTCCCGCACGTGGTCGACCATGTCGCGCACCGCCCCCGGGATGACCTCCGGGTTCATCGACACCAGGGCGATGCCCCACTCCCGCCAGGCGGGCCGGTCGACCTCCGGCACCCCGACCAGCTCGCAGATCACCGTGATCGGCAGCGGGTAGGCGAAGTGCTCGATCAGGTCGACCGTGGACGGGAGGCGGTCCAGTAGCGCCGCGGTGATCGCCTCGACCCGGGGGCGCAGCTCGCTGACCCGCCGCACCGTGAACGCGCGCGACACCAGCTTGCGCAGCCGGGTGTGATCGGCGCCGTCGGCGTCGAGGATCGACTCGGTGATGTAGTGGGCGAGCTCGCGGGGTACGCCCAACATCTCGATCATCTTGTCGCGGGTGTTGTGCACCTGCACGCCCGGCACTGCGGCCGCGTCGTTGACGAACCGCGGGTCGCCCAGCACGGTGCGCACGTCGTCCTGGCGCGTCACGTACCAGGCCTGGCCGCCGTCCATCGTGCGCCCTCGCAGCACCGGCCCCTGCTCACGCAGCCGTCCGTAGCCCCCGTAGGGATCGGCGATCAGGGCGGGGTCCATCAGGTCCGGTTCGACGGAAGGGGTCGTGGTCATTCCTGGCTCCGTTTCCGGTGCCGCCTGCCGGGGTCACCGGACGCGGCGGCGCCACTCGTGGTCGATCAGGTCGATGAGTGA
>JAODNO010000709.1 GCA_025465235.1 Pseudonocardia sp.
ACCAGCCGCTGGTCAGGGCACCCGAGCCCCTCGACCACAGCGACGCGACCCGACAGCACCACGTAGAAGGTGTCCTCCGGCTGGCCCTCGGCGATGAGCACATCTCCGCGCGTGACGGGCCGACGCTCGCCGAGCGCCTCCAGCGTCCGGATCCGTGCCTCGTCGAGCCGGGGGAACGCGCCGGACAGATCCGGGGTCTCCTCCGGCGGCACGTTCGCGAGCAGGTCCTCCATACGAGGGCTGCTCGCGCTTGTCGCACCCGCCGTCATGAGTCACCGTCCTTCAGGCCGTGCAGCGCCTCGGCGGGTAGCTTCCAGCGGTTACCGCAACGCGGGTAGCTGACGTAGCTCCTGCGCGGTGTCGTCCGAGCGGTCATCCGTCCTCCTCGCCGACGCCCACCGCCGCCCTCGGACAGGGGCTGTGCGGCCACCCGGCCGAGTTCGCCGAACGATCGAACTGCGTCGGAGCCACAGATCCTTCTGCCGGATCGGGATCAACCGGCGCCCGGTCGACCGTCGCAGCCGCTCGGAGACAACGCATCGGTCCGCGGGATGTAACCTCGTCCGGCGCGTTCGACCCGGCAGGCCGATCTGCTCGGCGCAACGCGTTCGCTTCCATCTGATATATGACACCCGATTCTCCCCGCCTGGTCCGTTCCGGTGCGGTCGAGGGATTCGGCGAAGGATCAGATCGGGTAGATCTCCACGGGCGTCAGTACTCCCTGCAGGCCATCGATCTCCCTGGGTCACACGCGCTTCGCGCGCAGCCCCGCAGTCCACCGGATGGGCTACCGCGATCGCAACCGATCAACCGGCTCTCGGCGTACGGTCGGCCATCTGCCGATATACCGCCTCTGTTCCTGTGTGCGCTGGAAAAGGGTGAGGAGAAGCAATGAACGACGGCGGCCACTCGATCCTCGCTCTGCGCGAGCAGTTGTCGAACCTGTGCAGCCTGTTCACACTGTCAATGGTGATGTCCGACGGGCGCGGCGAGCCGCAGATCGTCGAGCTCGCCGCCAGCTCAGTGGCCTCGCTGACCTCGTGCCGACCCGTCGCCAGCCTCCTGACGAGAGACTCCGAAGGTCTGCGCTCGCCGGACGGTAATCCCCTCGACTGGCCGCAGCTCACCGCGCGGCTCACCGACCTGGACGGAGCTGACGGCCCGATCACCGAAACCGGCTCGGCCTGGGCCAGGGGCTACGCCCTGCGGGCCGTCGGCGGACATGCCGGCCACCTCGTCGTCGCTGCCGATATGGAGCCGTCACAGGACCAGCTCCTCCTGCTTCAGATGCTCGCCCAGCAGACCGGCCGCGCTCTCACGACCACCGCACTGCACCACCGGGAGCGCGAGACCGCGAGCGAACTACGCACGCTCAACGCGAGGCTCGCCGAGGTGAACGACCGCCTCGCCGCGAGCGTCGTCGACCTGGAGCGACGCCGGAAGGTCCACGAGACGCTCAGTGCCGTGGCCGCGTCGGGCGCGGGCGAGGAGGGAATCACCAAGGCGCTGCACCAACTCACGGGATTGAGGGTCGCGGCCGAGGACCGCTTCGGCAACCTACGCGCGTGGGGCGGTCCGAATCGGCCGCAGCCGTACGTCCGGCAGCCGGCTCGGCACCGCGCCCAGGTACTCGCCGACGCCCGCCGCAGCCCGCGGCCGATCCGCGACCGCGACCGCGTGATCGCGGTAGCGCAGCCGCGGGACGAGGTCCTGGGCGTCCTCGCTCTGGTCGATCCAGGGCACCAGGCCGGTGAGCACGAGCTGTTCGCGCTCGAGCACGGCGCCGTGATGCTGACCATGGAGCTGTCACACCTGCGCAGCCTGGCCGAAGCCGAGCTCCGACTGCGCCGCGACCTGGTCGACGACCTGCTCACCGGCACCGACGACGAAAGCGCGCTCTTCCGTGCGCAGGCGCTCGGCCACGACCTGAGCACGCCGCACCAGGTCGTCGTGGTGCGCTGGTACGGCGCACCGAGCGAGGATGCGCTGGTCCGTGCCGTCGAGCACGCCACCACGCGTGTCCTGGACGCCAACGTACTGCTGGCCCGCCGACCGGGCGGCCTGGTGCTCGTCGCACCGCGTCCCGAGCGCAACGACCGACGCCGGTGGGGCGAGCTGCATCGAGTACTGACGAAGAGCCTGCGGTCGGGAGCAGGCGCGATCGGCGTGGGTGGAGTGTGCGACGGCCCGTCCGGCCTGCCGAGGTCCTACGCGGAGGCAGAGCGGGCGCTGCGTGTCCGGCTGGGATCGTCGTCCCCGAGGGGTGTCACAGCCTACGACGATCTGGGCGTCTTCCGGTTGCTCACGCTGGGACAGGACGACATCGAGGTGAAGCAGTTCGTCCGGGAGTGGCTCGGGCCGCTGCTCGACTACGATGCCACGAGTAAGTCCGACCTCGTCACGACTCTGTGGCAGTACCTCGAGTGCGGCGGCAACTACGACGACACGGCACGGGCACTGCTCATCCACCGCAGCACCCTCCGCTACCGCCTACGCCGCATCCGAGAACTCAGTGGCCATGATCTGGGCGCGGTGGACACCAGATTCAACCTCCACGTCGCCACCCGGGCCTGGCAGATCTTGCGAGGGACGACCTAATGCACAAAAAAGTGGGCCCCCGCCAATGGCGGGGGCCCACAATGTTTGATGTCGGCGGCGACCTACTCTCCCACACCCTAACGAGTGCAGTACCATCGGCGCTGGAGGGCTTAGCTTCCGGGTTC
>JAODNO010000726.1 GCA_025465235.1 Pseudonocardia sp.
AGCCTCGGCCACGACGAGGGGCGCGTCCGGCGGGATCGACGCGAAGACCGTCAAGCCCATCCGCTGGCTGTCGATGAAGCCGTGGCCCTTCTCCGGGTCGACCGGATTGGCGCGGTGCAACGTCCAGCCCAGGTCCGCGAACGCCCGCGTCAGCGACTCCTCGACGCCGGCCTGCGTGGGCCAGCCGGCCACGTTGGCCGACGGGCGGAGGTCGCCACTGGCGATCAGGAACGCCGTCGCGGGCGGGGTCGTGCCGTGCTCACGGACCTCCGGCAGCGCGTACGTGGTCATGGGTGACTCCTTCGTCGTGATCACCGCGTGCCGATCCGGTCGCAGCACGGGCCGTGCGGCGGAGCTTATCCAGAAATCGATTACTCACGTCAAGCGTGCACGGCGTTTTGCCTGGACGCGGACCATATGGGCACAGTACGGTCCGCTAGCAATCGTTTACCCGACGACGCCGCCGGGAAGGCCGCACCGATAGGGAGAACGGCCGTCGTCGGAAGCGGGGCCCGCACCGTGCGGGCCTCGTCCCCGCTGGAGGGCGGGGCGCGAGGAGGAAGGTCGGCGGCCGAAGTGGTCAAGATCAATGATGTTGCGCGGGAAGCCGGGGTGTCGGCTGCCACGGTGTCCCGGACCCTCAACGGCCGGTCCTCCGTCGACCCGGTGCTCGCCGCGAGGGTCCGCGAGGCCGCGAGCCGCCTGGGTTACCGACCCAACGGGGTGGCCCGCAGCCTGCGGCGCCAGGTCACCGATGTGCTGGCCCTGATCATCACCGACGTGAGCAACCCCTTCTTCACCGCGATCACGCGCGGCGTGGAGGACGTCGCGCAGAGCAGGGGCCTCTCGGTGCTGCTGTGCAACAGCGACGAGGACCCGGGCAAGGAGTCCACCTACCTGCACGTAGCGGAGCAGGAGCAGGTGGCCGGGGTGATCCTCTCCCCGCACCGGGCCGGCAGCGACGTCGCCCATCTGCGGCGCGCGTCCATCCCCATGGTCGTCATCGATCGCCCGCTGGACGAGCCGGTGGACTCGGTGATGGTGCGTTCCCGCGAGGGTGCGCGGGCCGCGACGAACCACCTCATCGATGCGGGGTGGACCCGCCCGGCCTGCATCACCGGTCCCGGTGATGCCTGGACCGCCCAGGAACGGCTCGAGGGCTACCTGGAGGCGGTGCGCGAGCACGGGGAGCTGGACGAGCTGTGGGTCCACGCGCCGTTCCGGCAGCAGGGCGGCATGAGCGGGGCGGCCCGGCTGCTGGACGCGCCCGACCCGCCGGACGCCCTGTTCGTGGCCAACGCCCAGATGGCGCTGGGCGTTCTGGAGGAGGCTCGCCGCCGGGGGCTCCGGGTCGGCGTGGACCTCGGGGTGATCACCTTCGACGACGCGCCGTGGACGTCCTTCGTCAGCCCGCCGATGTCCGTGGTGGCGCAGCCGGCCTACGACATCGGCGCGCAAGCTGCTCAGCTGCTGATGGAGCGGGTCAAGGGCACCGCGCCCGAGGCGCCTCGGCACCTGTGGTTGTCCACGATGCTCATCGTTCGCGAGAGCTCCCGACGCCACGGCCCGGGCTGAGCCGCGGCGCGCCGCGCAGGCCGTGGCGTATCCGGTGGTTGACACGCCGAAAGTGCGGAGCCTAGGGTCAGCAATCGATTTCTAAGATCTTGTCCCGGCCGCTGAGAAATCGATTGCTGACCAGGTCGGTCGGCCTCGACCGGCTACGCCGCCGGTGCTCTACCCACCAGCTCGACGAGGAGTAGTCATGCCGTCGTACTCACTGTGGATGCTCGAGTACGGCCACTGCCACGCGCAGCCGCTGGGATGCATCTTCTACGGCGAGTGGTCCGGCCGGACGCGCGAGTTCGCCTACAGCTACGTGTACGTCGAGGGTGCGGGCCACAAGATCCTTGTCGACGTCGGTCACGACATCCGGTCCACCAACAAGGCCTGGAACGACGACAACGACATCGTCGACTACCAGGCGCCCGACGTCGTCCTCGCGAAGGTGGGCGTGCAGCCCGAGGACATCGACACGGTGATCCTCACGCACGCGCACTACGACCACGCCGGCGCTGCCCGGTGGTTTCCCAACGCCCGCTTCTACCTCCAGCGCCGCGAGCTGGAGAGCTCGCGCTGGGCACTGGGGGAGTCGCCGCTCTACGACTCGATCATCGCTGCCCTCGATCCCGCCGACGTCACGATGCTCGAGGAGATGGCGGGTGGCGGCAGGCTCGTGCTGCTCGACGGGGCGCTCGAGCTGTTCCCCGGCCTGGAGATCCGGACGGCATGGGACACGCACACGCAGGGTGGTCAGTACGTCGTGATCACCGACCACGACGATCACCGCTGGGTGGTCACCGGCGACGCGATGTACAGCTACGAGAACGCCGAGGGCATCGACGGTTCGGGCCGCTATGTGAACATCGGCTTCGGCGGCGGCAGCGGCTGGGACGGGCTGCGGCTCATCGACGAGATGGTCACGACGGCCGGGAGCACCGACCGGCTGGTCATCGTGCACGAGTCGGCGACGTTCGCCAGGAACCCGTCGCGCTGCTACGACGACCGCCTATCGGTCGCAGAGCTGCTGCTGGCACCCGGACAGCCCTCACGTATTGACGCGCCCGCAGCCCGGCGCGACCCCGACCTCACCCCGGCAGCAGTGCTGCCCTCCCCCGAAGACTCGTGAAGGAGTCAGCGATGCCCAGGAACAGAGCAGTTCTCGCCGTGGCAGGCCTACTGGCGCTGGGCCTCGCTGCCTGCAGCGTCCCCTCCGGCAACGGGGCTGCGCCGGCAGGCGGCACGAGCACCAACAAGGTGGTCGGGATCGTGACGATCAGCGCCACCGACGCCAACAACGCGCGCGTCATCGCCGGTGTGACCGAGTCCGCCAAGGCCGCGGGATGGACGGTCGACGTCGTGGACGCCGCAGGCAACGCGGACCAGGCGAACTCGGCGATGCGCAACTTCGTTTCCAAGGGCGACGGGATGATCTTCGACCTGGTGTTCCCCACGTCCTCGCTCGGGGCCGGTCTCGCCTCCGCGAGGCAGGCAGGCGTGCCCGTCGCAACCTGGGGAGGGGGCCTCGGCACCGGAGTCGTCATGACCACTGGGGACGGCGCCCCGTTCGCCCAGCCCGCCACCCAGAAGATGGTCGACGACCTCGGTGGGAGCGGGTCGGTGCTCGCCCTCACCTACCGGGCGGGCCAGGTGTGCCGCGACCGCGAGGGCGTCTTCGACCAGATCATGGCGACGAGCCCCGGCGTGCAGGTCTCCAAGGAGGAGGTCACGATTCCCGGATTCCTGCAGGACGGCTCCCGGTATGCCACCGCGTGGCTCGCCGGTCACCCGAAGGGGTCGGGACCGCTGGCCATCTGGGGCTGCTGGGAGGACCCCACGCTCGGCGCGATCTCGGCCCTGAAGCAGCAGAACCGCACAGACGTCAAGACCTACGGGATCAACGGTTCCAGCACCGCGATCAAGGCCGTGCAGGACGGGGGCCTCACCGCGACGGTCTACGAGGACGGCGCAGGCGAGGGTAAGACGATGTTCGACACGACGCTGCAGGCCGTCCAGGCGGGCGCAGGCTGGCAGCCGAAGACCGTGAACGTGCCGGGAATCCTCGTGACCGCGGATACGGTCAGCAAGTTCGTCCAGGACCACCCCGAAGCGCTGAAGTGACCGCCTCCGTCCCCTCGGCGGCTCCGCTCATCCGGATCACGGACGTGAGCAAGGCATTCGGTGGCGTCCAGGCGCTCGCAGGTGTGTCCTTCGAGATCCGGCCGGGTGTCGTGCACGGTCTCGTGGGCGCGAACGGCGCCGGCAAGTCCACCCTCATCCGCTGCTTGGCGGGCATCGGGCTGCCCGACAGCGGCACCATCGAGGTCGACGGCGTGCGGGTCTCGATCTCCGGCTCGGACGATGCGACGCGCCTCGGCCTGGCCTTCATCCACCAGGAGATGAGCCTCATCCCGGGCTGGGACGTGCTCCGCAACATGGCCCTCGGCGTCCGGCCACGGACGCGCTTCGGCGTGATCGACTGGCGCTCCACCCGGCAGCGGGCCGCGGAGGTCGCCCGCCGGCTGGGCATGCGCTTCGGGCTGGGCTCCCCGATCAGCGACCTCAGCACTGCGGACCAGTGGTTGGTCCTCATCGGCCGGGCCCTCATGCGTGATGCGCGGATGATCGCGATGGACGAACCGACGGCGTCCCTGTCGGTGGAGGAGGCGACGCGGCTGCACGGCATCGTGCGCGAGCTCGCTGCGGCGGGCACGGCGATCATCTTCGTCTCCCATCGACTCGACGAGGTGTCGGCGCTCTGCGAGGACGTCACCGTCTTCAAGGACGGCCGCGTCACCAAACGGGTGGTGGGGGCGCCGACAAGCAAGTCCGAGCTGGTCCGCGCCATCGTCGGGCGGGACCTGGAGATCCCGGAGCACGGCCAGGAGGCCGTCAGAACCGGGCGCACGGTGCTCGAGGTCCGCGACCTCTCCGACGGCACGCGCGTGCAGGACGTCTCCCTGACGGTCCACGAGGGTGAGGTGGTGGGCCTGGGCGGCCTCGTCGGGGCCGGGCGCACCGAGCTCGTCAAGATGATCTACGGCGCCGAGCGCTCGGCCGGCGGTGAGGTGCTCCTGGACGGGCACCGGGTTTCCTTCCGGTCGCCTGCCGACGCCGTGCGTGCCGGGATGGGCCTCGTGCCCGAGGAGCGGCGCTCGGAGGGCCTGTTCCTGGACCGGACGATCGATTTCAACATCAATGTCGCCACGCTCGGGTCACTCCGGAGGTCGCGGTGGCTGCCCCTGCTGCGGTCGGCGGCGGGGCGGCGACGTGCCCAGAGCGTCGCCGACCTCGTGGCCGTCAAGGCGGAGTCCGTGAACGTGCCGGTCGGCTCGCTGTCGGGTGGCAACCAGCAGAAGGTCGCGATCGCGCGCTGGCTGCTCGAGACGCCGCGTCTGCTCATCCTCGATGAGCCGTCGCGCGGCGTGGATGTGGGCGCCAGGGCCGAGGTGCACCGGGTCGTCCGTGAGCTCGCGTCGCGGGGCGGCGCCGTGCTCGCCGTCTCCTCCGACAACGAGGAACTGGTGGCGCTGTGCGACCGGGTCCTCGTGATGGCCGAGGGCCGGGTCACCGGCGAGCTGTCCGGCGCGGAGATCACGGCCGACCGCATCGTGTCGTTGAGCTTCGCGAGGGGCTCCGGAGTAGGCGCAGCAGCAGAAGGAGCAACCGCATGAGCACCGAGACAGCCGGACCCGTGGACGTGGCGCCGCCGCCCGGTGCGCCGCGCCCGCACCGGCCGGCGAGCCGGATCGGGCTGATGATCGTGTCGAAGTACGGCACGCTGATCGCGATGGGCATCATGATCGTCATCTTCGGCACCTCGGTGCCGAACGGAGCGTTCCTGACGTCGAACAACCTGCTCAACATCCTCAACCAGTCGGCCCTCACGGCGATCATCGCGTTCGGGCTGACGATGGTGCTCGTCGTGGGCGAGTTCGACCTCAGCATCGGGTACGCCGCCAGCTTGGCCGGCGTGCTGGTGACCGGCCTGCTGGTCAACCAGGGTCTGGCACTCCCGGTGGCCATCCTGCTCACGCTCCTGTTGGGCGCGGCTATCGGCGCGGTCAACGGACTGCTCGTGACCAAGGCGAGGGTCAACGCCGTGGTGGCGACTCTCGGGGTCGGCACCATGCTGATCGGGTTGTCCTACGGGTACACGGCCGGATCGCCGATCATCGCGGTGCCGACCTCGTTCACCAACATCACGCTGGGCGCCTTCATCGGCGTCCAGAACCCGATCTGGTTCATGCTGATCGTGCTCGGGGTGCTGTGGGTGCTGCTGAACCGCACGCCGCTGGGCCAGCGCATTCAGGCGGTCGGCGCCAACAAGGAAGCCGCCCGGCTCGCAGGCATCCGCACCGACCGGGTCAAGGTGGCCGCCTTCGTCATCGCCGGCGTGTGCGCCGCCCTCACGGGCATCCTGCTGGCGTCCCTGCTCGGCAGCGGGACGGTGAGCGCGGGCGACGGCTACCTGCTCGACTCCTTCGCCGCGGTGTTCCTCGGTGTGGCGACGCTGCGCGACGGCGAGTTCCACATCATCGGCACGCTTGTGGGCGTCCTGGTGGTGAACGTCGGTTTCAACGGCCTGAGCCTGCTCGGCACACCCACGTTCTGGCAGTTCGTCTTCAAGGGCGGCATCCTCGTCCTCGCCGTGGCGCTGTCGACCGTGGCCCGCCGGTACGCGAAGACGTAGCGCCCGCCGACTCGTCCTCGGCGCGCCCCCCGTGCAGCGCCTGCTCCTGCTCCACCGCTGCCGCCGCGAACGAGGCGAGTGGCCAGGAAGAGTCGGCACCGGGCTGCCTGGGGTCGCCGCAGCGGCCCGCTGAGACGTTGATCGTCGGTGCTCCCCTTTCTTCGCCGCGGTTGCTACCGTTGAGTAACTGGGTCCTCATCGGCGAGGAGGTCACCGTGGCGAACCGCCTGAGCGCACGGAGCGCGTCACGACGAACGCCGAGGGTGGGGCTGGTGCTCGGCGCCGGTGGCATCCTCGGGTCGGCTTGGATGGTCGGCGCGCTCTCCGCGGTGGCGCCGGCGCTGGACCGGCCATTGAGCGAGGTCGATCTCGTTCTCGGCACGAGCGCGGGCAGTGTGCTCGCGGCGGCCCTGCGCTGCGGGATGGACGTGCCGGAACTGCTCGCCCACCAGCGGGGCGTTGATCCGGTCCGCATCGCCGACCGCCGGCCCGAGGAGCTGCCGGAGATGCAGACGATCGACCGCGAGTCCGGCGACGGGCTCCCGCTGTTCCCGCTGCCCCTGCTCGGCTCCCCTCGGCTGCTCTTCGCGGCCGCGATGCCGCCGTGGCGGATGAACCCGATGATCGCGGCCTCCGGGCTCCTGCCCCGCGGCCGGGGCCGGATGGGATCGCTCGTCCGGATGGTCGATGTCCTGCAGGCCCGCATCGGCATCACCCCCGACGGCTGGGTGCCCGGGGCGCCCCTGTGGGTCGTCGCGGTCGACTACGACAGCGGCGAGCGGGTCGTCTTCGGCCGCCCCGGTGCGCCTCCGTCCTCCGTGGCCGAGGCGGTGCTGGCGTCCTGCTCGATCCCCGGCTGGTTCGCCCCGCAGGCGATCGGCGGACGCCGGTACGTCGACGGCGGGGTGGCCTCGTCGACGTCGCTGGGCCTGCTGGCCCAGCCCGGTGCGCCGCAGCTCGACGAGGTGTACGTGCTCGCCCCGCTCGCCAGTCACGAGTACGACCGATCCTTCGACCCGATCGTCGGCGTGGAGCGGGGTGTCCGGCGGCTGATCACGCGCTGGCTCGACGCCGAGGTCGAGGCGGTGCTGGACACTGGCATGCGTGTCACGGTCCTGATGCCGGGCGCGGAGGACCTGCTGGCCATGGGGGGCAACCTGATGAACCCACGGCGGCGCGAGCAGGTGCTGGACACCGCGGTCACCACGGCGGCCGCGACGCTGGCCGAGGCGATCGATGCAGGGAGGACCGCCGCCTGATGATCACTGCGAGATCCGGGTTCCGGCCCTTTGAAGGGCCAATAGCCGGATGTCGCGACGATCATGATCGGGTCCGCTGGTTGGACTTCGCCGAGTACGGCAGCACAGACTGTCCGGCGTGGATCGCGGGAGAGTGTCGTTCGTCGGGGCCGGGCCGGGGGCGGCGGATCTGATCACGCTGCGCGGGGCGCGGCGCATCGCCGAGGCGGACGTCGTGATCTGGGCCGCGAGCCTGGTCATGGAGGAATGCATCACCGAGCACGCGCGCGCCGACGCCGAGCTCGTCGACTCCTCGACGATCGCCCACGAGGACGTGCTGGCGCTCTACCGCCGGGCCGCTGCCGAGGGGCTCCGGATCGCTCGTGTGCACTCCGGGGACCCGTCGCTGTGGGGCGCCGTGCAGGAGCAGTACGACGCGGCGCAGGAGCTGGGCCTCGACGTCGAGATCGTGCCGGGCGTCTCCGCGTTCGGGGCCGCCGCCGCAGTCGCGGGCCGCGAGCTGACGATCCCCGAGGTAGCCCAGTCGGTGGTGCTCACCCGGCTAGAGGGCGGTAAGACGCCGATGCCGGAGCGGGAGAAGCTGCGCGAGTTCGCCCGGCACGGCACCACGATGGCCATCTTCCTGTCCGCAGCCCGCACCGCGCAGATGGTCGACGAGTTGCGTGCGGGCGGGTACCCGGACGACACGCCCGTCGTGGTGGCCTACCGCACCAGCTGGCCCGACGAGCTGACGCTGCGGTGCCGGCTCGACGAGGTCGAGGCCGTGTGCAAGGAGCGCAAGCTGTGGCGGCAGACGTTGTTCCTGGTCGGCCCGGCGCTGGGCTCGGCAGGCACCCGCAGCCACCTCTACCACCCCGGGCACTTCCACACGTTCCGTAAGCCCGACGCGGCAGCGCGCCGGGAGCTGCGCGCGGCCCGTGCCGCGGGACGTCCGGCTCCGTGACGCTCACGGTCATCGGGGTCGATGGGGGGCCGTTGGCCCCTGGCGCCGAGGAGGCGCTGGCTGCGGCGGAGGTCGTCGCCGGAGCGGCCCGCCACTTGCAGCGGATGCCGGTGCCCGCTGCGGCGGAGCAGCTCGTGCTCGGGCCCGTCGAACTCGCGCTCGAGAAGCTCGCCGGACGCCCCGCCGTGGTGCTGGCCAGCGGCGACCCGGGGTTCTTCGGGATCGTCCGCCTGCTGCGCGAGCGCGGTCACGAGCCATTGGTGCTGCCCGCCCGGTCGAGCGTGCAACTGCTGTTCGCCCGGCTCGGTCGCTCCTGGGACGACGTGGCGGTGGTCAGCGCGCACGGGCGCGACCTCGGCCCCGCGGTCAACGTCTGCCGGGCGCGGGGGGCGACCGCCGTCCTGACCGGGCCGGGCGCCGGGCCCGCCGAGATCGGTGCCGCCCTCGACGGGTGGCCGCGCACGCTCGTCGTGGCCGAGGACCTGGGCGGTCCGGACGAGCGGGTGACGAGCCTGCCTGCCGCCGAGGCCGCCGCCCGTTCGTGGCACGCCCTCAGCGTGGTGCTGTGCCTGCGTCCCGACGGCCCGGACGCAGCCGGCCGGGGCTGGTACGCCGGTGGGGAGCCGGTCCCGCCGCCCGACGGGTGGGCGTTGCCGGACGAGGCGTTCGAGCACCGCGCCGGGATGGTGACGAAGGCCGAGGTGCGGGCCGTTGTGCTGCCCCGGCTCGCGCCGCGTCCCGGCACGCTGGTCTGGGACGTCGGCGCCGGGTCGGGTTCGGTGGCGGTCGAGTGCGCCCGGCTCGGCGCGGCGGTGCTCGCGGTGGAGCGGCGGGAGGACGACGTCGCCAGGGTGAGTGCCAATGCGACGGCCCACGGTGTCGAGGTCCGGGTGGTGGCGGGCGTGGCGCCCGCCGCGCTCGCCGGGCTCCCGCCCCCCGACGCCGTGTTCGTGGGCGGCGGTGGGCCCGAGGTCGTCGCCGCCGCAGCGGCCGCCGGGCCGAGGCGGATTGTCGTCGCGCTCGCCGCGCTGGACCGGGTCTCCCCGACCCGCGCCGCCCTCACGGCCGCCGGATACGTCGCCGGCGGCGTGGAGGTCGCGGCGAGTCGCCTGGCGGAGCTGCCCGACGGGTCGGTGCGGCTCGCGGCGACCAACCCGATCACGCTCATCTGGGGAGAGGTGCAGGAGCGGTGACCATCGCGCTGTTCGCCGTCACCGACGCCGGCCGGCGGGGCGCCGCCGAGGTGGCCGGCCCGCTCGGAGCGACCCGGCACGAGCTGGGAGAGCTCGCGGAGCTGTGGCCGCGGCTCGACGGTGCGGTGTTCTTCCTGGCCACCGGCGCCACGGTGCGGCTGGTCGCCCCGCTGCTGGCCGACAAGCGCACCGATCCCGGCGTGGTCTGTGTGGACGAGGCGCGGCGGTTCGCCGTGGCGCTCGCCGGCGGTCACGAAGGTGGGGCAAATGCGCTCGCGACGAGGGTGGCGGCGCTGCTCGGCGCGCAGCCGGTGATCACCACCGCGTCCGACGCCGTGGGCAGCACGGGCCTCGACCCGCTGGTGCACCTGCTCGGCGCTGCCGTCGACGGGGACCTCGCCGCCGCCGGCACCGCGCTCCTCGACGGGGCCGCGCGCGTGGAGAACCCGCTGGGCTTCCCGCTGCCACCGGTCCCACCCCTCACCGGCACACCGCGGCACACGATCCTGGTCACGGACGCCGCGGCGAGAGGCACCGGGGCTGGGCAGGCGGGCCAGGCGATCCCCGGCGGACCGGGTCACGCGCGCGGAGCAGAGCGCCCGTCTCCCCTCGCCGTCACGCGGCTCGTGCCGCCCACCCTCGTCGTCGGGATCGGCAGTGCCCGCGGAGTCCCCGCGGAGGCGGTCGCGGCGGCGGTCCGACGACTGGAGACCGAGCACGGCCTCGACCCGCGCGCGATCCGCGCCTACGCGAGCGTCGACCTGAAAGCCGACGAGGCGGGCATCCTCGCCGCGATCGCCCCGGCGCAACTGCGCACCTACCCGGCCGCGGTGCTCGCGGCGGTCGACGTGCCGAACCCGAGCGAGGTCGTCCGCGCCGAGATCGGCACGGCCAGCGTCGCGGAGGCGGCCGCGCTGCACGCCGCGGCCGAGCTGGCGGGAGGGGCACCGGTGGAGTTGGTCGTCGAGAAGATCAAGGGTGCCAACGTGACGGTCGCTGCGGCCCGGATCCGGCCGCGGGGGCGGCTCGCGATCGTGGGGCTCGGGCCCGGAGCGGCCGACCTGCGGGTGCCTCGGGCCGAGACGGAGCTGCGGCGCGCGTCGATCGTGGTCGGCCTCGATCAGTACGTCGACCAGGTGCGGCACCTGCTGCGGCCGGGCACGGAGGTGCACGCGACCGGACTCGGTGAGGAGGAGCAGCGCGCCGCCGATGCCGTCGCCCTGGCCGGGAAGGGCCACGCCGTCGCGCTGATCGGCTCCGGGGACGCCGGGGTGTACGCGATGGCCAGTCCGGCACTGCAGGGCGCGGGTCCCGACATCGACGTGATCGGGGTTCCCGGGGTGACCGCGGCGCTCGCCGCCGCGTCGCTGCTCGGGGCCCCGCTCGGGCACGACCATGTGCTGATCTCCCTGTCGGACCTGCACACGCCGTGGCCGGTGATCGAGCACCGCGTCGCGGCCGCCGCGACCGCAGACTTCGTCACCTGCTTCTACAACCCGCGCAGTCGCGACCGCCACTGGCAGCTCGGGGCGGCGCTCGACGCCTTCCGCGCGCACCGGCCACCCACGACCCCCGTGGGCGCCGTGCGGCAGGCGGGCCGGCCGGGTCAGCGCGTCTGGACCGCACCGCTGGCCGAGTTCGACCCGACGGAGGTGGACATGCTGACCACGGTGGTCGTGGGCTCGTCGGTGACGAGGATGATCGCCGGCCGGATGGTGACCCCACGCGGCTACCGGTGGACCGAGCGGCAGTCCTGAGCGGGGAGCCCCCGGCGGGCGCGACATGGACACATATCGCTGTTTCGGCGCGGCCCCGTTCCGCGTCACGTGTCCATATCGCGGGCGCGGGCGTGCTGGTGGATGGGTGAACGGTGAGCGGGCGCAGGTGGGCGGCGGTGGGTGAGGTCGGTCGCGGCGCGGCCGGGTGGTGCCGGCGCGGGTTATGCTCCGTCACCGATCGGCAGCGTGGGAACCCGGTGCGATCCCGGGGCGGTCCCGCCACTGTGACCTCCCCATCCGGGGGAAGCCAGACCTCACGCCGCCATTGACCACCGTCCCCATCCGGGCGAGGACACCCGGGGAGGAGAGCTGTGAGCCCGCGCGCCACCGTGCACGCCATCGAGGTGGAGTCGTACGCGATCCTGCGCAGCCGACTCGACACCTCGGACCTGCCGCCGCTCACCCGCGCCGTCGTCGAGCGGGTCGTCCACACCAGCGCCGACCCGAGCTGGGGCGGCGACCTCGTCTGCGACGAGGACGCTCTGCGGGCCGGCCGCGCGGCACTGCTCGACGGTGCGCCGCTGGTCACCGACGTGCGCATGGTCGCGGTCGGAGTCACCGCCCGGCCCACGACGATCGCCATCGACCTGCCCGGCGTGCGTGAGCTCGCCGCTGCCGAGGGGATCACGCGGTCGGCCGCGGGGATCCGCGCCGCGGTTCGCGACCACCCTGCCGGCGCCGTCTGGGCCATCGGCAACGCCCCAACGGCTCTGGCCGAGCTCGTGCGCTGCGCGGCGAGCGGCCTGGTCAGGACGCCGCTGGTGGTGGGGCTGCCCGTCGGGTTCGTCGGCTCGGTGCAGGCCAAGGCCGCCCTGCGCTCTGCCGGGTTGCCTGCGGTGTCCAACCGATCCGAACGTGGCGGCGCCGCTGTGGCGGCCGCGGCCGTGAACGCGCTGCTGTACAGCGAGGAGAGCGCATGAACGTCCCGCCGGTGCTCCTGGTCGGCCACGGAACGGTCGACGCCACGGGCGTGGCCGAGTTCGTGGCGTTCACCGACCGCGTGCGGCGACTGCTCGCCGGCGAGGGCATCGACGTCGACGGCGGGTTCATCGAGCTGTCGCAGCCGACCGTCCACGAGGCATGGACGGCGCTGGCCGGCCGGGGCCACACCGCAATGGCGGCGGTGCCGATGGTGCTCGTGTCCGCCGGTCACGCCAAGGGCGACATCCCAGCGGCCCTGCAGCGCGAGGTGGTGCGGGACCCGGGGACCGGGTACGTGTTCGGCCGCCCGCTCGGTCCGCACCCGGTGCTGCAGGATTTGCTGGACCAGCGGGTCACCGCGGCACTGGCCGGCGATCCGGCCGCGGGCGCGGCCGTGTTGCTGGTCGGCCGCGGATCCACCGACCCGGACGCGAACGCGGAGGTCTGCAAGGTCGCGCGGCTGCTGCAGGAAGGCAGGCCGTACGACTTCGTCGAGCCGTCGTTCGTCTCGCTGGCCCGCCCGGACGTCATCACCGGGCTCGCCCGCTGCCGCGCGCTGGGCGCGCGCCGGGTGGTCGTCGCGCCGTACTTCCTGTTCGACGGCGTGCTGCCGCGGCGGGTCGTCGAGCAGGCCGTGGCGTTCGGCGCGGAGCACCCGGACGTCGACGTCCGAGTCGCCGACCACCTGGGCGACTGCGACGAGCTCGCGGAGCTCGTCGTCGAGCGCTATCGCGAGGCGCTGCACGGCGACATCAGGATGAACTGCGACACCTGCGCCTACCGCGTGCTGCTGCCCGGGTTCGAGGACAAGCTCGGGGCCGCGCAGACGCCCCACCACCATCCTGACGACCCCGCGCACGGACACGGACACGGGCACGGCCACGGGCACCCGGCGGCCGCCACCGTCGACGCGGTCGTGGGGGAGTGGTCATGACCGAGCCGTACCTCGTCGGCCTCGACCTCGCCGGGCGCCGTGTCGTCGTCGTCGGCGGCGGCACGGTGGCGCAACGGCGGATCGCCGGGCTCCTCGCTGCCGGTGCCGACGTCGAGGTGGTGGCGCCCGAGGCCACCACGGCGGTCGAGGGCATGGCGACGGCGCAGGAGCTGCGCTGGACCGCCCGCGGATATGCCGACGGTGACCTCGAGGGGGCCTGGTACGCGGTGGCCTGCACCGACGACGCCGGCGTGAACGCGGCGGTCGCCGCTGAGGCGGAGCGGCGCCACGTGTTCTGCGTGCGCGCCGACGACGCTCCCGCCGGCAGCGCCGTCACCCCCGCCGTCGGCAGGCACGATGGGCTCACCGTCGGGGTACTGGCGGGGCGGCGTCCCCGCCGCTCGGCCGCGGTCCGCACCGCACTCGTGGAGGCGTTGCAAGCCGGGCTCGTCGACGACTCCGCCGAACCGGTCCGGCCCGGCGTGGCACTGGTCGGTGGCGGGCCGGGTGACCCGGAGCTGATCACGGTGCGCGGGCGGCGGCTGCTGGCCCGCGCCGATGTCGTCGTCACCGATCGGCTCGGCCCGCGCGAGCTGCTCGACACGCTCGCCCCGCACGTCGAGGTGATCGACGCGTCCAAGATCCCCTACGGCCGCGCAATGAACCAGGCGCGGATCAACGAGCTGCTCGTGGAGCACGTGCGGGCCGGGCGGTTCGTGGTGCGGCTCAAGGGCGGTGACCCGTACGTCTTCGGGCGCGGGTTCGAGGAGGTGCTCGCGTGCGTCGACGCGGGCGTCCCCGTCACCGTCGTGCCGGGAGTGACCAGCGCGTTCGCCGCACCCGCCGTCGCCGACGTGCCGGTGAGCCACCGCGGTGTGGCGCACGAGATCGTCGTGGTCTCGGGACATCTGGCTCCCGGCGACCCGGGCAGTCTCGTCGACTGGCCCGCGCTCGGGCGGCTGCGCGGCACCGTTGTCCTGCTGATGGCGGTGGAGCGGATCGCCGCGTTCGCAGCGGTGCTGATCGACGGGGGCCGCCCGGCCGACACCCCCGTCGCGGTGGTGCAGGACGGCACCATGCGGATTCAGCGCTCGCTCCGCGCGACCCTCGCCACCGTGGCCGACGCAGTGCGCGAGCACGGCATCAGCCCGCCGGCGGTGGTCGTGGTCGGCCCGGTCGCGGGCCTGGCGGCCGGTCCGGTCACCAGCTGACCTGATCAGGAGGAACGCGATCGTGCCGGAGGATGAGAGGTCCCTGCTCGACCTGACGGTTCGCGAGCTGCTCGACTCCGTGGCCGCCCGCACCTCGGCCCCCGGCGGTGGCGGGGCGGCGGCGCTGGTCACGGCGCTGGCAGCGGCGCTCACCGGGATGGCGTCCCGGTTCGGCGACGGCCTCGCGGCTGCCGAGGCCGACGACCTGCGTGGCCGCGCCGCCCCGCTGGCCGACGCCGATGCCGCCGCCTACCAGGCCTTCCTCGACGCCGTGC
>JAODNO010000727.1 GCA_025465235.1 Pseudonocardia sp.
CGCCTCGGCACGGCGCTGCTCCATGGCGAGGGTGAAGTCCTCCTCGACCAGTGCCCGCTGCGTCTCCGCCTCGGCCACGGCGCGGGCCCTGTCCTGCTCGGCCTTCGCGGTCTCCGCGGCGGCCGCCTGCTCTGCCTCGCGCCGCACTGCGGCCAGTTGCTCCTCGGCCATCGTGCGTTCGACGTCGAGCTCGGCACGGGCCTGGGTGAGCTCGTGTGTCATCCGCTCCGCCTCGGCCTTGCCCTCGGCCACCATGGCCGCAGCCTCGGCCCGGGCGGCCGAGGTGATCTGCGCCACCTGCTCCTCGGCCTCCTTGATGCGCCGGCTGACCTCCGTGTCGGCGCGGCTGAGCATCTCGGTCACCTCCTCCTGGGCCAGCCGCAGCATGGCGCGCATCCGCTCGCTCATGCCCTGCACGGTCTGCCCAGGGCTCACCAGCGTGCGGACCTGTGCGCGCAGCTTCTCGGTGCCCACCCGGGCCTCCTGCAGGTCACGGGCGAGTTGGGTCGACTGCTCCAGTGCCGCGTTCCGATCCGCGACGAGGATGGTGATCTGGGCGTCGAGGGTGCGCAGGTGGGTGTCGACCTGGCCTTGGTCGTAGCCCCTGCGGACGACCTCGAAGCCGGCGTCGGTTGAGGGCGGAACGGGGTCTTCGGCCATGGGTATCACCGTACCGGGCATTGAGTGGACCTTGTTCATGTGCACGCTCGGTGGTGAACGGCCTCACCCCTCCGAGGGACATTCAGTCATACGCCGCGAAAGCGGTTGATGGCGTCGAGGTGCTTCGCGCGTTTCTCCGGATCGGACACGCCCAGCCCTTCCGCGGGGGCGAGCGCCAGCACCCCGACCTTGCCCTGATGGCTGTTGGTGTGGACGTCCGTCACGGCCTGCCCCGTCTCCGCGAGCGGGTACACCTTCGACAGGGTCGGGTGGATGAGCCCCTTGTCGATCAGCCGGTTGGCCTCGTACGACTCCCGGTAGTTGGCGAAGTGGGAGCCGATGATCCGCTTGAGGTTCATCCACAGGTACCGGTTGTCGAAGGTGTGCTCGTAGCCGGATGTCGACGCGCAGGTGACGATCGTGCCACCGCGACGGGCGACGTAGACGCTCGCGCCGAACGTCTCCCGCCCGGGGTGCTCGAACACGATGTCGGGGTCGTCCCCGCCGGTCAGCTCGCGGATCCTCGCCCCGAGACGCTTCCACTCCTTCGCGTCCTGGCTGTGCTCATCCTTCCAGAACCGGTACCCATCGGCGCTGCGATCGATGATCAGCTCCGCCCCCATCTTGCGGCAGATCGCGGCCTTCTCCGGCGAGGAGACGACGCAGACCGGGATCCCGCCTCCGTTCAGGGTGAACTGCGTGGCGTACGAGCCGAGCCCGCCGGACGCACCCCAGATCAGCACCGTGTCGCCCTGCTTCATGTTGGCGCCGTTGCGGGATACGAGCTGCCGGTAGGCCGTCGAGTTGACCAGGCCGGGGCTCGCCGCTTCCTCCCACGTCAGGTGCCTGGGCTTCGGCAGCAGCTGGCTCGACTTCACGAGCGCGAGCTCCGCAAGCCCGCCGAAGTTCGTCTCGAAGCCCCAGATGCGCTGCTGCGGGTCCATCATCGTGTCGTCGTGCCCATCGGGGCTCTCCAGCTCCACCGACAGGCAGTGCGCGACGACCTGGTCGCCGGGCTTCCACAGGTTGACGCCGGGCCCCGTCCGCAGCACGACGCCGGCCAGGTCGGAGCCGACGACGTGGTACGGGAGGTCATGGCGCTTCGTGAGCGGGGAGAGCTTGCCGTAGCGCTGCAGGAAGCCGAACGTCGGCATCGGCTCGAAGATCGACGTCCACACGGTGTTGTAGTTGACGGCGCTCGCCATCACGGCCACGAGCGCCTCGCCGGGGCCCGGTTCCGGCGTGGGCACCTCGTCCAGGTGCAGGCTCTTGCGGGGGTCCTTCTCCCGCGTGGGGATCCCGGCGAACATCTCCGTCTCGTCCGCGTGCACGGTGACGCCCCGGTAGTGCTCCGGTACGTCAAGCCCACCCAGGGCCTCGTGCTGGTCGGCAAGGATGGCGTCGAGGATCTCCTGCACGGCTGGCCTCCGCTGGCTCGAGTCGTGATCTGCTTGGTATCCCTTAAGTTACTGCGCGGTATGGTACTCGCATGGTGTGGATGTGACCAGCGTCACTGGTCAATGGCCGTTGTCCGTCGCCGGTTCCACGAGCTCCACGAGAACGCCACCCGCGTCCTTCGGGTGCACGAAGTTGATGCGGGAGTCGGCGGTGCCCCGTCGCGGCTCGTCGTAGAGCAGGCGCATGCCCTTCTCCCGCAGCGCCGCGCAGGTGGCCTCGATGTCCGCGACCCGGTACGCCATCTGCTGGATGCCGGGACCGCCACGTTCGAGGAACTTGCCGATCGCCGAGTCCGGGCGAAGCGGCGCGAGCAGCTGGACGGCCGCCCCGGCGTCGCCTGGCGCGGACAGCATCGCCTCGCGCACGCCTTGTTCCTCGTTCGTCTCGACGTGGGTCGCGACCAGCCCGAACGTCGAGGCGTACCAGTCGATGGCCTCGTCCAGGTCCGCGACCGCGATCCCGACGTGGTCCACGGCGATGACGGTGTGTTCTCCCATCCTGGGAATGTAAACGGGATGCTGCGTGGAGGCCTGCTTGTGCGAGGCATCACCAATCCGATGGGTGCCGGACCGGGGATCCTCGGTGGTGCCCCGGGTATCGTCACTGAACCCGCCACCGCAGCCGCTGGAGGTCATCGTGTCCGGATCCGTGATCGTCGCTGGAGCCCGCACCCCGATGGGGAGGTTGTTGGGCGGTCTGAAGGACTTCAGCGGGGCTCAGCTCGGCTCGTTCGCGATCAAGGCGGCGCTCGAGCGTGCCGGCGTGGCTCCCGACCAGGTCCAGTACGTGATCATGGGGCAGGTACTCACCGCTGGCGCCGGGCAGATTCCGGCGCGGCAGGCGGCGGTCGGCGCCGGAATCCCCATGGACGTCCCCGCGCTCACGATCAACAAGGTGTGCTTGTCGGGGATCGACGCCATCGCGTTGGCCGACCAGCTCATCCGGGCGGGTGAGTTCGACATCGTCGTGGCGGGCGGCCAGGAGTCGATGACGCAGGCCCCCCATCTGCTGACGAAGTCGCGCGCCGGGTTCAAGTACGGCGACGTCACGATGCTCGACCACATGGCCCACGACGGCCTGTTCTGCGCGTTCGACCAGGTCGCGATGGGCGCCTCCACCGAGAAGTTCAACTCTCGCTACGAGGTCACGCGCGAGGATCAGGACGCGTTCGCCGCCCGCTCGCACCAGCTCGCGGCCAAGGCGTCGTCCAACGGGACGTTCGCCGAGGAGATCACCCCCGTCACCGTGCCGCAGCGCAAGGGCGACCCCGCGGTCGTCGACACCGACGAGGGCATCCGGGGTGATGCCACCGCCGAGGGCCTCGGCAAGCTGCGCCCCGCGTTCGCCTCCGACGGCACGATCACCGCAGGCTCGTCGTCCCCCATCTCCGACGGCGCGGCCGCGGTCGTGGTCATGAGCAGGGCCAAGGCCGAGGAGCTCGGGCTCACCTGGCTGGCCGAGATCGGTGCGCACGGCGTGGTCGCCGGACCGGACGCGAGCCTGCACGAGCAACCGGCCAGGGCCATCACGGCCGCGTGCGCCAAAGAGGGCATCGACGTCGCGGACCTCGACCTCGTCGAGATCAACGAGGCGTTCGCCGCGGTCGGACTGGTGTCCACGCAGAAGCTGGGTATCGACCCCGAGAAGGTCAACGTCAACGGGGGCGCGATCGCGCTCGGCCACCCGATCGGTATGTCCGGCGCCCGCATCGCGCTGCACCTGGCACTGGAGCTCAAGCGCCGTGGCGGCGGCGTCGGCGCGGCAGCGCTCTGCGGCGGCGGGGGTCAGGGCGACGCTCTGATCATCCGCGTGCCGGCGGCGAGCTGACACCACCGGCATGGCGCGGCGGGCGGGAGTTCCCGACCTGGTCGACCGCGCTCGGCGCGGCGAGCAACTGGCTGTCGCGCGGCTGATCTCGCTCGTGGAGGACGGCGCCGGTGCACGCTTCGACGGCGCGGTGGGCCGTGAGCCGGGCGTGCTGCGCGAGGTGGCGGCCGCGCTCGCCCCGTACACGGGCCGGGCCCACGTCGTCGGGCTGACCGGGCCGCCCGGTGTCGGGAAGTCGACATCGACATCAGCGCTGGTCCGGGCCCTGCGCGCGCGGGACCGACGGGTCGGGGTGCTCGCGGTGGACCCGTCATCGCCGTTCTCGGGCGGGGCGCTGCTCGGCGACAGGGTGCGGATGGGCGAGCACACCACCGACGACGGGGTGTTCATCCGCTCGATGGCCACGCGCGGGCACCTCGGCGGGCTGGCGTGGTCGACGCCGCAGGCGCTGCGCGTGCTCGACGCGGCGGGCTGCGACGTCGTGCTGATCGAGACCGTTGGAGTGGGGCAGTCCGAGGTGGAGGTGGTGGAGCTCGCCGACACCACCGTGGTGCTGCTCGCCCCCGGCACCGGCGACGGCATCCAGGCGGCGAAGGCGGGGATCCTCGAGGTGGCCGATGTCCTCGTGGTGAACAAGGCTGACCGCGACGGAGCCGACCAGGCGATCCGCGACCTGCGGCACATGCTCTCGCTCGGGGAGCGCCCGGCCGAGGGTGCCTGGGAGCGGCCGGTGGTGCGCACGGTGGCCGCGCGCGGCGAAGGCGTGGACGACCTGGCGGCAGCGCTCGACGACCATCGTGCCTGGCTCGACGCGGGCGGCGAGCGCCATCGGCGGCGGGTCGCCCGGGCCGCGGCGGAGATCCAGGCGATCAGCCTCGAGCAGGTGCGGGCCCGGATCGGCGACCTCCGCGGGGCGCGCGGACTCCACGAGCTGGCCCAGCGGGTACTGGCCGGCGAGCTCGACCCATACCGCGCCGCCGACGAGCTGACGGCGGGCGTGGGGCCGGGCTGAGCCGAACGCCGGGGCAACGACCCGCGGCCGTGACCAGTGTTTCGGGACCGGGAGCCGTGTTGGGCGCGCCTGCGCGTTCCTGGCCGGTGATGACCCTCCCGCCTGGTGATCGATCGGCGCGATGAGACGGCAGCGCGCGCGAGCCTGGTCGGTCGCAGGGCCCGGGGGCTCTGCGAGGGCCACCCCGGGCGCGCGGAGCAGCGCCGAGCTCCGGGTCACGACCGGCTGCCGAGCGTGGCGAGCCGGGCGCCCACCTGCTCCGAGCCGATGCGTAGGGCGAGCTCCCTGGCGCGGCGC
>JAODNO010000731.1 GCA_025465235.1 Pseudonocardia sp.
GGCAAGTCCTCGATCCTGAAAATGATCTTTGGCAATTATCGGTGCGATGGCGGCCGGATCGGCATCCGTCACCTGGGCGACGTCATCGATCTCGCCAAAGCCGAACCGCGGCAGGTGCTCAGTGTGCGCCGCGAAACCATCGGCTATGTCAGCCAGTTTTTGCGGGCAGTGCCGCGGGTGGCGACGATCGACGTCGTCGCCGAGCCCCTGATCGTGAACGGGATCGCGCGTCCCGAGGCGCGTGAGCGGGTCGGAAACTTGCTGCGCCGTCTCAACATCTCCGAACGGCTATGGGCGCTGCCGCCATCGACCTTCTCCGGCGGCGAGCAGCAGCGGGTCAATATCGCGCGCGGCTTCATTTCGGATCTGCCGATTCTGCTGCTGGACGAACCCACGGCATCACTCGATGCAGCTAATCGCGCCGTGGTGGTCGAACTGATCGACCAGAAGAAACGCCAGGGCGTGGCGATGGTCGCGATCGTTCATGACGATGAAATCCGCCATTTGATCGCCGACCGGATTGTCGATGTGACCTCGTTCGCCGTCGCGGCATGAAGGAAGAGATGTAAGATGACTTCGAAGCAGGAATTGGTCATCGGCAATGCCGGCATCGTGCTGGCCGATCGCGTGATTGAGCGCGGCTGGATCGCCTTTGCCGATGGCCGGATCGCCGAATTCGGTGAGGGCGACGCACCTGATGGCAGCGAGGATGCGGCCGGCGACCTGATCATGCCCGGCCTGATCGAACTTCACACCGATCATCTCGAGGCCCACTACGTGCCGCGCCCAAAGGTATTTTGGGACCCGATCGCCGCCGTCGTCTCCTATGACGGACAGCTTGCGACCTCGGGCATCACCACGGTGCTGGATTCGCTGCGGGTCTGGCGCGAGGACGGCGCCGAGGAGGTCGACGGCCGCGCCGGTGTACTGGCCGAAGCGATTTCGGTAGCGCGTGAGGCTAACCTGCTGCGCGCCGATCATTTCCTGCATTTGCGCTGCGAAATTCCGATGCCAAGCGTGGTCGAAGAGGCCAAGGAACTGATCGGCCGGCCGGATGTGCGGCTGATGTCGCTGATGGATCATACGCCGGGACAGCGCCAGTTCCGCGACGAAGTCAAGTTGCGCGACTATTACCGCGGCAAGGGCGCCGGCATGACCGACGCCGAGCTCGATGCGCTGTTCGAGAAGCGGTTTGCCTATCAGAAGACTTATGCCGCGACCAACATGCGCGAGATCGTCGCGCTTGCGCATCAATACGAAATCCCGCTCGCCAGTCATGACGACACGACCGAAGAGAATGTGATCGACGCGGTTCGCGACCGGGTATCCGTGGCGGAATTTCCGACCACCATGGAAGCCGCGCGCGGGCTGCACCAGGCGGGCATAGGCATCCTGATGGGCGCGCCGAACGTGGTGCGCGGCGGCTCGCATTCCGGCAACATCGCCGCGGTCGATCTCGCCCGCGAGGGGTTTTTGGACATCCTGTCGTCCGATTACATCCCCTCGAGTCTTTTGATGGCGGCGCTGCAATTGCCGCAGCGCGTGCCTGACATCGATCTGGCATCCGCCGTTCGTACCGTCACCAAGAGACCGGCCGAAGCCGTCGGCCTTGCCGATCGCGGCGAGATCGCGGTGGGCAAACGCGCGGACCTGATTCGGGTGCATGTCGCCCGCAACATTCCGGTGGTGCGCAGCGTCTGGCGGGAAGGACGGCGCGTCGCATGACGGAAGCAACGCTTATGGCAGATGATGGTGCGGCCGCGATCGGGCCCGGCCGGCTCGTTCTCGTGGTCGGCCCGAGCGGCGCTGGCAAGGATACGCTGTTGGGTCTCGCGAAGGCGGTCTGCGCGGACGATCCCAAAATCGTCTTTCCGCGCCGCGTGATCACGCGCCAGGCGTCGGCGTCCGAGGACAATGAGGAGGTGAGCGCCGGCACCTTTCAGGAGGCGCTGGCGCGCGACGAATACGCCACGCATTGGGAAGCGCACGGCCATTGCTATGCGCTGTCACGTACGATCGACGACGATATCCGCGCCGGTCGCACCGTGGTGGCAAATGTTTCGCGCATGGTTATCGTCGCGATGCGGCGCGCCTATGCTGACGTCGTGGTGGTCTTGATCACGGCGCCGCCGAACGTTCTTGCGGAAAGATTGGCGATGCGGGGCCGCAGCAGTGATGGAAAGATCGAGCATCGGCTGCATCGCACGGTGGACGATGCCGCAGCGGCACCCGATGTCTCCATTGTCAACATCAGCAGCGCCGAATATCACGCGCGTCAGTTCGTTCGGATCGTCAAGGGCGATCGCTGGGACGAGTAAGCGAGGAATGCAGATGGCTGTCATCGCGACGATCGAGCAACTCGAGGCGATCTACGGTTATCCCAACGACGCCTCGACGGTCAAAGTCGCCGATCGCGTCACGCCATCCTATCGTATCCTGATCGAAAAATCGCCGTTTGCGGCGCTGGCGACCTGCGGGCCAGAAGGGCTCGACTGCTCACCGCGCGGCGATCTGCCCGGCTTCGTCCGAATTCACGATGAAAAGACCCTGATGATGCCGGATCGCCGCGGCAACAACCGCTGCGATTCGCTGCGTAACATCGTGCGCGATCCCCGCGTTGCGTTGATGTTCCTGATACCTGGCTCCGGCACCACGCTGCGCATCAACGGCCGGGCGCATGTGTCGGCCGATATCGACTTGCTGACGTCGTTCAAAATGGACGGCAAAGCGCCGCGTACGGTCATCGTCATGACGGTGGAAGAAATTTACTTCCAATGCGCGCGCGCCATCGTGCGGTCCGATCTCTGGAATCCCGACAAGCGGGTCGATCCCAAGAATCTGCCGACGCCGGGATATATCCTGGCCGAGATGAGCGACAACACCGTCGGTGGCGAAAAATACGACCAGGAATGGCCGGAGCGGGCGCGGCAGACGATGTGGTGACCGCCCGTCAGGAATCGTCGAGGGTGGTTGCCGGAGATCGCGAGCCTATTTGGTACCATAGGCACGGTCACCGGCGTCGCCGAGACCGGGCACAATGAAGGCGTTGTCGTCGAGCCCTTCGTCAATCGCGGCGAGCCAGATCGGAACGTCCGGGTGAATGCCACGCATGCGTTCGACACCTTCCGGCGCGCCGATCAGGCATACCAGTCGTATGTCGATGGCGCCGCGCTCTTTCAGCCGGTCGACGGCGGCAACCGCCGAGTTCGCCGTTGCCAGCACCGGGGAGATCACAATCACCAGCCGCTCGTGCAGATCGCTCGGCGCCTTGAAGAAATATTCCACCGCGACGAAGGTCTGCGGTTCGCGGTAAAGCCCGATGTGAGCGATCCGCGCGGTCGGCACCAGTTCGACCATGCCTTCCGCGAAGGTCATGCCGGCC
>JAODNO010000331.1 GCA_025465235.1 Pseudonocardia sp.
ACGGCGGCTTCCGTACGGCGGGCGAAACCGAGCTTGTGCAACAGCGAGGACACGTAGTTCTTCACCGTCTTCTCGGCGAGGTACATCTCGGCCCCGATCTGGCGGTTGGTGAGGCCGTCGGCGATGAGGCCGAGGATGCGCCGCTCATGTGGGCTGAGTGATTCGTACCTGGTGTCGGCCGGCTCGTTGCCCTTGCGCAGGCGCTGCAGCACGACCGCGGTGGCCTTGGGATCAAGCAGCGAGCCGCCGGCTGCGACGGTGCGGACTGCGCCGACGAGGTCGACGCCTTTCACCTGCTTGAGAAGGTAGCCCGCTGCACCGGCCATGATCGCTCCGAACAGGGCCTCGTCGTCGGAGTACGAGGTGAGCATCAGGCATGCCGTCGGGCAGCCGCACATCGAGAATCGCGACGTCCGGGCGCAGCGCGGGGACGCGGGCCATCGCCTGGGCGGCGGTACCCGCTTCGCCGACGACCTGAATGTCGTCCTCGGTCTCGAGCAGCTCTGCGATGCCGCGCCGGACGATCTCGTGATCGTCGAGCAGAAACACGGAGATGGTCACAGGGTGAGCCTCTCGTCGCCGGGCGGTCGCGACGACGGTACTCTGCTGCCCGGCGGGCCCGCGGGAGACGCAGAAGCCCCGGGACAAGGGGGCGGAACGTCCCGGGGCTGCGGGTCGAGCGGCCGTCTGTTCAGCGGCTGGGCAGGGTACGGCGACGAGGTCGACCGTCCGCTGCGCGTATCCGCACTCGTTGTCGTACCAGCCGAAGACCTTGACCATGCTCCCGACCGCGCGCGTCAGGGCACTGTCGAACAGACGGGACGCCGACTCGCCGATCACGTCGTGTGACACGATCGGTAGGGTCGTACAGCGCAGGATGCCCTTGAGGGGGCCATCGGCCGCGGTGGCGAATGCACGGTTGATCTGGCCGACGGTCGCCCGCTCGGACAGTCGCACGGTCAGGTCGACCAGCGAGGCGTCCACGACCGGGACCCGCACCGCGATCCCGTCCAGTGAGCAGGCCTTCCTCGATCCCGAAGGCGTGGTGCAGCACCTGCGCCATCGGTGCCGCGCAGTTCGTGGTGCTCGAGGCGTTGGAGATGATGTGGTGCGTCGTGGCGTCGTAGACGTCCTGGTTGACGCCCAGCACGATCGTTGCGTCGACGTCGGTGCCGGGTGCGGTGAGCACCACCTTGCGGGCTCCCGCGGTGCGCGGCGGCCCGTTCGCGGGTGCGGAACTTCCCGGTGGCGTCGACCACCACGTCGACACCGAGCGCGCCCCAGGCGAGGAGGGCTGGATCCGGACTCCAGCGCCCGCACCGGATGGTCGAGGAAGTCGCCTGCGACCTCGACGCGGCGATGCCACGGCCCGTAGGTCGAGTCGTGATGCAGCAGGTGCGCGACGGTCTCCACGGGCGCCAGGTCGTTGACTGCCACGATCTCGAATGCTGGCTCGTCGCGGTCGATGACGCTGCGCAGGACGTCCCGGCCGATCCGGCCCATCCCATTGATGCCCACCCGAATACACATGATCTGATCCGATCTCTGGCCGACTGGTCAGCAGCCAATGGTCGGCGCGCTCGCGCCACGCACCCACGGTCCTGGGGCATCCACCGCCCTGGCCGAACGACCACTCGCAAACCCGGACCTGCGGGACCGCGTCGTGCCGGCCTCGCCACGGACCTCGGTCCTGAATTACGGGCCATTGGTCCGTGGACAGGGAGTCCCACGCCTCCTGACGGCCGGCCGCGGGGTGCCTAGCGTGGGTGGTGAGCTGTTTTTCAGGAGGAGACCGTGCGCATTCGCGAGATCATGTCCAGTCCGGCCGTTGTCGTTCCCCCTGAGCTGCCGGTGAAGGAGGCGGCGGCTGTGCTCGATGACCGGGGCTTCACCTGCCTGCCCGTGGTTACCGGGGACAGTCGCCTGGTCGGCGTGGTCAGTGAAGGGGAGCTGTTGGCCGATCGGTTTCCGCCCGACCCGCGGCTCCCCCTCGGGGAGCGGGAGGATCGACGCCCCGGCCAGGTGGTGTCGGATGTGATGGTGCGCGACGTGCTCGTCGCCCATCCACAGGAGGGCGTGGCCGACCTGCTCACCGTGCTGCGGGCGGCAGACGTCCGGTCGCTACCGGTCGTCGAGGACGACGCGGTGGTCGGCGTGGTCACCTACCGGGACCTCGTGCGGGCGCTCGCCCGCGACGATGCCCTGATCGAGGCCGACGTCAGGCGCAGGCTCAACCTTTACGGCGGAGTCGGTCGCTGGCAGGCGACCGTGCGAAACGGCGAGGTCACCCTCGTCGACGACCGCAACGATCCCGTGGAGCGAAGCGGTGCGATCCGGTTGGCCGAGGCGGTCATCGGGGTCACGCAATGCCGAGTTGTCGTGACGCCCGCGGCGGTGGGGTGACGCCGTCGCGGTGACACCGCAGCGGCCAGCCCGCCGGGTGGCCCGCACAATGCCGGTGGCGGGCGGCGACCGGTCAGCGGGCGCCGCGCCAGACCGATGCCGCCAGCTCCAGAGACTCCTCCGCCGAATGCGACGTCGGGATGGTCACCG
>JAODNO010000030.1 GCA_025465235.1 Pseudonocardia sp.
CGGCACGAAGTGGTCGGCGGCGACCATCGGGGCACAGGGGAGCGCGGCGCTCGCGCTGGCCAGCAACACGACCGTGATGGGCATCGGGGGCTTCAGCGGCTCGGACCCCGCGCCGACGCTTCAGGGGTTCCAGGCCCTCGTCGCGGCGGGTCAGGTGCACTACTTCGTCGCCGGTGGCTTCGGTGGCCCGGGGGGCGGGAACTCGCCGATCGCGGCGTGGGTGGGGCAGAGCTTCACCTCCACCACGATCGGCGGCGCGACGGTCTACGACCTGACGCGCCCCGCCTCCTAACTGGCTCTGGGGGCCACGTTCCCGCATCGGGCACGGCGGGAACGTGGCTCTCCCGCGAACATCGTGGTCAAGCCACCACGGCCGCTAGAACGCGGTCTGGGTGCGCCCAGGGTGCAGAATGCTTTATTGGGCTCGTTCTTCGGACGTGCATCTCTGCCCAACCACCGATTCACCGCGTCGGCTGCTCGGACTCCGAACAATGCACCTCCGGTGCCTGCCAACGCTAATGCCACGAACCCCATGATCTCGACAAACACGGCGGTCCTCTCGTCCGTTACCGCCCACGCAGGCATGTCGCGGTTCTCGCAAGAAGCGGTCGGCTTGACTCCGGGCTGTCGCCGGGTCGGAACCTCGGTAGGTCGATGTAGCGCGGTTTCGTCTTCCCCCGCCACGGCTTTCGGGGGCGTGCCCGCCGGCTCGGGCGTGGTCACGCCCGGTGCCTCGACGGTCGCTCCCTGGTGTCGTAGTCATGTCGGGCCAGATCGACCTTGTCCAAGTTGCCGGCGGACCACTCGGCCAGTGTTGCGAACAGCGGTGCCAGGCTGCGCCCCAGTTCACTGATTTCGTACTCCACACGCGGTGGCACCTCGGGGTGGTAGGTGCGCACGACGAGGCCGTCGCGCTCCAGCTGCCGTAACCGCTGGGTCAGCACCTTGGGCGTGATCGTGGCGATACGACCTTCCAGCTCCGTGAACCGATGCCGCCCGTACACGTTCAGCGTCCACAGGATCGGGGTCGTCCAGCGGCTGAAGACGATGTCAACCACCGGTGCGATCGGACAAGCCTGTTCGGGGCCGACCACTGCGCGGTCCGTCCAGCGTGTGTTGTCGGCCACAGCGAGCCTTCCTCCCGTTACTTTCTTCTAGGTACCTACTGTATCCAGCGCCGTAGCTTCGCCGAGTCCACCGAGAACTCGGAATGGGGAGCGACATGATCGTGGTGACGGGAGCAACCGGCAACGTTGGCCGTCCGCTCGTGCAGGCGCTCGCGGCAGCCGGTGAGCAGGTGACAGCGGTGTCCCGAGGGGTCTCGGGCGCGGCCGTGGCGGAGGGTGTCCGGCACCGGCAGGCGGACCTGGCCGCCCCGGAGAGCCTTCGGCCCGTTTTCGACGGCGCTGATGCGCTGTTCCTCCACAACACCGGTGCCGGTGCGCACCTGTTGAGCCCACGGGAGATCCTCGATGTCGCGAAAGCCTGCGGAGTCGGCCGGGTCGTGTTGCTGTCCTCCCAGGGAGTCGCAACCCGGCCGCGGTCGTCCTCCCACGGGGGCGTGGGACGGACCATCGAGGACGCCGTCCGGCAGGCGGGCATGGACTGGACGATCCTGCGGCCTGGTGGCTTCGACTCCAACGCCTATGCCTGGGTCGAGTCGGTCCGTGCCCTTCGGGCCATCGCCGCGCCGTTCGGTGACGTCGGCCTGCCGACCGTCGACCCGGCAGACATCGCCGAGGTCGCTGCCACAGCCCTGCGCGAGGACGGTTACGCCGGGCAGGTCTACGAGTTGACCGGGCCCGCCCTCAGCACGCCCCGCGAACAAGCCGAGGCGATCGGCGACGCGCTCGGCGAGCCGATCCGGTTCATCGAGCAGACCCGCGACGAGGCGCACGCACTGATGCTGCAGTTCATGCCCGAGCCAGTGGTCGAGACCACCCTCGCCATCCTGGGCGAGCCCACCCCCGCCGAGCAGCGGATCAGCCCCGACGTCGAGCAGGTCCTCGGCCGCCCGCCCCGCACCTTCGCCGAGTGGGCGGTGCGCAACATCGCCGCCTTCGAGTGACCTCAGCACACCTGACGCCGACCCACGGATCACTCCGCCGCCCGGCTGGACTCCGGCATGCTGCGCCCGGCGCCTCCTGCTGCCGGACGTGATCCCGCCGATTCTCTGCCTCCATGTGCCGACCCTGCGAGACTGGAACATCGGCTGAGACCGGAGTGTTTGTGGACGGCGTCAGCGACCAGCACCCATCTGTTCGAGGCCGAGGAGGCCACACGATGACAACTGAGACAGCGATCCTCGCAGGCGGCTGCTTCTGGGGGGCACAGGAGTTGCTACGCAAGCGTCCGGGGGTGATCTCCACCCGCGTCGGATACTCCGGGGGAGACACACCGAACGCCACCTACCGCAACCACGGCGACCACGCCGAGGCAGTCGAGATCGTCTTCGATCCCGACGTGATCTCGTTCCGGGATGTGCTGGAGTTCTTCTTCCAGATCCACGACCCATCCACGGAGAACCGCCAGGGCAACGACGTGGGCCGTAGCTACCGCTCTGCGATCTTCTACACGAGCGAGGAGCAGGAGCGCGTCGCTCTCGACACGATTGCGGATGTCGACGCCTCGGGGCTGTGGCCGGGCAAGGTCGTCACCGAGGTGACCGCGGCCGGCCCGTTCTGGCCGGCCGAGGAGGAGCATCAGGACTACCTGCAGAAGTACCCCGACGGCTACACCTGCCACTTTGTTCGGCCCGGCTGGAGACTCCCGCACCGCCAGGCGCAATCGGCTCGGTAACGGCCCCCCGTCCGAACGCACCACCAACTCCTCGATCTTGTCCAGGTACTCGTCCATCGGCCAGCGGGTCGAGTCGGGGCCGGGGTTGGCTCATGCTCTGCCCCTGACGGGTCAAAGTCGCATCTGAACCTTGGGGTTCTCGGGTGGAGGCGCGCGGCGGCTGGCGCGGGCACGGTGGTTTATCCGGGCCGGATCACCGGCGGGACGGGTGCCCTGCGACCGACCCAGCCGGAGCGCACTGTTCGGGCTCGACCCGTAAAGGGCGAGGGGCGTCCGGGCGGAAGCGCGGGTGCTGGGAGAGGGAAGAGCGAGATGACCGCGCAGACACCCGTAGAGACGACGGCTCAGGTTCATGTCACCGGCCGGAGGATCGTCGCGACCCTGATCGACAGCGCGCTGCTCACCGGGCTCTATCTGTTGACGGCCATCGCCTTCGGGACGATCATCGATCTCGGCTCACCACAGTGGCGCGTCCCCGCGTTCGCGACGTCGGCGACCGTGGTCTTCGTCCTCCTCGCTCTCCTCTACTACATCCTCCTGGAGGGCTACCTGGGGCGGACGCTGGGGAAGATGCTGGCCGGGATCAGGGTCGTCGGCGAGACGAGTGGCACCGCCCCCGGGCCGGCTGCCGCCACGGTGCGCACCCTGCTGCGGTTCGTGGACGGCCTCGGTTTTTATCTGGTGGGCTTCATCGTGGTGCTGGCCTCACCCCGCAGGCAGCGCCTCGGCGACATGGCCGCCCACACGCTCGTGGTGCGCAGCTGAGGACCGAGCGGCGTGGATGATCCACCGCCCGCACAACGGAGGACGCCGCGCACGTCAATGGGCTCGAGCTGCTCGACTGCGAGTCATCTGGTCGGCTCATTGAACTCATCTCCACGCTCGATCGCTCATTGGCTGCTGCGGGGCCTGACCGAGCAGGCCGCGCAGCATCACGGGCCGCACGCCCGACCGGCCGCGGAGCATCGTCGGCACCCGTGGTGGAAGGTCATGTGCCTGACCGGAGTGGACTACTTCTCCACGCTGGGCTACCAGCCCGGGATCGCCGCGTTGGCCGCCGGGGTGCTGTCCCCTGCCGCCACGCTGGTCCTCGTCGTGGTGACCCTGGCCGGAGCGTTGCCGGTCTACCGGCGGGTCGCGGCGGAAAGCCCGCACGGCGAGGGCTCCATCGCGATGCTGGAGCGGCTGCTCCCGTGGTGGCGAGGCAAGATCTTTGTCCTGGTGCTGCTCGGGTTCGCGGCCACCGACTTTCTCATCACCATGACCTTATCGGCCGCCGACGCGACCGCTCACCTGGTGGAGAACCCGTTCGTGCCAGAGCTCCTGCATGGACGGAACGTCGCCATCACCCTGCTGCTGTTGGCGCTGCTGGGCGGGGTGTTCCTCGCAGGCTTCAGCGAGGCCATCGGAATCGCGGTCACCCTCGTCGCGGCCTACCTCTCGTTGAACCTCATCGTCGTGGTGGCTTCCACCGCCCACCTGCTCGCCAACCCGGGCCTGATCACCGACTGGACCCGGTTGCTGGTGACTGAGCACCCCGAGCCGCTGCTCATGGTGGCGGTCGCGCTGCTGGTGTTCCCCAAGCTCGCCCTCGGGTTGTCCGGATTCGAGACCGGCGTCGCGGTCATGCCGCTCATCCAGGGCGACCCCGATGACACCGAGGAGCGGCCCATCGGGCGGGTCCGGGGTGCCCGCAGGCTCCTCACCACGGCGGCTCTGATCATGAGCGCGTTCCTGCTCTCGACCAGCTTCATCACCACGCTGCTGATCCCCCCCGCTGCCTTCCAGCCCGGCGGCCCAGCAAACGGGAGGGCCCTCGCCTACCTCGCCCACCAGTACCTGGGCAACGGCTTCGGCACCCTGTACGACGTCAGCACGATCACGATCCTCTGGTTCGCCGGCGCCTCGGCCATGGCCGGGCTGCTCAACCTCGTCCCCCGCTACCTGCCCCGCTACGGCATGGCCCCGAACTGGGCCCGAGCGGTGCGCCCGCTGGTCCTGGTGTTCACCGCGATCGCCTTCCTGGTCACCATCCTCTTCGACGCGAACGTGGATGCTCAGGCCGGCGCCTACGCGACCGGTGTCCTGGTCGTCATCACCTCCGCGGCCATCGCCGTGACCTTGTCGGTGCGCCGGACCGGTCGGAGCCGCACTACGGCGGTCTTCGCGGTGATCGCCGCTATCTTCGTCTACACCACGATCGCCAACATGATCGAACGCCCGGACGGCGTGAAGATCGGGGCCTGCTTCATCGCCGGCATCATCGTTGTTTCGTTCCTGTCCCGGATCGTGCGGGCATTCGAACTGCGCGTCACAGCAGTACACCTCGACCAGACCGCTGCGCAGTTCATCCGAGACGCCGGCCCCGGTCCGATCCGTATCATCGCCAACAACCCGGATGCCGTCGACGAGAGCGAATACCGCGACAAACTGGCCGAGGAAGTCGCCCGCCACCACATCCCGGACCCGGATCCGGACAGGATCCTGTTCCTCGAGGTGACCATCACCGACCCCTCCGACTTCGAAACAGAACTCCATGTCGCGGGCGAACAGCGCCACGGTTACCGCATCCTGCGCGTCGCCAGCCCTGCCATCCCGAACGCCGTCGCCGCCCTGCTGCTGCACATCCGCGACATCTCCGGCGCACCGCCGCACCTCTACACCGACTGGACCGAGGGAAACCCCATCCTGCACCTGTTGCGCTACCTCTTCTTCGGCGTCGGCGAGGTCGCCACCGTCACCCGGGAGATCCTGCGGCGAGCCGAACCCGACCCTTCCCGCCGACCCGTCATCCACGTCGCCTGACCAGCGGGGTGGCAAGCGATTCGGGTGCCCTTCCCGCCGTCGCCGATCCCGCCGACGTGCTTCGTTCATGCCGGCTTCCCGCCGGTCACGTCGCTGAGCAGATCAGATCTGACCCAAAACGCGGTGCGTCGCATGTGGTGGAGCGCGCCGTGCAGCCCGCCGAGTTCCGCGGCGCTGCCGCGCTCGAGACCGGGGGGTGTCGCCGTGGCCCTGCTCCGTCACTACCTCGCCAGCTCCCTCAGCTGTCCAACGCGGCTTGTGCCGGGAGGCTGATCCCGGGCTCGGTTGTTGCGCTGGCGGGGCGAGGTCTTCCCCGCCCCTGAGCGGGCAGGATCGCCCGGAAGGCCACGGGTAGTCCCTGAGGTGGGGATGCGATCGATACCCCGACCGCTTCGCGGAGGTCGATGTCGTGCAACCGGATCCGTTCTTCCTATTTCCCTGGAGGTAAGTGTGCTCAACGACCCCGAGCGCCACCGGCTCGAGGAGGTCGAGCGCCAGATGGGGCTCGATGACCCGGGTCTGGCCGCCGCCCTGCGCACTATGACGCCCCCGCCCAATGGCGCCAGGGGCTGGCGGGCGATCGCGTTGCTCGTGTTCGCACCGCTCGTGTTCGCACTGCTCGTCGTGGCATTCGGCGTCCTCGCCACTATCATCACCGCGATCGCGGTCTTTGCGATCACCGGTGGGGCGCGGCGTTGCCAACACAACCGCGGCCGCGCCGGCTGAACGGCGGGCGTGTTCGGCCGTCTGTGCTGCGGGTTGAGCCTCGGGGCGAACGGACTTGAGTGTTCAACCCGACATTCGGTCGAGCGCGTCCTGGGCCGCCGCGATGTGCTTGAGCGCTTCGGCACGCGCGGCCGCGGCGATCGGGCCGGTCGCGCTGCCCGGCCCACTACCCGAGCTGAGCTCGGCAGCGGCATCGGTCAGGAGTCCTTATGTCCGACTACGTGATTCCTCGAAGTGGGCCAAGTCTTCCGGGGTCAACATCTGCCCTTCCTCTTTCAAACGCGCCCGCGGTTACCCACTGCCAAAGCCCTGAACCGCCGACTGCTACGAGCAGCGCGCGACACCGGGGTAGGTGATCTGGCGATTCGAGGGACATGAGCCGCCTGACTCGTGAGCCGCCTGCTGTTGCTGTTCGCCTCAGCGCGACTTCGGGTCGTGATCGGGGTGTTCCTCGCGCCCGACACGCAGCGCCCCGTGCTCGGATGTGCGGCCGGGCCTGGGGGCGGTCGAACCGCGGTCATCACGGCTCCCGAGAATCAGGCTCGCTCGTCGCCACTGGTCACGACTTCGCTTGGGCCCCTCGTCCGAGTTCCGCGTCCCGGGCCTCGGCGAAGTCGCGTCCGAGCTCCTCGAGACGCTGTCCGTCGCACTTCTCGGCCAGCCGTGGGAACAGCTCGTTCTCCTCCTCCGCCATGTGGTGCCGGAGCGACGAGACCAGCCTGTCGAAAACCTGTCGGAAATCCTTCGCCTCCGGGCCCAGCTCGCGGAGCTTCTGCACCATCTGCTCCGTCTGGTGTTGCTCCTCGGTGGCGTGGTGCACCTTCTCCCTCTCCTGCCCTTCGACCACCTTGCC
>JAODNO010000038.1 GCA_025465235.1 Pseudonocardia sp.
GATGTCGCCCACCTCCTCGCCGGCGACGAGGGTCGCCGACGCGCGGCGGACGTCCCCGGGCTTGAGCCCGTAAGCCTGGGCGGCGGCGAGGTCGACGGTGACGCGGACCTGTGGGACGTCGACGATCTGGTCACGGGTGAGGTCGGTGATGCCCTCGATGCCGGCCAGCGAGTTGCGCACCTCATCGGCCTTGGCCCGCAGGACGTCGAGGTCAGGGCCGATCACGCGGATGACGATCGACTCGCTGGCGCCCGTGAGCACCTCCTTGACGCGTTCCTTCAGGTAGGTCTGCACGTCACGCTGCAGTCCCGGGTAACCGTCGACCACCCTCTGGATCTCGGCGACGGTGTGGTCGTAGTCGACCTCGGGATCGATGCTGATCCAGTTCTCGGTGAAGTCGATGCCGTACGGCTCGTCGGCCTGCAGTGCCTGGCCGACGTGAGCCCCGAAGTTCCGCACGCCGGGTATGGCGCGCAGCTCCTTGCTGACCTGCTCGGTGATCCGGATCATCTCCGGGTGTCCGGAGCCGGGCTTGAGCAGCCAGTGCATGAGGAAGTCGCGCTCCTTGAACGAGGGGAGCAGCGACTGTCCGAGCAGCGGCAGCACGGCTGCGGCGAGCGCCACGATCACACCGATCATCGCGTACGCCGGCTTCGGGGAGCGGATCGTGCGAGCCAACAACCAGGTGTAGCCGCGCTGCAGCCCGCGCACCAGCGGTGGCACGTCGCGGCGTTCCAGCGGGGCGTTGCGCAGCAGCAGCAGCGCCATCGCCGGTGTCACGGTCAGCGCGACGATCAGCGACGCGAGGACTGCGAGGGCGAAGGCGGCGATGAGAGGCTGGAAGAACGCGCCGGTGAGGCCCTCGATGAAGAACACGGGCACCACGGCGACGAGATTGATGATCGTCGCATAGAGGATGGCGCTGCGGACCTCGAGCGACGCCTCGAGGATGATTCTCATCGTCGACCCGCCGGTGCCGTCGCGGCGGTGTTGCCGCAGGCGCCGCAGTATGTTCTCGACGTCGATGATGGCGTCGTCGACGACCACCCCGACGGCCACCACCAGCCCCGCCAGGATCATCGTGTTGATCACGGCACCGGACTGGTAGAGGACGAGTCCGGCGGCCACCAGCGAGAGCGGGATCGCCACCACGCTGATCAGCGCAGTCCGCCACTCGAACAGGAATGCGATCAGGATCAGCACGACGAGCAGGCAGCCGATCAGCAGCGCGGTCATCAGGTTGGAGATGGCGAGGTTGATGAACGTGGCCGGCCGGAACAGCTCGGCGTCGACCTTGATGCCCTGGAGCCCCGGGGCCAGCTGCTCGAGCGCGGCATCCACACCGTTGGTGACGTCAACCGTGTTGGCCCACGGGAACTTCTCCACGATCAGCATCAGGCCGGGACCGTCGTTGATGACCGCGTCGCCGATGAGAGGCTGATGGTCCTCCACGACGTTGGCCACGTCCCCGATGCGCAAGGTCCTGCCGTCTTGCTCGACGACGGCGACCTTCGCCAGGTCCTCCGGGGTGACGATCGGGAGCACGGTCCGCACGCCGAGGCGCTGGTTGGGGGTCTCGACCTGGCCGCCGGTGCCGATGAAGCCGCCGTCGGAGAACTGCAGCAGGCCCGCGTCGAGGGCGTCCGCGGTGGCGTCCATGATCTGGTTGAGTGAGACCTTGTTGTCGGCGAGCCGGCCCGGGTCCACCTGCACCTGGTACATCTGCAGCCGCTCGCCGTAGATCGTGACGTTCGCGACCCCGGGCACGCGGATCAGCCGCTGGCGGATGTTCCAGTACGACGTCATCGACATCTCGATGACCGACCTGGTGTCCGACGACAGCCCGATCTTCATGGCCCGGCTGGTCGAGGACAGCGGCTGGATCATGAACGGCGGGCTGGCCCAGCGCGGCAGGGTCGGTGTCACCAGGTTGACCCGTTCCTGCACGAGTTGCCGTGCCCGGAGCAGGTCTGTGCTGCGGTCGAAGCGCAGGTCGATCAGGGAGAGGTCGGTCACTGACTTCGACCGCATCGTGTCCAGGCCCTCGACCCCGTTGAGCGACTGCTCCAGGGGGATCGTGACCAGCTCCTCCACCTCGGTGGCCGACAGCCCGAGCGCGGCGGTCTGGATCTCCACCCGCGGCGGCGCGAACTCCGGGAATGCGTCGACGGGCGTGCTGGGCAGCTGGACGAGGCCCAGGACCAGCATCCCGAGCGCGCCTGCGAGTACGAGGTAGCGGAACTTCATGCTCGTCCCGACGATCCAGCGCATCATTGCCGATACTCCTTACCGCTCGCCGGGACCCGATGGATCAGTACTTGCCGATCTTGAACTCGGTCCCCCACAGCTCGGCCCCGCCCGCCGTCACGACCGTCGTTCCGACGGTGGGTCCCGCGGTCAGGAGCACGCGGTCGCCGACGATGCGGTCGACGGTGACGGCCTCCCGCACGTAGGTCCGGGTGTCGGGGTTGGTGTAGACGAAGGTGCTGCCGTCGGGCTGGTAGAGCAGTGCCGCGTATGGCACAACCTTGAGCGTGACCGCGGTACGCGCGGGGCCGATGCGCTCCTCCGTCACCGGAGAGATCTGGATGGCGACGCGCTCGACGGCCTTCTCGGTGAGGACGAGCCGGCTCAGCCCCGAGTCACCGATCGGCTCCACGGTGGCAGGCGACTCCGCGGGCGGAGCCGCGGTGCTCCCCTGCGCGCAGGCGCTCAACGGCAGCCAGGTCGCGATGACGAGTGCTGCAAACCATCGGGTACGACCTTCCATGGCGGTTCCCCTCCTACGCGGACGGCGTGCCTACGGACCGCGCCCCTACGGGCCGCGCCCCTACGGACGGCGCCCCTACCGGTGGCCCGGTGGACAGGAGCTCGTCGGACTGCTTCGCCGGGCGCGACGGCTCGTCGTCACCGGTCTGGGGCAGGGACCCGGCGAACCGCAGGTACAGCGCCGGCACGATGAGCAGGTTGAGCAGCGCGGAGGTGACCAGGCCGCCGAGCACGACCACTGCCATCGGCGCGATCAGCTCCAGGCCGGCCACGGGACCGGTCACCGCCAACGGTGCCATCGCCGCGGCCGCGGCGACGGTAGTCGCGAGGATCGGGCCCAGCCGGTTCCCGGTGCCCCGCTGGACCAGCGCGGGCCCGAAGTCTTCGCCGTCGCCCTCGAGCTCCTGGTAGTGCCGGATCAGCGTGAGCATGTGCCGGGTCGCGACCGCCAGCACTGTCACCAGGCCGGCCAGCGAACCGAGCGTGATCACGCCTCCGCCGAGGTACGCCGCACCCAGGCCGCCCGCGAGCGCGACGGGCAGGGTCAGGAACGCCAGCACGGCCAGCCGCCAGCGCCCGAGGGCCGCCTGTAGCAGCAGGAAGATCACGATTGCTGCGGCCACACCCGCGCCGGTGATCCACCACACCTCGCCCTGCCTGTCCTCGAAGCCGGTGAGGATCTCGGCGCGGTAGTCGAGCGGGAACGCCAGCCCCCGCAAGGACTCTTCGGCATCCGCGGCGACAGCGGCGCGCCCCCGGCCGTCGACGCCGGCGACCACGTCGAGGTAGCGCGACACCGACTCCCGGTCGACGGAGCTCGGCGCCGGCGCGACCCGGACCATGGCCACGTCGGCGAGGCGGACCTGGCCGCCGCCGGGCAGGTCGATCAGCAGGTTCTGCAGGCCCGTGAAGCTGTTGCGGATGTCGGGGACCCCCCACACGCGGACCTCGAAGACCTTCTGCGCCTCGAAGATCGCACCAACCTCGATGCCCGACATGAGCGCCGCCGTCGCGCGCCGGACGTCGCCCGGCTTGATCCCGAAGCGCTGCGCGGCGGCCAGGTCGACGGTGACCTCGAGCGTCGGGTCCTGCGGCTTGCGCTGCACGGTCGGGTCCACGAGGCCGCTTACGCGGGCGAGCGCCCGCCGCACCTCCTCAGCCTTGCCGTCGAGCACCGCGAGGTCGCTGCCGTAGACGCGCACGACGAACTCGGAGCCGGGGCGTGCGAGCAGGTTGGCGCTTCGCAGGCTGAGATATGTCGAGACACTGCGGTCGAGCCCGGGGTAGCCGTCCACGACGGACCGAACCGCCGCGACCGTCGCGTCGTGGTCGGCGGCCGGATCGAGGTTCACCCAGATCTCACCGGCGTTCACGTTCTGCACCCGGTCGGAGAGCAGCGCCCGGCCGATGTGCGCGCCGACGTCGCGCACTCCGGGGACGGTCCGCAGTTCCGCGCTCGCCGCCGCCGCGATCCGGGTCATCTCCGGCTGCGAGGTGCCCGCCGCGCCCTCGAACTGGATCAGCAGGTTCGGCTCCTTGAGCGACGGCGTCAGTGATGTACTGAGCACCGGGACCAGAGCCGCGCCGAAGGCCAGGAGCAGGACCACCGCCACGGCGGCAGGCCAGGTCAGCCGGACCAGCACCGGGGCCACCCTCGCGTAGCCGCGGCGCAGGACGCGCAGCACCGGCGACACGCGCGCCGGTCGTGCCGACAGAAGCAGGCAGAGAGCGGGAGTGAGCGCCAGCGCCACCACCAGAGCCACCGCAATTGCCACCAGGTAGGCGATCGCGAGCGGCGCGACCAGCGCCCCCAACGAGCCAGGGACGACGAAGACCGGGACGAGGGCCACCGCCACGATGACCGTCGCGTAGATCAGAGCTGTCCGCGAGCGGCTCACGCTCCGCAGGATGACGGCGGCCGGGGTCGACGATGCGGACGCTTGCTCGTCCGCGTCATGGCGCTCCCGGAGCTCGCGTTGTGTGGTCGCGGTGTCGGCGATGGCGTCGTCGACGACGATCGCCAGCGTGGCCACAACGCCGAGCACCACCAGGATGTTGAGCGGCGCACCGGTGATCAGCAGCACCACGGTGGCCGCCGCCAGCGAGACCGGGATGACCGCGATGGCGATCAGGGCGGTGCGCCAGGCGAGGAAGAACAGCCCGATGACCAGCGCGGCGAGCGCGAGGCCGAGGCCCACGGTGAACGCCACGTTCCGCGTGGCCGACTCGATGAAGCCCGCTGGGCGGTAGATCGACGTGTTGAGCTCGAGGCCGGTCAGGCCGGGCCGGAGGTCGTGGAGCGCCGACTCGATGCCGCGGGTCACCTCGAGGGTGTTCGCGTCGGGGAACTTCTCGACCACCAGCATCAGCCCGCCTGCGTCCTCGGTGACCGCGTTACCGATCAGCGGCTGGTGGTCCTCCACCACGTTCGCGACGTCGCCGAGGCGGAGCTCCGGTCGACCTTCGACGGCCACCCGGGAGAGGCTTGCGGCGTCGACGACCGGTGAGACGTGCCGGACGCCGATTCGCTGGTTGGGGGTGTCGATGAACCCACCGGTACCGGGTGTCGAGGCCTCCAGGAAGGTCAGGGGCGACACCCACATCGCGTTGCCCGACGTGGCGATCACCTGCTGCAGCGTCAGGCCCTTATCCGCGAGCCGCTGGGGGTCGACGAGCACCTGCAGTTGCCGCTCCCGCTGCCCGAAGATCGCGACGTTGGCGACCCCGGGCACTCCCATCAGCTTCGGCCGGATCGTCCACCGGGCGAGCACCGACTGGTCGATCAGCGAGATGCTCGGCGAGGACAGTCCGATCATCATCACGCGGCTCGCCGACGACACCGGCTCCAGCATCGCCGGCGGCTTCGAGACGTTCGGCAGCGCGTGGGCCTGGGTGAGCCGCTCCTGCACCAGCTGACGAGCGTGCGGCAGCGTCGTACCCGGCTCGAAGACCATCACCACAGAGGACAGCCCCGGGATCGAGCTCGACCGGATCTCGTCGACGAAGGCGACGCCGTTGAGCAGGTCGGCCTCGAGCGGCGCGGTCACGAGCTGCTCCACCTCGACGGCGGACAACCCGAGCGCCTCGGCCTGCACCTCGATGTAGACGGGGCTGAACTCCGGGAGCGTCTCCGCCTTGGCGTCCGCGACCCGGATGACGCCGAGAGCGACGATGCCCGCCGCGATCACCACGACGAGCAGCCGGAATGTGAGGCTCCTCTGCACGACCCAACGCAACATCGCCGCCGACCTTCCGCCTGGGAGATTCGTCGCCGTTCCGTTCGAGCCCTCGTGGCGGTCGTGCCGAGACTGTCGCGTCGACCGGAGGGCGTTCAGCTGCGGTTCAGGCTCGTAGCCTGGACGTGAAAGACCTGCACGACGAGCCCAGTACCTCGAACGAGCGGCAGTCGGTGACACGATTGTGTCCCGCGGCCGCCAGGGCGGTCGCTACGAAAACAGGACCCGATCCGGGCGGATCGGCAGGTCGCGGTGCCGCGCACCGGTGGCGTGCCAGACGGCGTTGGCGATCGCCGCCGCCGCGCCGACGATGCCGATCTCGCCCAGCCCCTTGGTGCCCGTCGGGATGACGTCGTCCGCGTCGTCCACCCAGTCGACCTCGATCGGCGGGACGTCGGCGTTCGTGGCCACGTGGTAGCCGGCCAGGTCGTGGTTGACGACGTCGCCGAACACCGGATCGAGGATCGCCTCCTCGTGCAGCGCCATCGACAGGCCCATGGTCATCCCGCCCACGAGCTGGGACCGCGCGGTCAGCGGGTTGACCACGCGGCCGACAGCGAAGATCCCGACCATGCGGCGGACGCGCACCTCGCCGGAGCTCAGGTCGACAGCGACCTCCGCGAACTGCGCGCCGTAGGAGTGCCGCGACAGCGCGGGCAGGGCCTGGACGCGCTCGGCGGTGTCGGCGCGCGCGGTCAGGCCGTCGGGCGGCACGGTCGCCCCGCCGTCGAGCTCGGTGCGCAACGCCCTGCACGCCTCGGTGATCGCGAAGCCCCACGACCCCGTGCCGAGCGAGCCCCCGGCGAGCTGGGCCTGGCCGAAGTCGCTGTCCCCGATCAGCACCCGCACCCGCTCGAGCGGCACCCGAAGGGCGTCGGCGGCGATCTGGGTGAGTGCGGTGCGGGCCCCGGTGCCGATGTCCGACGCGGTGATGCGGATCGTGAACAAGCCGTCGGCCTCCGCCGTGGCGGTGGCCGTCGACGGCGTGACCCGGGCCGGGTAGGTGGCCGCGGCCGTGCCCGTGCCGAGCAGCCAGCGCCCATCACGGCGCACGCCCGGCCGGGCGTCGCGTCCCGCCCAGCCGAATCTCCTGGCCCCCTCGGTGAAACAGGTCCTCAGGTTGCGGCTGCTGAACGGTCTGCCGGTGGCCGGTTCCACGTCCGGCTCATTGCGGGCGCGCAGCTCGACCGGGTCGATCCCGCATTGCTCGGCGAGTTCGTCCAGCGCCGACTCCACTGCGAACGAGCCGGGCGCCTCGCCGGGTGCCCGCATCCAGCGAGGCGTCGGCACGTCGAGAGCGACCACCCGGTGGTCGGTGCGCAGCGCTCCCGCGGCGTACATCACCCGCGCGTAGATGGCCGTCTGTTCGGTGAACTCCAGTACCCGCGAGGTCTGGGAGTACGCGAGGTGGTCCAGTGCGGTGAGCCGACCCGATGCGTCGGCGCCGACCCGGACCCGCTGCACGGTGGGTGTGCGGTAACCGACCAGCGAGAACATCTGCTGCCGGGTGAGCGTGACGCGCACGGGGCGCTGGAGCACGGTGGCTGCCATGGCGGCGAGCACCACGTGCGGGCGTGCCGTGCCCTTGGCGCCGAACCCGCCCCCGACGTGCTCGGAGCGCACGTGGACGGCCGACGGGTCGAGGGAGAACAGCGTGGCGAGGCTCTGCCGGACGGCGAACGCGCCCTGGTTGGAGTCGATCACCTCGAGTCGCCCGTCGGCCCATCGGGCCGTGGCGGAATGCGGCTCCATCGGGCTGTTGTGTTCGTTGGGGGTCGAGTAGGTGGCGTCGACGACCACGTCCGCGGCCGCCAGCGCGGCATCGACGTCGCCGAGCACCGTCGACGTCTCCTGAGCGGGGTTGACGTGGTCGGGTATGTAGGTGCCCGCGTGCTCGGCGGAGAAGACGACGTCGTGCGGCTCCTCGTCGTAGGTCACGTGGATTCTCTCTGCCGCGGCGCGCGCCTGCTCCGAGGTCGTCGCGACGACGAGCGCGACGGGCCAGCCCCAATGCGGCACCGCGTCGTCCTGCAGCACCAGCAACGTCGCGTCGCCCGCGTCGGTGAGCCGGGGCGCGTTGCCGTGGTGGAGTACGGCGAGCACACCGGGCAGTGCGAGCGCCGCGTCGATGTCGATGGCGCGGACCCGGCCCCGGGCGATCCGGGCCGGCACGATCCAGCCGTACGCCAGGCCGGGTGCGGGGAACTCGGCGGCGTAGCGGGCCTGCCCTGTCACCTTGAGCCGGCCCTCGATGCGGGTGAGCGCCTCGCCGACCGCTGTCGGCACGGACGCCGGCATCGTGGTCATCGTCCCGGCGCCTCTGCCAGCTCGGACAGCATGGTCACGATCAGGTTCCGCATGAGCGGGACCTTGTAGGCGTTGTCCCGCAGCGGTTGTGCCGCCGCCAGCTCGGCATCGGCTGCGTCGGCGAACGCATCGGCACCTACCGGCGCACCGAGGAGCACCCGCTCGGCGGCGCGGGCCCGCCACGGCCGGGAGGCGACCGCGCCCAGCGCGATCCGGACCTCCGTGACGGTGCCGTCCGTCACGTGGAGCGCCGCAGCGATCGAGCCGATCGCGAACGCATAGGAGGCTCGTTCGCGCACCTTGCGGTAGCGCGAGCGCGCCGCTATCGGCAGCCCGGGCAGCACGATCCCGGTGATGAGCGCCCCGGGCCCCAGCACCGTCTCGCGCTCCGGGGTGCTCCCGACAGGTCGATAGAACTCCTCCAGCGGGATCTCCCGCGGACCGTCGGACTCCTGCACGGTCACCCGGGCGTCGAGAGCGACGAGCCCTACCGCGAAGTCCGACGGGTGGGTGGCGATGCACTGGACGGAAGCGCCGAGGATCGCGTGGTTGTGGTGCTCGCCGTCCCGCGCCGGGCAGCCGGTGCCCGGCACCCGCTTGTTGCACGGCTTCGTCACGTCGGTGAAGTAGGGGCACCGGGTGCGCTGCAGGAGGTTGCCGCCCGCCGTGGCGACGTTGCGCAGCTGCCCCGAGGCACCGGCCAGTACAGCCTGTGCCACCGCCGGGAACCGGCGACGCACGTCCGGGTGGGCGGCGATGTCGCTGTTGCTGGCCGTCGAGCCGATCCGCAGGCCGCCGTCGGGCAACACCTCGATGCCCGCGAGCGGCAGCCTGCTCACGTCGACCAGCCGCGTCGGGGCCTCGACGCCGAGCTTCATCAGGTCGACCAGGTTCGTGCCGCCGCCCAGGTAGTGGGCGTGCGGGTCGGCGCCGAGCAGGGCGATCGCCCCTGCCACGTCCGTCGCCCGGTCGTATCCGAACTCCCTCATGACTGTGCTCCCGCCGCGTCCGCAACCGCCGCGACGATCGACACGTAGGCGCCGCACCGGCACAGGTTTCCGCTCATCCGCTCCCGGATCTCCGGCTCGTCCAGCACGATCTCTTCTGCGCCGACGTCGCCGGTGACCGCGCTGGGCCAACCCGCCGCGTGCTCGTCCAGAACGGCCACCGCGGAGCAGATCTGACCGGGCGTGCAGTAGCCGCACTGGTAGCCGTCATGATCGAGGAAGGCCTGCTGCACCGGGTGCAGGGCCTCTCCGGCCGCAGCGCCGCCGATGCCCTCGATGGTCGTCACCGCCTTGCCCGCGACGGCCACCGCGAGCAGGAGGCACGAGTCGGCGCGGCGGCCCTCCACCAGGACCGTGCACGCGCCGCACTGCCCGTGGTCGCACCCCTTCTTCGTTCCGGTCAGGTCGAGCCGCTCCCGCAGCGCGTCGAGCAACGTGGTGCGGTGGTCGATGTCAAGAGAGTGAGCGACGCCGTTGACGGTCAAGGTGATCGTGGCGGCCGTAGCGCGTTCCATCCGGAGCACCTCCGGGCATCGGGTCCTGGCGTGTGTCCTGGCTAGCAGTGGCCTCCACTACTACACCCGATGCGCGCCCCTGAACCCGCCCCCCGACCACTCGAAGGATGGCTCTTGCCCTGCCCGCACCGATCAGGTGATGATCTCTCTGCACCGTAAGGAGCACTCCGATCGCGGAGCGTGAGAATCGGTGGGCCGCAAGGGGGACGTTGATGTCGAGCGATCACGAGTACTCGGGCGACTACGGCTACGACCTGCTGCACGAGGTCAGGGCCACCGTTTACATTCCCGCTGCACGCACGCCCCTGCCGGTTCACGGCGCTCGCATCCCCGGCCGAGAGCTCGACCCGGACGGCGACCTCGGCTACGACGAGGCCCACGAGCTCTGACAACAAGACGGCCCGCACGTGCAGTGTGTCAGGAACTCAGCAGCCCCTGACGAGGGCCGCTGGGGCTGATGGCGTAGACGGAGCGGGTGGCGTGAACGGAGCGGGT
>JAODNO010000062.1 GCA_025465235.1 Pseudonocardia sp.
TCCGGAGCATGCCTGCGGACGTTGGTCAGAGCTACCTGCACGACGCGGTACCCGGAGGCGGCTATCCCTGCAGGCAGCACGGCGTGCTCCAGCCCGGGCGCGGTCGCGAGCCGGACGAGCCGGGACCCGGGGTCGAACCGGTCGACGAGCGTACGGACCTCGCGCAGCTCCGCACCCGGGGTGCGGGTCGCCTCGGCGTCCTGACCGCGCAGCACCCCGACCATCCGGCGCATCGCCGCCAGCGCGTCCGAACCGGCCGTCTCGATGGCGGCGAGGGCCCGGTCGACGTCGTCGGGCGACCGGCGGGCCACGACCGCTGCGGCCTGAGCGGCCACGACGATGCCGGTGACGTGGTGGGCGACGACGTCGTGCAGCTCGCGGGCGAGCTCCATCCGCTCCGCCGACCGGACGTCCGCCAGTGCGGCGCGCCGGCGCGTCTCGACCTCACGCAGGACCAGTCCGACGGCGACAGCCGCGCCCCAGCCGAGCGCGCAGGGCAAGGCGAGCCCACGCGCGTCGATGTTGACGAAGCGGATGACCGGGGACCCGACGATCGCCACCGCGGCGGCCACGGTGAGCACGAGCGCCGGGCGCAGCTCGCACCGGCGCAGCACGGCCACGACGATGACGGCGAGCGCGAGAAGCTCCGTGAAGGAGAGGAAGAACGAGGGCCGGGGACCGGCGCCCAGAAGCGCCACCACGGGGGTCGCGGTGAGAACCGAGATCGACAGCGAGGTGCCCACGGCAAACGCCGAGATGGTGACCAGATCCGTGCCCGGCCGCCTGCGCAGCAGCACGATCCCGGGAACCACGATGCCGGCGAGGACGGGCACGAATGTGCCCGAGTTGGCCGCAACGACCATGTCGAGCAGGAGCCACATGCCGTAGGCGGCCAGCTCGACCACGAGGTCGGCGTTCCGCCGGACCCAACGGAGCAGGCGGATCATGTGGCGAGCCTATTGTGCGCGCGCTCCCGCTCCCTCGGCCGGAAGTACGAGCTCGGCCGGGCGATCTCCGTCCTCCGGACGAGGCGACGCACCGCCGCTGCGGGAGATCGTGTCAGTCATGACGGACATGATCGCTGCGGTGTTGGGCACGGCGGCCTGGATCGCAGGGGTCCTGCTCCTCGTCGTGATGGCCGCCTTGCCGCTGCTGGAGCACCTCGCCGTACCGGGCCCCGCTCGGCGATGACGCGCCGTGCTCAGCCCTCGACCGGCTCCAGCACGAAGACGGGAATCTGCCGGTCGGTCTTCTTCTGGTAGTTCTCGTACTCCGGGTAGGCGGCCACGGCCCGCTCCCACCACAGGGCCTTCTCGTCGCCGGTGACCTCGCGAGCGGTGTAGTCCTTGGTCACCGTGTCGTCCTGCAGCTCGACCTGCGGGTTGGCCTTCACGTTGTGGTACCAGACCGGGTGCTGCGGGGCCCCGCCGAGGGACGCGACGATGGCGTAGGTGCCGTCGTGCTCCACGCGCATGAGCGGAACCTTGCGCAGCTTGCCGCTCTTCGCGCCGCGGGTCGTCAGCAGGATCACGGGCCGGTCCATGATCTGGACAGCTGTCGTCGTCCCGGTTTCGAGGATCTTCTCGGTCTGGTCCCGGACCCAGCCTTCGGGACTCAGCTCGAACTCACCGTCAAGTGGCATGTCGCTAGATAACACCCCCCTGCCGTCGTTCGCTCCCGGAGGGCCGGTGTTCTGGCGCACCGGCGGCGGCTCGGGTTACGGTCGATGAACACACGGGAGCTCGCGCCAGCGGGCTGAGAGGGCGGCTGGGCGCCGCCGACCGTCGAACCAGCCGGGTAATGCCGGCGTCGGGAGGGAAGCATGAGCGAACGCGCCGTTGGTGTCCCGCCGCCCAGGGTGATGACGATCGCCGGCACGGATTCCGGTGGGGGCGCGGGTGTCGCGGCCGATCTGCGTGCCTTCGCCGCGTGCGGTGTACACGGTTGCGTCGCAGTCACCGCGGTCACGGTGCAGAACTCCGTGGGCGTCACGGGCGTGCACCCGATCCCGCCGGAGACCGTGGCAGCCCAGATCGAGGCGGTGGCCAGCGACATCGGGCTGGACGCGGCGAAGACCGGCATGCTCGCGAGCCGGCCGATCATCGAGGCGATCGCGGGGGCGTGCGACCGGGTCGGGATCGGTGGCATCGGATCCACTCCGCTCGTGGTCGACCCGGTGGCGGCGTCGATGCACGGCGACCAGCTGCTGGCCGACGACGCCCTCGACGCCTTCCGTGCGTTGCTCTTCCCACGCGCCACCGTCATCACGCCGAACCTCGACGAGGTGCGGCTGCTGGTCGGGATCGACGTGCACGACCGCACCGCCCAGTACGAGGCGGCGAAGGTGCTGCACGGCCTCGGGCCGCAGTACGTGCTGGTCAAGGGCGGACACCTGCACGAGGACACCGACGGCTGCGTCGACCTGCTCTACGACGGACACACGTTCACCGAGCTGCCGGGACCGCGGTTCGACACCGGCAACACCCATGGCGGCGGCGACAGCATGGCATCCGCCATCGCGTCCGGGCTGGCGCGGGGAATGGCCGTGCCCGACGCCGTCGCGTTCGGCAAGCGCTACATCGTGGAGGCCGTCCGGCACTCGTACCCGCTCGGCGCCGGCCATGGGCCGGTGTCGCCGCTGTGGGCGGTGCGCCCCTGGTGGGAGGAGCCCACCCCCTGATCTCCCGGTCGCTCGACCGGTGAGCACAACTTCAGATCACACGCGGGAGCTCGTGGTGGAACGGGCTGAGAGGGCGGCCGAACGACGCCGCCGACCGCAGAACCTGTCCGGGTAATGCCGGCGTAGGAAGGAATTGCCATGACGGCACTCGAGGACCGTACGGTCGCACCCCAGGTCACCACCGGTCCCATCAGGGGCTCGCACAAGGCGTACCTGGACGGGCCGGACGACCTGCGGGTCCCGGTGCGCCGGATCGAGCTCAGCACCGGCGAACACCACGACGTCTACGACACGTCAGGGCCGTACACCGACGAGAGCGCGACGGTCGAGGTCAGGGCCGGGTTGCCGGCGCTGCGCGCCCCGTGGATCGGCGCCAGGGAGCCGGTCGGCGGCGCCGCCACGCAGCTGGCCTGGGCGCGGGCCGGGGTCATCACACCGGAGATGCGGTTCATCGCGATCCGGGAGAGCGTGGACGTCGAGCTGGTGCGGTCCGAGGTCGCGAGGGGACGGGCGGTGATCCCCGCCAACCGGTGCCACCCCGAAGCCGAACCGATGATCATCGGGAAGGCGTTCCTGGTGAAGATCAACGCCAATCTCGGCAACTCGGCGGTGACCTCCTCGATCGAGGAGGAGGTGGAGAAGATGGTGTGGGCGACCCGCTGGGGCGCCGACACCGTCATGGACCTGTCGACGGGGAAGAACATCCACGAGACGCGTGAGTGGATCCTGCGGAACTCGCCCGTCCCGATCGGCACGGTGCCGATCTACCAGGCGCTGGAGAAGGTGGGCGGCGACCCGACGGCGCTGTCGTGGGAGGTGTACCGCGACACCGTGATCGAGCAGTGCGAGCAGGGCGTC
>JAODNO010000123.1 GCA_025465235.1 Pseudonocardia sp.
ACCAGCCAGGGCCAGAAGGGACCACAAGCCGACAACGTGCGGGTCCTCTGACCACCCCGCCGCCTCCATCGCGGATCACGTGCAGGCCTGAGCAGGCGGGGCGATCGCTCCGCTGCGGCAGCGCGCGCGCAGGTGCTGAAGGGGGCGGCTGTCCGGGGAGACGCCGGTCGCCCAGATGTCGGCCACGATGAGCTTGGCGTCGCTCATCCGGGGCAGCGTGGGGGCGTTGCCGTCGCGCGCGGGAACAGGAAGCGCAGGGGTTACTGGCTCGAGTCCAGTCGGAGGAGCTCTCACCAGCGGTTACGGTGCACTCTGAGGCTCTTGTAGATCTTTCTTTCTCCACAAGACCCACGTGCTCCACTACTTGTGAGTCCTTCTTCGTCTCCGGTCAGGAGAGCACGTCGCTGCGCTTGAAGCGCAGGTGCTTGCCGATGCGGTAGCCGGGTGGGCCACTGTCGGTCGCGCGATGCTTGTAGGCGGTGGCTTTGGTGATCTTGAGCAGCGCGCAGGGTCGAACTGCCGGAGCGGTGAGGGCCTTCCGGTGTCGGCGCCCGCCGGCTCAAGTGGTGGCGGGCATGGTGGCGCCACTCGTCCCGGCGCGCGCCGACCTCAGCGCCTGCGCGAGATCCCTCGGCCTCGTTCCGCAGCCACCACCTCGTCCCCGCCCCGGCCCCGTCACGGTCCCCGGGGAGGCGCTGCGGCCATCCTCTCCCCGTACCGCTGGGATCGGGATGGTTCGATGCCGGACCGACCCTGTTACCGGACTTCGACCGGGGGCCGGGCCTGCCCCGGGTGGCCGCCCGGCCGGTGGTCCTGACAGGTCGGCTCGTGCGGCCCCATCTCACGCCTTCGGGACCAGGCTTGGGAAACGGCCCATCTGAACAATCGCATATGCGCCGTGCCGGCGGTGAGCTGGAGTGAGGAGGACACACATGTCATTGTTGAGGTTCGATCCGTTCGCGGGTCTTGAGCGGCTGACGCAGCAGACGACGGGAGAGAGGCAGGGACCCCGGCCCATTCCGATGTCGGCCGTCCGCAGGGATGATCAGGTCGTCGCCTATTTCGACCTGCCGGGGGTCAGTCCCGAGGACGTCGACATCACCGTCGAGCGCAATGTCGTGACGATCCGCGCGGAACGGCGTCCCGCTCATCAGGAGGGCGACGAGGTGATCGTCGATGAGCGTCCCTACGGGGTCTTCACCCGGCAGGTGTTCCTCGGGGACAGTCTGGATCTGGACAAGATGACCGCGGACTACGCCCGCGGCGAGCTGTTCCTGACGATCCCGGTCTCCGAGAAGGCCAAGCCCCGGCGGATCGAACTCCACAGTGACCAGGAACCGCAGCAGGTCACAGCGGGCGCCACTGAAGGTGGCACACGTTAGACGAGGATGAGCGGAGCACGCGGCGGCCGGGCGAAGGCGGTGCGGGTGCCGCCGCCCCTACGCGCGACGGGGAAGGCGTGCTGCCCTGCAGATGACGTCGGGCTGCTCGCGACCAGCCGCGGGCTCCGCTATCCAGGTGTTTCTCCCGTTGTCCGCGTCACGCACGTGCTGACCGTGGACCTGGGCTTCGTGGTCGCCCCGTTGGACGTCGTCGTGGTCCGCAAGCTGGGCATGCCCGGCCGCGAACGAGTTGGCATGGGCGCGATCGGCAGCGGCGGCGTGGTCGTGATCAACGACGATGCCGTACGTGGCCTGGGCATCACTCCGGATGTGATCCAGCGGGTGGCCGAGCAGGAGGGGCGCGAACTGCTGCGCCGGGAGCAGGCCTATCGGGACGGGCGGCCGATGCCCGAGCTTGCCCCCGACGGCTACCGGGTGAACCGGTACGTCCGGGGCCGCAGTGACGACGCCGACGCCGAGGAGGCGCTGCGCGGCTTCCAACGCCTCCCCACCTGGATGTGGCGCAGCGCCGCGGTTCTCGACTTCGTCGGCTGGTTGCGCGAGCGCAACGACCGCGTCGCCGACGAGCGGCGCAAGGCCGGCTTCTACGGGCTCGACCCCTACAGCCTCTACTTCTCCATCGACGAGGTCATCACCTATCTCGCCCGGGTCGATCCGGCGGCGGCCCAGCGGGCCAGGGAGCGCTACGCCTGCTTCGACCACTACGGCACCGACGACGGCCAGACCTACGGCCTGGTCGCCGCTACGGGGGCGGGCGAGACCTGCGAGCAGGAAGTGATCGACCAGCTGGCCGATCTGCAACGCCACGGGGTGGAGTACGCCCGGCGCGACGGGCCGCTCGCCGAGGACGAGCGGTTCTACGCTGAGCAGAACGCTCTGGTCGTCCGCAACGCCGCGGAGTACTACCGGTCGATGTTCGCCGGGCGGGTCTCGTCGTGGAACCTGCGGGACCGGCACATGGTCGAGACCCTCAACGCGGTCCAAGGCCACTTGACCGGGCAGCTCGGTGACTCGGCAAAGATCGTCGTGTGGGAGCACAACTCCCACCTCGGCGACGCCCGGGCGACCGAGGCGGCGGCCCGGGGCGAGCTGAACGTGGGGCAGCTCGTGCGCGAACGCCACGGCGGCGACTGCCGCAATCTCGGTTTCACTACCTACACCGGGACCGTCGCCGCCGCGGACGACTGGGGCGGGGAGGCGCAGCGCAAGTGGGTCCGGCCGGCCTTGCCCGGCAGCGTCGAGGAGCTGTTCCACCAGGTCGGCCAGAAGGAGTTCATGCTCTCCTTCGCCACGGCCAGGCGAGCGGGCCAGGTGCTCCGCGCGGCCTGCCTGGAACGCGCGATCGGTGTCATCTACCGCCCCGAGACGGAGCGCCAAAGCCACTACTTCCGCGCGCGGGTGGCCGACCAGTTCGACGCCGTGATCCACGTCGACGACACCCGGGCCGTTGAACCCCTCGAACGAACGGCCCTCTGGGAGACCGGCGAGGTCCCCGAAACCTACCCGTTCGCGGTCTGACAGAGGGGCAGCCACAGCAGCCGAAACAGCGGGAGCCGCCGCAAGATCGTCTTCTCGGCCTTCGCCGCTGCCCATCACAGGGGGGAACCGATGAACACCAGTTTCCCGGCCGTGAGGCGGCGAGACGACGACGGTGAGCCGGCCTCCGCCTACCGGTGCCCGCCGCGACCGTCGATTCGCCCCGCCAGGCCCATGCTCCGATCACCCCGCAGGGCGCAGAGAAGGTGAGCGACCCGCGGCACGCCGCGGAGATCACGGAACTGCCTCGGCCACCCGACGGCGCTCAGACGGTCCCGTCCATGCTGTCCCAGCTGCTGGAGGACCACGAGATCATCATCGGGGTGCTGCGTGACGCGATCCAGAAGAACGCGGAGAACGGCGATTCCGGCACGAACGACCTGCTCACGCGCACGGTGCTGCGCTGCCACGAGATGCAGGTCTGGTTCGTCGCCGAGCATCTCG
>JAODNO010000179.1 GCA_025465235.1 Pseudonocardia sp.
GGCCCCGTTCAGGACCGTCCTCGAACGGCTACCGGCTAGCGGTAGTCGCGCCCGAAGTCGTAGTCGTCCAGCGGCACCGCGGCACCGCGGCACCGCGGCCGGGCTCCCACCGATCCGGCTGCACGACGTCCGGAACAGCTACGCCACGGCCGCGCTGCGTGCCGGGGTGCCCGTCAAGGTGGTCAGCGAGCGGCTGGGGCACTCGTCCGTGGCGTTCACACAGGACACCTACATGCCCGTGATCGCGGGGATGGACGAGCACAGCGCCCGGGTCGCGGCGACGGCCATCCTCGGCCCGCCCGGGGGCGCTGTCGGACAGCGCCGTGACCACGGGCGTGACCATCAGGGCGTACACGCCCTTTGCTTGATCGGCCGCACATGCGAGAGGCCCCTGACCGTGGTGGTCAGCGGCCCTCTCGGCGTTTGTAGCGGGGGTAGGATCCAAACCTACGACCTCTGGTTATGAGTCAGGTGCCGGCCGTCTCCGAGCGTCTCATCGGTGCCGCCGACGGTGCCGCGACCTCGCTGGCCACTCCAGCGCCGTCTCACCCGAGTCACCGCATGCCGGGCAGTTCGACGGCGTCGTGGTCACACATCTGGTCTCGACCCCCGGACAGTCCGAGTTCATGGCCGAGTGGCTCGATGCGGTGGGCGACTCGCTCAAGGCCTCGACGCGGCCGAACTATCTGGAGTACATCCGGGCCTACGTCGAGCCGCTCATCGGTGATCGGCGACTGCAGGACATCACCGTTCCGGTCCTCAAACTTCTCTACCTGCGGCTGCTGACCGAGGGCCGGGTCAAGGTCGGCCGGAACGCGGCCATGTACGCCTACTGGTCGCAGCACCGGTCTCCAATCCGGCCGAGCACGCGAGTCTGCCCCGTGACCAGCGGCGCACCGCCCGCAACCGACCGAAGCCGTGGACCGTGGACGAGCTGACGACGTGGCTGCGGGTGGCGCTGTCCGACCGGTTCGCGGCGATGTGGCTGCTCGCGGCGAAAACCCGCCATGCAGCGCTCGGAGTTGGCCGGCGTGGATCGGGAGCTGCTCGACCTCGACCGGAGATCTCCCTCGACCCGTACACCGTCGAGCTGCTGCGGGCCTACCTTGCCGTGCTGGACACGGAGCGGGAGGCGTTCGGCGCGGAGTACGACACGAGCCACAGCAAGCTCATGCGCTACGAGGACGGGCGTCGGCTGCACGCGGACACGATCACGCGGCGCTGCAACCGGCTGGTGGACCTGGCCGGGGTGCGGCGCATCCGGCTGCGCGACATCCGGCACACCTACGCGACCCTCTCGCTCGACAGCGGCGTCCACGCCACGATCGTCAGCGACCGGATCGGCCACGCCCACGAGGGCATCACGGTCCAGATCTAGGCACCGGTCGAGGAACGGGCACGATCGCGAAGCTGCCGAGCTGGTGGCGGGCCTCATCCGCCGGAAGCTCGACGCCGGTCCGACCGCTGACGCCGGGTAGTCCGTGGTCACAAATCTGGTTCACAACATGCATGAAAACGGCCCCCAGGGAGATCCCTGAGGGCCGTTTCCGGTGGTAGCGGGGGTAGGATTCGAACCTACGACCTCTGGGTTATGAGCCCAGCGAGCTACCGAGCTGCTCCACCCCGCGTTGCCATCTTGCTGTCTTGCTGTGTCTACGACAGTACACGCCCCCGAAACCTGCCTGCAGCGGGGGGGTCCCTCAACGGCCACCGCCCCGCCGACCTGGAGGTCTGCGGGGCGGTGGCGGTCTCAGGGCGGGGGTCAGCCGCCGGGACCCGGCGGTGGCGCCGCCGAGCCTGCGGCCGCCTGCGCATGCTGGAACTGCTGGACGGCCGAGTCCAGGGCCTGGAGCGCCTGGCCCTGCGCCGCGAAGTCACCGCTCGCGTTCGCTGCCCGGAGCTGGGTGATCGCGGTCTGGATCGCCGCCGCAGCCGCGGCGACCTGTGGACTGGCGGCCGGGGCCCCTGCGGCCGGAGGTGAGGCGCCCGACTGTGGTGCTGGTGGTGGGGACCCGGCGGGTGGCGCTACCGCCGCACCAGCCCCGGCTCCGAACACCTGGTCCAGTGCCACGGACAGATTCGCGCTGTAGCCGACTCGCCCGTTGTAGGACACGAGCACTCTGGCCAGCTGGGGGTAGCTCGACTGCTGGTTGGCCCGCTCGATGTACACCGGTTCGACGAACAACAGGCCACCCGCCACCGGGAGGGTGAGGAGGTTGCCGTACTCGACGGTGCTCTGGCCGCCTCTCGACAACAGTCCGAGGTCCTGGCTCACGTTGGGTGAGCCGACGAACTGGGTCTGGATCTGCTGTGGCCCGAGCGTCTGTGTGTCCGGGGGTAGCTGGAGCACTGTTATTCGGCCATAGGACGCCGGATCGGAGCTCGCCGTGACGTAGGCCGAGAGAATATCTCGGTTGCGGAACACGAGGGCGCTGGTGAGCTGGAAGGCCGGTGTGTTGCCCTGTCCCTGGATCCCGGGTTGGCCCGCGAGGATGTAGTACGGCGGTTGTGGCGCGCCAGTGGCACCGCCGCCGCCGGGCACGGTCGGGTCGGACGGCACGTCCCAGAACGACACGTTGCCGTAGAACTCCAGCGGGTTGTCGACGTGGTAACGCGTCAACAGCTCGCGCTGCACCTTGAACTGGTCCTCGGGGTACCGGAAGTGCGATCTCAGGTCCGGGCTGATGGCCGAGGCCGGTTTCACGGTGCCGGGGAACGTCTTCATCCAGGTCTGCAACACAGGGTCGGACTCGTCGAACGCGTAGAGCGTGACCGTGCCGTCGTAGGCATCGACCGTGGCCTTGACGGAGTTGCGGAGGTAGCTGATCTCCTTGTCCGTCTGCGCGCGCTGCAACGGCTGCAGGGCGTCGGCGGTGGCCTGGCCCAATCCCATGCGCTCGGCGTAGGGATAGTTCTGCAGCGTCGTGTAGCCGTCGACGATCCACTGGATCCGCCCGTTGACGACGGCGGGGTACGGGTCGGTATCCGTGGTGAGCCACGGTGCCACCGCCTGCACCCGATCGCGCGGGTCACGGACGTACATGATCTTCGAGTCTTGGTTGATGGAGTTGTTGAACAGGATGTTGCGCTCGCCGTAGAACAGCGAGAACACCAGCCGGTTGACGACGTTGCCCAACGACACGCCGCCCTTGCCGGTGTAGGTGTAGTTCTGCGTGTCGGAGTCGTACTCCCGCGGCGTCGCGCCCGGCTCGGCGCCGACGATCGAGTACCCGTCGACCAGCTCGCCGTAGTAGATACGCGGTTCGGTGACCCGCAGGCTCGGCGGAATGCTGGCCGACTCGTTGTTGGTGATATCGATGCTGGTGAAGTTGGGGAGGCCACCCTGCCCACCGGCCTCGTCCAGCGCGGCGTTCACCTGGTTGGCCGGGGCCACCACGATCCCGTTGCCGTGGGTGTAGACCAGCCGTCGGTTGATCCAGTCGGTCTGGTTGCCGGTGAGGCCTGCGCTGTTCAGCTCCCGCGCGGCGACGATGTAGTCCTGAGTCTTCCCGCCGACGTTGTACCGGTCGATGTCGAGCTTCTGCGGGAAGCCGTAGAAGGTGCGCCGCTGCTGGAGCTGGGTGAACGTGGCGCCCACCTTGGCCGGGTCGAGCAGCCGGATGTTCGGCACCGTGGCGGTGTCGTTGCGAACCGCAGCGGGCGTGGCTACCGACGTGCCGCTGTAGGGCACCTCGGTGACTTTGTCGGGCGTGAGCCCGAACGCCTGTCGAGTCGCTGCGATGTTGCGCGCGATCGGCACCGACTCGCGCTCGTTCGCGTTGGGCGACACGACGAACTGCTGCAGCACCTGCGGCCACGCCGCGCCGATCAACACGCTGGACAGGACCAGCAGCACCGTGGCGATGGCGGGCAGCTGCAGGTTGCGCCGGAACACCGCGGCGAAGAACGCCGCGGCGCAGATGATCGAGATGAAGAGCAGGATCAGCTTCGCCGGCATCACCGCGTTGAGGTCGGTGTAGGTGGCGCCGGTGAAGATGTTACTGCGGTTGCTGAACAGCAGCTCGTAGCGGTCGAGGTAGTACGCCACGGCCTTGAGCAGCACGAACACGCCGGCGAGGATGGCCAGCTGGGCGCGTGCCGCTGCCGAGACCTGGCCGGACCGCCCGCTGAGCCGGATGCCGCCGAAGATGTAGTGGGTGATCAGCGAGATCACGAAGCAGATGGCGACGGCGACGAACAGCCAGTCCAGCACGTACCGGTAGAACGGCAGCTGGAAGGCATAGAAGCCGACGTCGATGCCGAACTCGGGGTCGGTGACTCCGAACGGCGTGGAGTTGAGGAACTGCTGGACCGTCTGCCAATCGCCCTGCGCCGCAAGGCCCGCGATGATCCCGATGACCACAGGGATCCCGATCGCGAACACCCGCAGTCGCTGGATGATCAGGGTGCGGTAGCGCGCGATCGGATCCTCCGGCCCGGTGACGGGCACGAAGACCGGACGCGACCGGTAGGCGATCCACAGCGACAGCGCGACCAGGCCGCCGATCAGCAGCGCGCCGACCAGGAACTGCACGATCTGTGTGAACAGGACCGTGGTGAACACACCGCGGAAGCCGACCTCCCCGAACCACAGCCAGTCGACGTAGAAATTGATGAGGCGCGAGCCGCCGAGGAGCAGCAGCACCAGGATTCCCGCCAGGATGAGCAGGATCCGGGTACGGCGGCTCAACGTCGGGGCTCCCACCGGGGGCCGCATGGCCACAGGGCACGCTCCAGTCTTCGGGGGTCGGGCGCCGGGCGCCCGTGCGGTCCGGTGCCGCGGCGACCTGCCCGATCGCCCCCTGCAGCCGGCCCGACGGCGCGCCCTGCGCATCTAACTCTACGGAGCGGGTGTGGGGTTCCCGTTCGGGCCATGAAATGTCCGGCTCGCCCTATTCAGGGAGCGGGCGAGCAGGAGGGTGTCGGCCTGCCTGCGCTGAGCGCGCCGAGCCCGGTGAGGGCGTCGCCGAGAGTCGCGACGCGCACGAGTTGCAGCCCGTCGGGATCGTTCGCCACCGCCTCGGCGCAGTTGTCCGCCGGCACGAGGAACGCGGTCGCTCCCGCGTCGCGCGCGGCGCGCATCTTGAACGGGATTCCCCCGATCGGGCCGACCTGGCCGTCCGGGGTGATCGTCCCCGTCCCGGCGATGAACCGGCCGGCGGTGAGCCCGCCGGGCGTCAGCTTGTCGATCACGGCCAACGCGAACATGAGCCCGGCCGACGGGCCACCGATGTCGCCGAGGCTGATCCGGATGTCACCGGCCTGCGGTTCGATACCGGGCCGCACCCCGAGCAGTCCCTGCGGGCGGTCCGGACTCGAACCGAGCACGACGTCCGCATCGTGCTGCTCGCCCGAGCGCCGGTAGGTGACCGTGACCGACTGCCCGGGTTTTGTCGTCGCGAGAGCGGTGGACACGGCCGCCGGTGAGTCGACGGGACGGCCCGACACCGCGACGATCTCGTCGCCGACCTGCAGCCTGCCCTGCGCCGGCGAGTTCGGCACCAGATCTCCCACCACCACACGAGTGGGCAGCCGCAGCTCGGTCAGCGCGGCGACCTCGGCATTGGCCTCCGAGGCGGCGAACTGATCGGTGTTCTCCTGCTGCACCTGCTTGTCGGACTTCTCGGGCGGGAAGACCTGGCTGCGTGGGACCACCTGGCGGTCGCCGGAGGCCCAGAGACCCAGCGTCGTGAGCAGCGTGAGCTGGTCGGTCACCGAGACCGTCGTCATGTTCAGGTGCCCGGACGTCGGGTAGACCTGCAGCCCGTCCACGGCGACGACCGGAGTTCCGTCGACGTCGCCGAGCGTGTCGTAGGTGGGACCGGGGCCCAGGGCCACCATCGGTACCGGCAGCGTCGCGGCGAGCACGCCGAGCGCCAGCGCGAGCATGCCTGCGGCGACCAGGTTCCACGTCCGGCGGTTCACGATCTCAGAGCCTATGGGGAGCCCCGGTGTGGTCCTCGCATGGTGGGCGCTGGACGCCGGGCAACTGCTTTTTCCAGCCGAGCGCGAACACCTGAGCAGGGCAGTCCCGCGTACCGTGGTGACATGAGCGATACCCCGTTCGGCTTCGGGCCGGCCGACCGCGACCGCGACGACAAGGAGAACGATCGCGGCCGCGAGCCCGATCGGCCGGGTGACGGGCCGCAGGATCCGTTCGGCCTCGGCAACCTTCCGGGGATGCCGTCCGGCGGGTTCCCCGGCATCCCGGGCATGCCTGGGATGCCGGGAATGCCCGGAGGCCCCGGCGGATTCGACGTCAACCAGCTGGGGCAGATGCTCACGCAGCTCGGGCAGATGCTCAGCCAGGCGCAGAACACCGGCGGCGGCCCTGTCAACTACGACCTGGCTGCGCAGCTCGCCCAGCAGCGGCTCGCGGCCACCACGTCCTCCCTCACGGGAGCGCAGCGCGCAGCGGTGAGCGACGCGGTCAAGCTCGCGGAGCTGTGGCTCGACGCCGCCACCGACTTCCCGGCCGGCGCCACCGAGACCAGGGCATGGTCGGCGAGCGAATGGGTCAGCGCCAGCATGCCTACGTGGAAGCGGCTGTGCGACCCGGTCGCGCAGCGCGTGTCCGGGTCGTGGATCGAGGCCGTGCCGGAGGAGGCGCGCGCCGCAGCCGGCCCGATGCTGGCGATGCTGGGGCAGATGGGCGGTCTCGCGTTCGGCAGCCAGCTGGGTGGCAGCCTGGCGCAGCTCGCCGCGGAGGTGCTCACCTCCACCGAGATCGGCGTGCCGGTCGGCCCCGACCGGGTCGCGGCGTTGCTGCCGGAGAACATCGAGAAGTTCACCAAGGACCTCGATCGGCCCGCCAGCGAGGTCATGATCTTCCTGGCGGCACGGGAAGCGGCGCACCACCGGTTGTTCGCGCACGTCAGCTGGCTCAAGGAGCGGCTGCTGGGCACCGTCGAGGAGTACGCGCGCGGCATCCGCGTCGACACCTCGCGCATCGAGGAGCTCGCCCGTGGCATCGACCCGTCGAACCCGGCGGCCATTGAGGAGGCCATGCAGTCGGGCATGTTCGAGCCCGAGACCACGCCAGAGCA
>JAODNO010000239.1 GCA_025465235.1 Pseudonocardia sp.
AAAGAACATTTAACAGAACTTAAAACGAGTGCAATACCGTTGAACAACCGAATAGCACCACGTGGTCCATCTGGCCGACGGCGATACCGGCGTCCTTGATGACCTGGTTGAACGGTGCACGGGTGCGGTCGAGCAGGTCGGAGGTGATCCGCTGGAACTCGGCCCGGGACAGCGTCTCGTCGAGGAACAGCGGGTTCTTGTCCGCGTCGACGGTGATGTAGGGAAGGTTGATCGTGGCGGTCGACTGGCTCGACAGCTCGATCTTCGCCTTCTCCGCGGCCTCACGCAGCCGCTGCATCGCCATCTTGTCCTTGGTCAGGTCGATGCCCTGGCCGTTCTTGAACCGGTCGACGAGCCAGCTGATGATCCGCTCGTCCCAGTCGTCGCCACCGAGGTGGTTGTCACCGTTGGTGGCCTTCACCTCGACGACGCCCTCGCCGATCTCGAGCAGGGACACGTCGAACGTGCCGCCACCGAGGTCGAAGACCAGGATGGTCTGCTCCTTCTCGCCCTTGTCGAGCCCGTAGGCCAGAGCGGCGGCGGTGGGCTCGTTGACGATGCGCAGGACGTTGAGACCCGCGATCTGCCCGGCCTCCTTGGTGGCCTGGCGCTGTGCATCCTCGAAGTAGGCAGGAACGGTGATCACCGCGTCGGTGATCTCCTCGCCCAGGTAGGACTCGGCGTCGCGCTTGAGCTTCTGCAGCACGCGCGCGCTGATCTCCTGTGCGGAGTACTTCTTGCCGTCGATGTCAGAGGTGGACCAGTTGGTGCCGATGTGACGCTTGACCGACCGGATGGTCCGGTCGACGTTCGTCACAGCCTGGTTCTTCGCCGACTGACCGACGAGCACCTCGCCGTTGCGGGCGAAGGCGACGACGGACGGGGTGGTCCGGGCGCCCTCCGAGTTGGCGATGACCGTCGGCTCGCCGCCCTCCAGGACGGAGACGACGGAGTTGGTTGTCCCGAGGTCGATGCCGACCGCACGAGCCATGGTGATTGCCTCCGAGTAGCTTGAGTTCAGTTCGCTCAAGTCTGCCACGGAACCGGCCTGGACTGCACAGCACCCTTGAGCCGGTCCCGCTCAACTTGCTCGTCCCGTCCAACGAACGACCGCGCGACGATGTTCCCGCTCTTCCTCCGAACGGCCCCGCGGGCTGCGTCCCACGTCCCACTTCGCCCGCATGATCGCGCCGCATCCCGGGGGACACGCCATGGTGGCCGTCGGGCCGGTGAGCGAGCACGGCCTGCTCCAGGAACTGGCCGGACTCGCGGACGCCGCCTCGGGACGCCGGGCCTGAGCCCGACACCAACAGGGGCCAGCGGCTACAGGGGCGCCGCCGGCCGGGGCTCGACGCGGCCCGCGGAGGCCGGCGGCAGGGGGTCCGCGACCGGCGCCAGCACCCGGTGGTTCTCCGGGTCGGCCACCACGTTGTCGCCGCTGTCGCGGTACTCCAGCTGCCCGTCCTGGCCGAGGTCGGCGACGTATCCCGCAGCGGCGAGCTGCTCCTCGTCGAGGTCGACCAGCCGTTCCCAGCGGCTCGGCACGACCCTGTAGTCCGCCCAGGCCAGGTGACCGTAGGCGTCGTGCAGGTCGGCGAGCAGCCCGATGAACACCTGCTGCCAGCGCAGCGGCATCGACTGGGCCAGTGACCGCGGAACCACGAGATGGTCCTCGGTGGCGCCACGAGCGGGCCGATCGAGGTAGTCCTGAACCGGGGTCGTGGACGCCGGGACCGAGGATTCGGGGGGCATTGCTACTCCTGCTCGTACATGGACGCCGACCTCGACCCTAGGCGCGGTTCGGTGTGGTGCCGGGACGCGTGGCAAGCGGCACGAGCTCTGCATAGTGCCACGGCACCGGCTGCACCCTGACGGATTGCCCCGTGTACGGCGCCTCCACCATCTGCCCGTTCCCCATGTACAGCACGACATGGTGGATCGTGGCCGGATCCGACGCGTCGGTGGCGTAGAACAGCAGGTCACCTGGCTGAGCCTGGGAGATCGGAACATGGCCGCCGGCATAGAACTGCTCCCTCGCCACCCTCGGCAGGTTGATCCCGGCGGCCTGGAATGCGCGCAGCATCAGGCCGGAGCAGTCGTAGGTGTTCGGGCCGGTTCCACCCCACACATAGGGCTTTCCGAGCTCTCCGAGTGCGAAGGCGATCGCCGCGCCCGCAACTCCGTCCGGGAGCACCGCGGTCTGCCCGCAGCCGGCCGGGTCGGCCACGTCGGCCAGCTGCTGCACGAGCTGGGCGGCCAGGCCCTCCCACTTCGCGTAGGCGTCCGGGAAGGCCGAGCGCTGCACGGTCTGCGCCGCCACCGTGACCGGGAGGTTCGCCCACCCGGGCACCGCCAAGAGCCGCTGGATGAACATCCTCGTGCTGTAGACGGGGTCGGTGACCTCGGCCTGCGATCCCCAGCCCTGCGAGGGACGCTGCTGGAAGAGCCCGAGGGAGTCCCGGTCGCCGTAGTTGATGTTGCGAAGGGTGGACTCCTGCATGGCCGTGGCGAGCGCGACGAGCCATGCACGCGGCGGAGCCCCGAGGTCCCGGGCGACTCCGATGATGGTGGCGGCGTTGCGGCGCTGCTCATCGCTCAGGTCAACGATCCGTGTCCCTGCCCTGCCCCGCCCGAGCGATCCCGATGAGGACAGCGCCCCGGCATCACACGGTCCGTACGTGGTCGGCCGTCCACCCCCGCTGCCCGTGCTGAACACGATGAAGCCGAGGCCGAGGAAAAGCCCCAGCGCAGCCGCAATCGCGACGAACGGTACGAGGAGCCGCAGCGGCCGCAACCGGTTCATCGCGTGCGCGCGCCGTCAGGCCCGGTCGTAGCCGGCGACCCGCCAGCCGGTCTCGGTGTCGACGACCAGCACGATCAACGTGAGCGCGTCCGTCGGCACCTGCACCTGAACCGAACGCGGGGCGACCCGCACGGCGCGCGGCTCCCCGGTGACCCGGGTGGCCGGGATGTTGCCGGGGTCGACGTTGCTGAGAACCCCGAGGTACTCCTCCGTGGTGGTGGGCCGCAGTCCGTCGAGCCACTGCTGGGCGGTGGTGCCGTCCGGGGGCCGGACCCACGCGGCCGACCAGCGCGCAGCCACCGAGAGCGCGGCCGCAGGAGCCTGCGACAGCGGCAGGGTGGTCGGCTCGAGGTCGGGCACGGGAGGTAGCGCTGTCGGGGCAGGTGTCGAGGGGACGGCTCCGGATCCCGGAGCACGGGGTACGGGACCTCGGGAGGTCGAGTACGGCGACCGGCCTGCTGCCGTGCCCCGGCCGTCCGAGCCGCCGCCGACTGCACCGATTCCGAGACTCACCCCGACAGCCACGGCGACGACGACCACCGCAATGATCGCTAGCCGCGCCGGCGACCGCAGGGGCCACTGCCAGATTGCGCGGTAGGCGGCGGCCCTGCCGCGAGGGGTTCTAATCGGCACGGCGAGGGCCGCCACTCGGGCTGTAGGCCGCCGGCGTCGAGCGCGGCCGGTAGATGCGGTACACCGGAACGCCGTCGACCAGCTCGGCCTGCACCGGACGGGCGGCACCGGGCCGCAACGGCAGGGCGTCCGGGCGGCGGTAGATCACGCGTTCGTCGACCTCGCCGGGATCGGCCCAGCTCGGCGTGCCCCCAACGCTGCCGACGCCGCCGGGCCCGGCGGGAAGCGCGGGACGGCGCGCTGCGGGAATGAGCGTCGGGGACGGGGGAGCCTCGGTCTCCGGCCGGCGGCGTACCTGCCGCGCACCCGACTGCGTGGGGATCCGGATGCCCGGCTCGGCCTCGGGGCGCCCGCCGTCCGGGTATCCGTATGTCGACGCCGCCCCGCGCCGCTCGTCCCACCACCGGGTCTGCCGGTCCTCGGCGGGCCCGCCGCGCATCCGCTGCCAGACGCGGGACATGGGCCCGGTGCCTGCGCCCGGCACAATCCCGCCGAACTGTTCACGGGTGAGCGACACCATCGACACGAGTCGGCGGAACGGGCGGGCGACGGCCCACAGCACCACGGTCACGACGCCCGTGACGAGCAGGGCGAGCCACAGGTCGACGCCGGAGCCCGGCCGGAACAACGACACGACCAGCAAGGCGTGCAGTCCGGCGAGCGCCCCTACCACGAGGGTGTTCACGATCGCGGCACCGGCGACGCGCAGCAGCGACGGGAGGATGTCGGGCTTGAGAACGGCCACCACGGCGACCGCGGGCGCGGTCATCACCAGCAACCGCAGCAGCAGCATCGCGACCAGCACGAGCACCTTGGACAACAGCTGGAACAGAGCGATGCACAGCGCCTGCACCACGGCGAGGATCCCGGCGCCGATCCGGCTGCCCGACTTGCCCTGGAAGTAGGAGTACCGATCGCCCATCCGGCCGGCGATCGCGGCGAAGTCGGCCTTCTTCTGCTCGCCGAGCTGCAGCGTGTCGCGGCCCTCGGCGACCTCCGGCTTCGTGAAGGTCTGCGCTCGCAGCAGGTCACGCCCCAGCTCCTGCGCCTGCGGCACGTCGGGGGAGCCGAACTCACCGCGCAGCCAGTTCCGGTAGATCACCTGGTCGACGAGCACCGTGGGGAGCGTGTCCCGGTCACCGAGCCCGACCTGCCCGAGGAAGCCCTGCTGCATGTCGGTGACACCGTTGAGCAGCAGCGGGTCGGCCGCTTTGGCCCAGTCGACCGGAGCCAGGTATGCCGCAGAGCCGAGCACGAGGGCGATCACCGCGAACGCGGCACGCTGAGTCTGCCGAGCGAGGTCCCCACGCAGCGCGAGTATCAGGAGCAGCACGGCCAGAACGAGTAGTGCAGGGCCGATCCACGTGGTGAACACCGCCGTGTACATCGCCCGGGTGCCGTCGCCG
>JAODNO010000241.1 GCA_025465235.1 Pseudonocardia sp.
GAACATGTTGCCGAAGAGTCGCAACGACAGCGTGACCGGACGCAACAGGATGTTGGAGAGGAACTCGATCGGCGTGAGCACTATCCGCACCCACCACGGCACATCCGGCGGCCACGTCGATACCCGCAGATAGCCGAGGAAGCCGTGCTTGCGGATCCCGATGATGTTGTACATCAGCCAGACCACGCCGGCGAGGGCGTAGGGCACTCCCGGGTGCGAGAACGTGGGGAACTGGATGAACGGGATGATCCCGAACAGGTTGTTCACCAGGATGAAGGCGAACAGCGTGGTGAGGAACGGCACGTACTTGAGGAACTCCGGCCCGATGTTGTCCCGGGCGATGGAGTTGCGCACGATGCCGTAGAAGGACTCGCCGAGGAACTGCGGTTTACTCGGGACGAGCTGCGGCCGCCGTGTCGTGTAGGTGAAGAACCAGTACACGAGGATCGCGGCAAGAACGAGTTCCAGCACCGGCTTCGTCACAGGGCCGAAGATCGGTGGCAGCTGGAAGTCGGCTACACCCGGTGACTCGAAGCCCGGGTTCGGGCCTGGAGGTGGTGGGGCGGTGGCCAGGATGGTCACCCAATGCTCCTTCCGGTTCCGTCGACCGGGTGGCCCGGGTCGGCAGAATCGTGACGATCAGGACTTAACGTACCTGATGTAGATCAGGTACAACGAGGCAGCCCCGCCGAACAGCAGACCGACCGGCGTCAGCACCCGCGTACCCAGCAGTGCGTCCAACCCCCACCCGATCCCTCCGAAGAGGAGGAAGCCGGACAAGAGGTAGGACAGAGCGGTCCACGCCTCACCCGGGGGTGGCGGTTGAGCGCCGCCCCCGCGTGACTGGCCCGGCTCCATCGCAGTGGACCATATCAGGCGAGTTAGCGCCGGTTTACCAGGGATGACCTCGGCGGACGGACTCCCAGGGGGGTGGGCCCACTCCGGTGGACCGGAAGCGACACCGACATGGCTCTATCGCGTGTAGAAGACGAACAGTGAGTGACTCAGGCCTCACTGAGACGCTCATCACATATCGTGATTTCACCCGAACCGGTGACGGGCGATCAGAGGTCGACGGCCGGGATCCGGGTGCGCACGAAGCCGACAACCTCGCCGATGATCCACGCCGCGGTGACCGCGAGCATCGTGAACGCGAAGGCCTGGTTGTCGAACAGCGTCGTGCCCCGGAACAGCAGCAGGAACACCAACAGGAACGCGATCTTGCCGGTGAAGGCGGTCATCGCCCCGATCATGACCCCGGCAGGCGTCGCCCTGGCCGTCTTCGCCATCACGAACGTGCCGAGCCACCCCAACGCCCCGCCGACCACGGCTCCGACCACGGCGCCAATGGCGCCCGGCGCGCCCCGCAGCAGTGCCGAGACGACGATCGCGACGACCGCTGCGATCACCGACAGGATCACGGCGTAGCGCTGCATCGCCGCCGCGAGCTTCAGCACCGACGCGACGTGCGGTGCGTCCTTCACGGGTTCCGGGTCGGTCATCTGGCCCTCACTCTCGGAATGGCGGTGGCGAGCACGGCCACGACCAGGCCGATCCCCACCGCCCACAGCACGATGAACGGGTCGTCGATGAGCGCCAGCGCCACCGCACCGAACGCGAGCACGCCGGCCCACAGGTAGATCAGCAGCACCGCCCGCCGCTGGCTGTGGCCGATCTCGAGCAGCCGGTGATGCAGGTGCATCTTGTCGGGCGAGAACGGGCTCATGCCCTTGCGGGTGCGCCGGACCACCGCCATGAGCAGGTCCAGCAGCGGGACCGCCACCACCGCGGCGAGCACCACGAGGGGTGCGAACAACGCCAGTACGTCGGTGCCGTTGGCGCCGTAGATCGCCATCTTCCCGGAGGCGCTCGTGGTGGCGGCGGCGAGCAGCAGCCCGATCAGCATCGAGCCGGAGTCGCCCATGAAGATCCGCGCGGGGTTGAAGTTGTGCGGCAGGAAGCCCAGGCACGCGCCGGCGAGCACGGCCGCGATGAGAGCAGGCGAGTACGCAGACGGGTCGTTGCCCACCCGGAGTACCAGGCCGATCGCGAAGAGGCCCGTCGCGGCCGCGGCGATCATGCCGATCCCGGCCGCGAGCCCGTCCAGGCCGTCGACGAAGTTCATCGCGTTCACCAGGGCCACCGTGACCAGCACGGTGAGCAGTACGCCCTGCTCCTGGCCGAGGATCAGCATTGATCCGGAGACCCCGGTACCGCCGCCGCCCCACGGGACGTAGAACACCGTCCACTGCACGCCGAAGATCACCAGGATGCCGGCGGCGGTGGTCTGGCCTGCGAACTTCGTGAGCGCGTCGAGCTCGTACCGGTCGTCGAGTGCACCGACACCGGCCAGTAGCACGGCAGCACCGAACACGCCGAGCATCTCGTACGCGTTGTTGTCGAACGCCAGCCGCAGCGCGGGCAGCTGGTAGGCCATCCCGACCCCCGCGAGCACGCCGCCGAGCATGGCCAGCCCGCCCCATCGCGGCGTCGGGGTGACGTGCACGTCGCGCCCGCGCGGCCAGGCCACCGCGCCCAGACGCAGCGCCAGCACGCGAACCGGGCCGACGAGCAGGAACGTGACCACGGCCGCCGTCAGACCCGTGAGCAGGTACTCCCGGATGGGCAGGACGAACGTGGGGACCACGACGATCCTCTCGAGGCAGTCGGCGCGATCAGGGCCGCGGGTAGGCGGGAGCGCGCGCGACGAGCCTCGACACGGCGTCGGCCACCGCGGCCAGCTCGGCATTGCCTGCCGGCGTGCTGTGATCCGTCTTGACCGCCCTGGCCAGCAGGCTGCCGACCTCGGCCATGTCCGACTCGACCATGCCCTGTGTGGTGACGCTCGGCGACCCCACCCGCAGCCCCGACGGCTTCAGCGGCGGAGCCGGGTCGTAGGGGATGGCGTTCTTGTTGAGCGTGATCCGCGCGGCGTCGCAGCGGGTCTCGGCCTGGTCGCCGGTGACGCCGATGGGCCGCAGGTCGACCAGCGCGAGGTGGGTGTCGGTGCCGCCGGAGACGGCTCGCATGCCCTCGGCCTCCAGGCTCTTGGCCAGCGCCTGCGCGTTGGCGATGACCTGTGTGGCGTAGGCCTGATACGCCGGTTGGGCAGCCTCGCGCATCGCAACGGCCTTCGCGGCCACCGCGTGCATGAGCGGGCCGCCCTGGGAGAACGGGAAGACGGCCTTGTCGATCGCCTTGGCGTGCTCGCCGCGCGCGAGGATCATGCCGCCACGCGGGCCGCGCAGCACCTTGTGCGTGGTGGCCGTGACGACGTCGGAGAACGGCACCGGGGACGGGATCGCCTTGCCGGCCACCAGGCCGATGAAGTGCGCGGCGTCGACCACGAGCTTGGCGCCGACCTCGTCGGCGATCTCGCGGAAGGCCGGGAAGTCGATCAGTCTCGGGTAGGCGGTGGCGCCGGCGATGATCATCTTGGGACGGTGCTCGCGGGCCAGGTCACGCACCTGGTCGTAGTCGATCAGCTCCGAGTCCTGGCGCACGGTGTAGGACACCGCGTTGAACCACTTGCCGGAGAAGCTGACCTTGCTGCCGTGCGTGAGGTGGCCACCCTGCTTGAGGTCCATGGCGAGCACCGTGTCGCCGGGCTGGGTGAAGGCTGCGTACACCGCGAAGTTGGCGGATGCGCCGGAATGCGGCTGGAGGTTCACGTGCTCCGCCCCGAAGAGCTCCTTCGTGCGGGCGTTGCCGATCTCCTCGGCGCGGTCGACGACCTCGCAGCCGCCGTAGTAGCGGCGGCCGGGGTACCCCTCGGCGTACTTGTTGGACAGGGTCGAACCGAGGGCGGCGAGCACCGCGGGGCTGGTGAGGTTCTCGCTCGCGATGAGCTGCAGGCCGCCGCGCAGCCGGTCCAGCTCGTCGAGCACTACTCCCGCGATCTCGGGATCCTGGTGCTGCAGCGCGTCGAAGTCCGGGCCCCAGAACGGGGTGCTCTGCTCAGTCACGGTAACCAACGGTACCCGCGCCTAGCTGGGACTCAGGCTGCGGCCCGCACCTCTGCGCGCCACCGCGCGGCGGTGGTGGCGATGCCGTCGTCGAACGGTGTCCGGGCGAGACCGAACGTGTCCTGCGCCGACCGCTAAAGAGCAACGCTCTCTGTTGTTGCCGATGCTCTCTATCCATGCGAAACTCGACCGATGACCGCAGCCGGAACCCGCGCGCGCGTGCGTGCCGAACTCACCCGAGAGATCGCCGAGGTCGCCCGCCGACACCTCGCCTCCGACGGCGCCGCCGCGCTGTCGCTGCGCGCCGTCGCCCGCGAGCTCGGGATGGCGTCCTCCGCGGTCTACCGCTACTTCCCGAGCCGCGACGACCTGCTCACCAGGCTCATCGTCGACGCCTACGACGCGCTGGGCACCGCCGCCGAGCAGGCCGAGGCGGCCGCCCCCCGCAGCGATCTCCGGGCGCGCTGGCGGGCCGTGTGCTCCGCGACCCGTGCGTGGGCCGTGGCCCACCCGCACGAGTACGCCCTCGTCTACGGCTCGCCCGTGCCGGGATACGCGGCGCCGGAGTCGACGATCGGGCCTGCTGCCCGGGTGGGCGAGGCGCTGGTCCGGGTGATCGCCGACGGCGTCGAAGCCGGCACCGTCGACCCTGCGGCCGACGCGACGGGCGCCGACTCGACGGTGGCTCCCGGCCTCGTCGAACGCATCGGGCTGCCCACCGGGGAGCCGGACTCGTCACTCGCCGCCCGCGCGATCCTCGCCTGGACGACGCTGTTCGGGCTGATCAGCTTCGAGCTCTTCGGGCACACCAACAACGTGGTGAGCGACCACGAGCGGTACTTCGAGGACGCCGTCGACCGGCTCGGCACCATGGTCGGCGTGCCGTAGCCGCGGCTGCTACACCGTCAAGACCTCGCGGCCCAGCACCTCTGCCACCGAGGCCGTGCTGACCGCGCCCTCCCGGAGCACGCGCGGCTCGTCGCCGGTCAGGTCGACCACCGTGGACGCGACGGGCTCGCCCGACGGACCACCGTCCAGGTAGATGGCCACGGAGTCCCCGAGCTGGGACTCGGCCTCGCCGGCCGATGCCGCAGGGGGCGAGCCGGAGACGTTCGCACTGGAGACCGCCATCGGACCGACCTCGCGCAACAGCTCCAGCGCCACGGGATGCAGCGGCATCCGCAGCATCACCGTGCCCTTGGTGGACCCCAGGTCCCAGTCCAACGAGGGCGCATGCGGAAGAACCAGGGACAGTCCGCCAGGCCAGAACGCCTCGATCAGCTCGCGCGCCGGTTTCGGCACACCCAGCACGAGGCCGTCGATGGTGGACCAGGAGCCGACCAGCACAGGCACGGGCATGTCAGGTCCGCGCTTCTTCGCCGCGAGCAGGGCGCGCACCGCGCTGCTGCTGAACGCGTCGCAGCCGATGCCGTAGACGGTGTCGGTGGGGAGCACGACAAGACGACCGCCGCGTACGGCACGGGCCGCAGCGGCAAGACCCTCGACCCGGGCGTCCGGGTCGCTGCAGTCGTAGGTGGAGGCCACGACCGGAGCCTACGAGGCCGCAGGGTCGCGACGGCGCGCGGTGGCGAACCGGGGACGACCGGCAAGGTCGTGGTGCTCCTCGACGTCGCTCAGCACGCGGCGGCGGCGCAGCAACGCCGGTACGACCTCGCCGTGGGTGTCGTCGTGCTCGATCCCGAGATACCCGCCGTAGCGCAGCAGCCCGGCCGAGGCGGCGATGACCGCACGGATGATCTCCAGGCCGTCCGGGCCGCCGTACACCGAGCCGGGCGGGTCCCATTCGGCGACCTCGGGCGGCAGCGGCGTGCCATCCGGGACGTAGGGCGGGTTGCAGAGCACCAGATCGACGTGCGACTCGAGCTCGACGAGCAAGTCGGTCCAGCGAACGTCGGCCGCGTGCAGCGTGACCGGGGTGCCACCGCCGGCGACATGGTCGGAGATGTTGCGCTGCGCCCAGGTCAGCGCGGCGGAGTCAGCCTCGACGGCGTGCACCACGGCGTCCGGACGGCAGGCGGCCACGCCGAGCGCGAGGGCGGCCGACCCCGTGCACAGGTCCACCACCAGCGGCGATCGGACATCGGCGATCGCGCGCAGGCTCCAGTCGAGAAGCAGCTCGGTTTCCGGACGCGGCGTGAACACGCCCGGTCCGACGGCCACGGAGACCGGGCCGAGCACGGCCGTGCCCAGCAGATGCTGCAGCGGCTCTCGGGCGGCGCGGCGCACCACCAGCTGCCGGAGCGCCTCGACCACGGATTCGTCCACCAGCGGCTGGAGCATCAACCTGCCCCGCTCGACGCCGACGACGTGGGCGGCAAGGAGCTCGGCGTCGACCCGGGGGGAGCTGACACCCGCGGCGGCGAGAATCCGCTCCGCCTCGAGGATCGCCAGCCGCAGCGGCTGCCTGCTCACGGTCGGCTCCGTTCCCCCCCGTGCACGGGAAACGCCGCCAGGGTTCGCACGCGCGGGCGACGGAGGAGCGTCACGTGCCCACCGCCTCCGCCCGCTCGGCGGCCACCAGCGCGGCCAGCAGGTCGTCGAGATCGCCGTCGAGGACGGCGGAGAGGTTGTGCGCCTTGTAGCCGACGCGGTGGTCGGAGATCCGGCTCTCCGGGTAGTTGTAGGTGCGGATCCGCTCGGAGCGGTCGACTGTGCGAATCTGCGAGCGACGGTCGGCCGAGGCCTGCGCCGCCGCCTCCGCCTCGGCGAGCGCCTGCAGCCGCGACCGCAGCACCTCCATCGCCCTGGCCCGGTTCTGCAGCTGCGAGCGCTCGTTCTGGCAGCTCACGACGATGCCGGTCGGCAGGTGCGTGATCCGGACAGCCGAGTCGGTGGTGTTGACGCTCTGGCCGCCGTGACCCGAGGAGCGGAACACGTCGACCCGCAGGTCGTTCTCGTCGACCTCGACGGCCGCGTCCTCGCCGGTGTCGGGGTACACCAGCACGCCTGCGGCGGACGTGTGTACCCGGCCCTGCGACTCGGTGACCGGCACGCGCTGCACGCGGTGGACACCGCCCTCGAACTTGAGCGCCGCCCACACCCCGGCGGCCTCCGGTGTGCGGGAACGCACCGAGAGCGTGATGTCCTTGTAGCCACCCAGGTCCGACGGCACGGCGCCGAGGATCTCGGTGGTCCAGCCCCGGCGCTCGGCATAGCGCGCGTACATCCGCACGAGGTCGCCTGCGAACAGGGCCGACTCCTCGCCGCCCTCGCCGGACTTGACCTCGAGCACGACGTCGTCGCCGTCGTGCGGGTCGCGCGGGACGAGCAGCTCGGCCAGGCGCTGCTCCAGTGCCGGAAGCCGGGCGGCAAGCTCTGCGGCCTCGGTGGCGAAGCTCGGGTCCTCGGCGGCGAGCTCCCGGGCGGCGGCCTCGTCCTCGCGAGCCGCGGCCAGCTCCCGGGCTGCGGCCACCACCGGCCCGATCTCCGAGTAGCGGCGCCCGAGCTTGCGAGCGGTGGCCGCGTCGGCGTGCACCTCGGGATCGGCGAGCCGCAGCTCCAGCTCGGCGTGCTCCGCGAGCACCGCGTCAACCGCCGGTGCGCTCATCGCAATCCCTCGCTGCGCTCGGTCAGCGCTGCGCGAAGGCGCTGTGTCGATGACTCGCTCGCAAGCTCGCCCATCTCGCCTCCCCTGTGCCGGTCCGGACATGCAGACGGCGCCCACCAGAGCCGGTGGGCGCCGTCGACGTCGCTAGGAGTTCTTGCCCGCGCGCTTGCCGTAACGCGCCTCGAAGCGGGCGACACGGCCGCCGGAGTCGAGGATGCGCTGCTTGCCCGTGTAGAACGGGTGGCAGGCCGAACAGGTTTCGACGTTCATCGTTCCGCTGGTCTTCGTGCTGCGGGTGGTGAACTGGTTGCCGCAGCTACAGGAGACCTGGGTCTCGACGTACTGGGGGTGGATGCCGGAGCGCACGGTGGTTCCTCTCGATATGACGCCGGGTCCCCGCAGTCGCGAGGTGAACCGGAGCCGGAGCGTGACAGTTGATTCAACCACCCGAGCCGCCCGCGGATTCCCGCGGGCGGCTCAGGTGGTCGGGCTTTCAGTCGTCCGAGCCCGGGGTGCTCTTCGCGACCTGCATCAGGAACTCGATGTTGGTGCGCGTCTTGCGGAGCTGGGTGAGCACCAGGTCGAGGGCCTGCTGGTCGTCCAGCGCGGAGAGCACCCTGCGGAGCTTGACGGTGACCGCGAGCTCGTCGGGCGAGAGCAGGAGCTCCTCCTTGCGGGTGCCGGACGCGTCGATGTCGATGGCGGGGAACACCCGCTTGTCGGCGATGCGGCGGTCCAGCTTCAGCTCGGCGTTGCCGGTGCCCTTGAACTCCTCGAAGATCACCGTGTCCATCGTGGACCCGGTCTCGACGAGCGCCGTGGCGAAGATCGTCA
>JAODNO010000255.1 GCA_025465235.1 Pseudonocardia sp.
TCGTGGTGAACCTGCTCGCCGACGTCATCGGCATCCTCGCGAACCCCAAGCTCCGCACGGAGGCAGCCCGATGACCACCGTCGAGGTCCCGCCGGACACCTCCCCCGCGCCGGCCCCCACGAAGATCGCAGGCCTGCTGGGCACCGCCTGGGCATTCCCACAGGCGAAGGTGGGCACCGGGCTCGCCGGTGTGGTTGTCCTGATCGCGCTGCTCGGGCCGTGGCTCGGCCCGGTCATCACCGGCTATAGCACGACCGACTTCGCCGGGAAACCGTTCAAGGCCGACGGCATCGCCGGCACCGACGGCCTCGGCCGCGACGTGCTCACGCGGTTCCTCGCGGGCGGCACGACGCTGCTGCTGTACGCGGTGCTGGCCACCGTGCTCGGGATCGTGCTGGGCGCGCTGCTCGGCATGGTCGCGGGCTACAGCGGTGGTTGGCTCGACAGTGTCCTGATGCGCGGCAACGACGTCCTGCTGTCCTTCCCTCAGCTGGTCATCGCGCTGCTTGCAATCGCGGTCATCGGGCCGAAGGGCTGGCTGCTCGTGCTGGTCATCGGCCTGACGCACGCGCCGCGCACAGCACGGGTCGCGCGTCAGGCCACGGTCGCGGTACGGGGCAACGACTACATCCGAGCTGCCGAGATGTACGCCGTGCCGCGCGGGCAGATCCTGCTGCGCGAGGTGCTGCCGAACATCTCCGGCCCGCTGATGGTGGAGCTCGGGCTCCGGTTGACCTACTCGATCGGTTACATCGCCTCGTTGTCGTTCCTGGGCCTCGGCATCCAGCCGCCCACCGCCGACTGGGGCCTGATGATCAACGAGAACCGGATCGCGCTCGTCGTGCAGCCCTGGGGCGTACTGCTCCCCGTGCTCGCGATCGCGCTGCTCGCCGTCGGCACCAACCTCGTCGCCGACTCGTTCGCGTCAGCCGCGGCCGGACACACCCGGGAGGCCCGCTCATGACCAGCGCAGAGCACCTGCTCGACGCAGAGGAGACACCGCTGCAGCTCGCGCTGGAGGTGACCGGGCTCGCCGTGCGGACCGCCGCCGGACAGCCGGTGCTGAACCAGGTCTCGTACGCCATCGCGCCGGGCGAGGTGCTCGCGCTGGTCGGCGAGTCGGGCTCCGGCAAGACGACCGCGGGCCTGGCCGTGCTCGGGCACTTCCGGCGCGGACTCGTGCCCGCGGACGGCACGGTGACGATCCGGCCACGCGGCGGCGACCAGGTTGACGTCCTCGCGCTCGACGCCGGCGCGCGGCGGAAGCTGCGCGGCAGCGCCGTGGCCTACATCCCGCAGGATCCGGCGCTCTCGCTGAACCCGGCGCTGCGCATCGGGCTGCAGATCGCGGAGGTGCTCGAGACCCACGGGTACCCGGGGTCGGTGGAGGACCGGATCGCCGAGTTGCTCGCGGAGGTCGGGCTCCCCACCGACAAGGCCTACCGGCGCCGATACCCGCACCAGCTCTCGGGCGGGCAGCAGCAGCGGGTGGGTATCGCGATGGCGTTCGCCTGCCGGCCCAGCGTCGTCGTGCTCGACGAGCCGACCACCGGGCTCGACGTGATGACCCAGGCGCTGGTGCTCAAGACGGTGCGTGAGCTGACGTCCGAACACCGCGTCGCCGCGCTGTACATCACGCACGACCTGGCCGTCGTCGCCGAGCTCGCCGACCGGGTTGCGGTGATGTACCAGGGCGACGTCGTCGAAACCGGGCCCGCCGACCGGATCCTGCACCAGCCGGAGCACCCGTACACGCGGCGGCTGCTCGATGCGGTCCCGGACCTGGCCGCGGACGTCGGCGCCGCTCCCCCACCGTCGGCACCGGTGCTGGCCGCGCATGACATCCATGTCTCCTACGGACAGCACAAGGTCCTGCGAGGAGTGAACGTCGCCGTCACGCGTGGCGAGTGCCTGATGCTGCTCGGCGAGTCCGGGTCGGGCAAGACGACGCTGTCGCAGTGCATCGCCGGGCTGACGAAGGAGTTCACCGGCACGATCGCGCTCGACGGGGCCGAGCTCGCCGTCTCGACCAGGCAGCGCACCAGCGACGAGCGACGGCGGATCCAGTACGTCTTCCAGAGCCCGTTCTCGTCGCTGAACCCGCGCAAGACCATCGCACAGTCGATCGAGGTGCCGCTCGTGCGGCTGACGTCGCTCTCGAAGGCGCAGCGCCGGGAACGCGTCGCCGAGATGCTGGACCGCGTCCGGCTCGGCCGCAACCTCGGGAACCGGCTGCCCGACCAGCTCAGCGGCGGCGAGCGGCAGCGCGCGGCGATCGCCCGCGCGCTCGTCACCACCCCGGACGTGCTGGTGTGCGACGAGGTGACGTCCGCGCTCGACGTCTCGGTGCAGGCAACGATCGTCGAGTTGCTCGGCGAGCTGCGGCGGGAGCTGGGCATGGCGATGCTGTTCGTCACGCACAACATCGCGCTCGCGCCCGAGGTCGCCGACCGGATCGCCGTTCTGCGCGGCGGGGAGATCGTCGAGGAGGGTACGGCCGACGACGTGCTGAGTGCTCCTTCGCATCCCTACACGCGTGAGCTGCTGGCCAACACGCCGCGGTTATGACGGTCCACGGCGAGGTCGGTCCCGGGTTCGAGGCCGTGCGCGAGGCATTCGACCGCGTCGCCGGCTCCTCGGCCGGCGGGGTCGCGTTCAGCGTCGTCCGCGGTGGGGAGTCGCTCGTCGAGCTCTGGGCCGGCGAGGCTGCTCCCGGCGTGCCGTGGACGAGGGACACGCGGGTGGTGTTGTTCAGCGGCACCAAGGGGATCGTGGCGACAGTCCTGGCGATGCTCACCGCGCACGGCCTGATCGGCCCGGGTGAGCGCGTCGCGCGGTACTGGCCGGAGTTCGCCGCGGGCGGGAAGTCGGACGTGCTGGTGTCGCACGTGCTGGCGCACACTGTCGGGTTGCCCTACGTCGAGCCGGACCTGCCGATGTTCGACAACGCGGCCAATGCCGCCGCCCTGGCCGCACAGAGTCCGCTGTGGATGCCAGGCACGCGGGTCGCCTACCACGCGATGACATACGGCTATCTGGCGACAGAGCTGGTCCGCCGGGTCACCGGGCAGGGCCTCGGCGAGCTGGTGCAGGAGATGCTCGCCGCACCCCACGAACTGGACCTGCGGTTGTACACGCCGGCGGACGTGCCGGTGGCCACGCTGTTCCGCGCACCGGGCTACCGGATCAGCACGTTCCTGCAGGATGAGGAGCGGCGCCGGATCGTCGAGCGGATGTACCGCGGCCTGCTCGACTCGGTGGAAACGATGAACTCGCCGGAGTACCGCGGTGCGGAGCTCGCCGCCTGCGGCGCGACCGGCACAGCCGCGGACATGGCGAGGCTGTACGACCTGCTGCTGTCCGGCGCACTGGTCCCGCAGCCGGTCTTGGCTCAGGCGACGCGCACATGGTCCGAGGGCGTCGACGCGATCAATGACCGCCCGCTCCACTTCGGACTCGGCTACGAGCTCGCCGACCCGATCGGCACCTACGGCCCGGTCGAGGTCGCGTTCGGCCACTCGGGCGCGGGCGGCGGCCGCCACGGTGCGTGGCCGACGTCGGGGGTGGGCTTCTCCTTCACGACGAACGAACTCCGGGCGGAGGACGTCGACGACCGGGCCTCGTCGTTGCTGGCAGCGCTTGCCATCGCGCTCCGACTGCGTCAGCCGGCGTAATCGATCGAGCCATCGCTGATCATGATCGCCAGCCCATGGACGCCACCACCCTCATGAGGTTGACCAGACCTCAGCTCCCGACTTACCGAAGATTTAATTTTCCCTAGCCTCTGAATTGAGAGCAAATACATTTTCAGGTATTACCAGATTCGCGCGATGAATACGGCGACACGGACACGCAGGTGCGCCGATCGATCACCGGGGTACAGCGAGGATGGGTCCGTGTCGTATCAGCGGCCGAATGGCGCATCCGGTTCAGGTTCTGCGTTCAGCACGCGTCGCGTCGGACGCGTTGTCCTCTCGGCCAAGACGTCCATGTCCACGTGGCTGTCCCGGCCACTCGCGTCGCTACACCTCCTCCTTGCGGTGTTCGCGTTGCTCATCCTGTTCGGCCTGGTCATGGTGCTGTCGGCCTCGAGCGTCGAATCGCTCACCCAGGGCGGCTCGCCCTACGCGGTGTTCGCCCGACAGGCCGGGTTCTGCCTCGCCGGCCTGGCCCTGTTCTGGCTCGGCCTGCGCATCTCACCGCAGCGCCTGCGCACAGCGGCGCCCGCGCTGCTGCTGATCACGCTCGCCCTGCTTGTCGGCGTACTGATCCCAGGCCTGGGCACGTCGATTGCCGGAGCCCGCAAGTGGTATGTGATCTCGGGTTTGTCCTTCCAACCGGCAGAGCCCGCGAAGGTCGCCCTGGCCCTCTGGGGTGCCCACGTCCTCGCGATGCGACGCCGAGTCCTACATTTCTGGCGCATCGCGATCTCCCCGGTCCTCCCCGTCGCAGTTGTCATGCTGACCCTCGTCGTGCTCCAACCCGACCTGGGCACGGCGGTGTCGATCGCCATCGTCGTGGTCGGGCTGCTGTTCTTCTCCGGCGCCCCGGGTCGACTGATGGCCACACTCGTCGGTGGCGGATTGCTGGGCATCGTCGTCCTGGGCCTGAGCGCCAGCTACCGCAGCAGCCGCATCACGTCATTCCTGTCTCCCGGCGGGGACACACTCGGCGCCGGTTATCAGTCCACCCAGGCGCTCTACTCGCTCGCCGACGGCGGACTGTTCGGCGTCGGACTCGGGCAGGGCCGGGCGAAGTGGAGCTACCTGCCCAACGCCTCCAACGACTTCATCTTCGCGATCATCGGGGAGGAACTCGGCCTCGTGGGGGGTTTCGTCGTCATCGGCCTGTTCGCCACCCTGGCCTATGTCGGGTTGCGCATCGCCGCCCGCAACACCGATCCCTGGATCAAGATCCTCACTGGCACGCTCACCGCGTGGCTGGTCGGCCAAGCTGCGATCAACATCTCCTACGTCGTCGGGCTGCTCCCCGTCACCGGCATCCCCCTACCGCTGATCTCTTCAGGCGGGACCTCGCTGGTCGTCACCATGTTCGTCTTCGGCGTCCTCGCCAACGCCGCCCGGCACGAACCCGAGGCCGCAGCGGCGCTGCAGCGCAACCCGGCGCGTTTCACCCGCCTCCTCCGCCTCGCCCCGCCAGGCACCAGGATCTGACTGTCGTGCGCATCTCCTCCGCGCCTTCCCATCCCGCAACACCGGTGCAGCCCCATGAGGACCGC
>JAODNO010000261.1 GCA_025465235.1 Pseudonocardia sp.
CCCGAGTACCCATGGGTTCGGCAGCGGTACGTCGGGGGTGGGCTCCCGCCACTCGCTCATCCGCCACTCGGCGACGAACTGGCCGCCCACGTGGACCCGGACCGGCGCATGCGGGGAGCCGGCGTCCCGCACCGCGTCGAGCACGCCGAGGTCGTCGAAGACCTCCAGCGTGCGTGGCTGCAGACCGTCCCCCCGCGAACCGATTGCGGGTCGCTCGCTGCGGTCGACGACCCGGACCGCGAGGCCACGGCGTGCGAGCTCGATGCCGAGGGTGAGGCCGGTCGGGCCGGCGCCGACGATGAGGAGCGTCTGTTCCATGGGTACCCCCATTTTGATGAATTTTAGTTCACTGAATTACGGTTCAGCATGGCGCTGCTAACGTTCGCCGTCAAGGAGGTCGGGCATTGGGCGCTCCCACGAGCCGCGCGGCCAAGGCAGCGGAGACCGAGGCGGCGCTGAAGGCGGCGGCCAGGCGCGTCTTCGCCGAGCGCGGCTACGTCAACACCAAGATCACGGACATCACGGCGGCGGCAGGGCGCGCGGCCGGGTCGTTCTACAACCACTTCACGAGCAAGGACGAACTGCTCGCGGCGCTGCTCACCGACATGTTCGCCGAGAGCGACCTGGTCATGGACGACCCCGATCACCGTGCCGACTTCTCCGACCGGTCCGCGGTGCGCTGGCACATCGCGCAGTACTGGACCTTCTACCGCAGGCATCTCCCGGAGATGGTGGTGCTGCGCCAGGCCGCGATGGCCAACCCCGTGTTCGGACGGCGGCTGCAGGAGATGGCGACCGCGGACGGCGCCCACCTGATCGGCCACCTCGAGCCGGTGTGTGCCGCCGGGATCCCACTCCCGGGGGAGCCCGATGTGGTGGCGTCGGCGGTCCACAGCCTGCTCGGCCAGTTCGCGTACACGTGGCTGGCGGCAGGCGGCGACGGAACGGGGCGCGAGATCTCCGACGAGGAGGCGATCGAGACGCTGACAGAGTTCGTGCACCCGGGCCTCGCCGGCACGCCACCTGCGGGGGTCGATCAGGACCGGTAGTCGGTGGGGCTGCGCTACCGAGGCGGGCGGCGGCGCGCCCACTTCTGTACGTAGGCTGGAAACCGTGACATCGGCCGCCACCGCGCAGACCGCCGCCGTGCGGATCACCGACACCGTCCAGAACGCCACCGCCACCCCCGACCACCCGCAGCCCTACCGGGAGCTCGGGCTGAAGGACGACGAGTACGCGCGCATCCGGGAGATCCTCGGCCGTCGCCCCACCGACGCCGAGCTGGCGATGTACGCCGTGATGTGGAGCGAGCACTGCTCCTACAAGTCCTCGAAGGTGCACCTGGCGTACTTCAGTGAGACCACGACGGACGAGATGCGCGAGCGGATGCTCGCCGGGATCGGGGAGAACGCAGGCGTCGTCGAGATCGGCGACGGCTGGGCTGTCACCTTCAAGGTCGAGTCGCACAACCACCCGTCGTACGTGGAGCCCTACCAGGGTGCGGCCACGGGCGTCGGCGGGATCGTGCGCGACATCATGGCGATGGGCGCTCGCCCGGTAGCCGTTGCCGACCCGCTGCGCTTCGGCCCTGCCGACGCACCCGACACCCGCCGGGTGCTCCCCGGTGTGGTCGCCGGAGTGGGCGGCTACGGCAACTCACTCGGCCTGCCCAACATCGGCGGCGAGGTCGTCTTCGACCCCGGTTACCTGGGCAATCCGCTGGTCAACGCGCTGTGCGTCGGAGCCATGCGCACCGAGGACCTGCATCTCGCCTTCGCGTCGGGGACGGGCAACAGGATCATCCTGTTCGGCGCCCGCACCGGGCTCGACGGCATCGGCGGCGTCTCGGTGCTCGCCAGCGAGACCTTCTCGGGTGAGGAGTCGGCGAGCGGGCGCAAGAAGCTGCCGTCGGTGCAGGTGGGTGACCCGTTCACCGAGAAGGTGCTCATCGAGTGCTGCCTGGAGCTGTTCCACGCCGGTCTCGTGGTGGGCATACAGGATCTCGGCGGTGCCGGGCTGTCCTGTGCCACGTCGGAGCTGGCGAGTGCGGGGGACGGCGGCATGCGGGTCGACCTGGACGCCGTGCCGTTGCGGGCAAGCGGGATGACACCCGCCGAAGTCCTGTCCAGTGAGTCGCAGGAGCGCATGTGCGCTGTCGTGCGTCCGGAGGACGTGGACGCCTTCATGGCCGTGTGCCGCAAGTGGGACGTGCTCGCGAACGTCATCGGCGAGGTCACCGACGGCGACCGGCTCGTCATCAACTGGCAGGGCGAGACCGTGGTGGACGTCCCGCCGCGCACCGTGGCGCACGACGGGCCGGTCTACCGACGGCCCGTGCAGCGCTCCGACCGGCAGGACGCGCTCGTCGCCGACACCGCCGACCGGCTGCTGCGGCCCACGGCCCCGGCCGAGCTGCGCGCGGAGATCCTGCGCATGGCTGCGAGCCCTAACCTGTGCAGCCGGGCGTGGGTCACCGACCAGTACGACCGCTACGTCCGCGGCAACACCGCGTCGGCACAGCCCGCCGACGCCGGGATGGTGCGAATCGACGAGGAGACCGGGCGCGGGGTGGCCGTCGCCACCGACTGCAACTCCCGGTTCGTCGCGCTCGATCCCTACGCGGGTGCCCAGCTGGCGCTGGCCGAGGCCTACCGCAACGTCGCGACGAGCGGCGCGGTGCCGCTGGCCGTCACCAACTGCCTGAACTTCGGCTCGCCCGAGGACCCCCACGTGATGTGGCAGTTCGCGCAGGCCGTGCGCGGCCTCGCCGACGGCTGCGCGCAGCTGGGAATCCCGGTGACGGGCGGCAACGTGAGCTTCTACAACCAGACCGGCGACCGGGCCATCCTGCCCACCCCGGTGGTCGGCGTGCTGGGCGTGATCGAGGACGTGGCCCACCGCGTCCCGTCCGGGTTCACGCGCGCAGGCGACGTGGTCCTGCTGTTCGGCGACACCCGTGACGAGCTCAGTGGCAGCGAGTGGGCGAACGTCGTGCACGGCCACCTGGGTGGGCGGCCGCCAGTGGTCGATCTCGAGGCCGAGCAGCGCCTCGCGGGCCTGCTCGCCGCCGCGGCGGCGGACGGGCTGCTCACCGGCGCCCACGACCTGTCCGACGGAGGTCTCGCGCAGGCTCTCGTGGAGGCATGCCTCGTCGGCGGGCAGGGCGCAGCGGTGGAGCTGCCGCCGGCCCTCGACCCGTTCGTCGCCTTGTTCTCGGAGTCGGCGGGGCGCGTGCTCGTGACGGCCGCCCCGGACCGGGTGGACGAGGTCCGGTCGATGGCCTCCGCCGCGGGCGTGGCGGTCACGACGATGGGCACCACAGGGGGCGCCTCGCTGACGGTCGCCAGTCTTCCGGAGCTGACGCTGGCGGAGCTGCGGTCGGCGTGGGAGGAAACCCTGCCGGCTCTGTTCGGCTGACCCGCGGCCGGGCAAGCCGGCCCCTCTCCGACGGGTGAGGTGCCATCCGTGCGGGATAGCGTTCGCTGCATGCCGGAGGAGATCGATCACGGCGCGCTCGATGCCGTGCTGGACTGGCTCGACGGTGGGTCGCCACCGGAACGGTCCGTGCTGCGTTCGGCGGTCAAGGAGAGCCTGGCCGCCGTCGCGGCAGCGGCGCCGGGGCGAAGCGTCGAGGTACGGGTGCCGCCGCACGGGGCCGTGCAGTGCGTCAGCGGGCCCCGGCACGGCCGCGGTACGCCGCCCAACGTCGTCGAGACCGATCCCAGGACCTGGCTCGCGCTCGTGACCGGACGACTCACCTGGGCAGAAGCGGTGCAGGCTGGAGCACTGCGCGCTTCCGGCACCCGCAGCGGCGAGATCGCGTGTCTGCTTCCGCTGTCCTGATCGGGGTCCCGTCCACCCACCCCCCGGGTGAATGCCAACACATGGTGGTGGCGCAAACACAGCACGACACGGAAAATTGCGCGATCAGGCCCGAAGCGGACCGGATGAGCGACGGGAGGTGGCCGCGTGGTGGCACCGCGCAGCCTTCCTGACGCCGTCGGCACCTTCTTCGAACCCACTGCTCGAGCAGACTCCCCGGCGTACCGCGGCCGCATCGAGCGGCTGGCGGCCCAGTGGGCCGAGCTGGGTCCGCCGGGCGATCCCGCCGTCGCCGCTCACCTCGCCACTCTGCTCCGGAAGCTCGGGGCGACCCTGCGAGCTGAACCGTTCTGGCCGCTCGCCGCGAGGGAGATCGGTGCCGAGCTGCTCGCCACCGGGCTGTGCGGCGGCCCTGGCCGGCCGACCTACCGGTTCGACGACGTGATCGCACCCAGCCTCCGCCTGTTGCGGCGCGAGGCGGCAACGGCGATCGGGATGCGCGGTCCCGAGGGCGAGCGGCGGCTCGCCGCCGTGCTCGACGAACTGGTGGCAGGCGTCGTCCGTTCGCTGCAGGAGTTGAACGGTGCCGAACAGCGGGCCGACGCCCGGATGCCGCCGGTCACGGATCGGCACGTCCGCGCGGTGTACGAGCAGTCGTCCTTCGGCATGGTGATCATAGGCCTGGACGGTCGGGTCCTCGACATGAACGAAGCCGTCTGCCGCATGTTCGGGCTGGACGGGCCACTGGACCAGCCACGGCCGGTGTCCGACTTCGTCCACCCCGACGACGTGCTCGATGTCGTCGAGCGCTTCCAGCGCATCGTCGGCGGCGGGCCCGCGGTCGCGCGGATGGAGCTGCGCCTCGTCCGGCCCGACTCGGAGGTGCTCTGGGTCCATGTCACCGCATCGCGCATCGTCGACGACGACGGCAACCCGTCACACCTGATGGCTGTCGTGGAAGACGTCTCCGACCGGCATCGGCTGCGGTCCTGGCTCCAGGAGGCGTCCTTCCAGGACCAGCTCACCCGCCTGCCGAACCGCGCCATCACCGAGCAGTGGCTGCACCGTGCGTTCACGGCAGAGGGACCCCGGCGGGTCGGCATCTGCGTCCTCGACATCGACGGCTTCCACCCGATCAACGACGGTCTCGGTCAGCAGACGGGCGACCGGCTGCTGCTCGCCGTGGCGGGCAGGCTGCAGCTGGCCGCGGGCGACCATCTCGTCAGCCGCATCGGACCGGACGAGTTCGCGGTGCTGGTGGCCGAACCGGAGAGCGGCGCCGATGTCGGCAGGCTCGCCGACCGGCTCCAGGCCGCCCTGGTGATCCCGTTCCATGTCGACGGCCACACCCTGGTGGTCTCGGCGAGCATCGGGGTGGCCGAGACGCCCACCGCAGGGGGGTGCGCCGCCGAGCTGCTACGGGCCGCCGACGTCGCTCGGTCGTGGGCCAAGGCCCTCGGGGGTGGGCGCAGGGTGGTGTTCGACCCCGAGCGCGACGCGGCGGAGTCGGCCCGGTTCGCGCTGGTCTCGGGCCTCCGGGGCGCGATCGGGCGCGGCGAGTTCCGGCTGGCGTTCCAGCCGCTCGTGCAGCTCTCCGACCGGCGGGTCCGGGGCGCAGAGGCGCTGGTCCGCTGGCAGCATCCCGAGGAGGGGCTGATCGGGCCGGGCCGGTTCATCGAGCTGGCCGAGCACAGCGGGGCCATCGTCCCGCTCGGCCGATGGGTGCTCGAGGAGGCCTGCGGGCAGGCGGCGAGCTGGTGGCGCGAGCTCGGCGAGGCGGCGCCGTTCGTGAGCGTGAACGTCTCGCCGTTGCAGCTGGCGGAGCCGGGCTGGGTCCACGAGGTCACCGGCGTGCTGAACGCCACCGGGCTGCCGCCCGGCATGCTGCAGCTGGAGATCACCGAGCAGGCGGTGCTCGGCGACGAGGCGGTCACCCTCGACGCGCTCAACGCGCTGCGGACCGCGGGCGTCCGGCTCGCGCTCGACGACTTCGGCACCGGCTACTCGAGCCTCGCCTGGCTGCGGAGGCTTCCGGTGCACGCGCTCAAGATCGACGGTTCGTTCATCGACGGGCTGCGCAATCCCTCAGCCGATCCGACCGACTCCTCGATCGTGCGGGCACTGGTCGAGATGGCCCACGCACTCGGCCTGGAGGTCACTGCCGAATGGGTGGAAACGGCGGTGCAGGCGGAACGGCTGGCCGAGCTCGGCTGCGACATCGGGCAGGGCAGGTGGTTCGGTGACGCAGGTCCCGGAGTGTGGGTCCCGGGTCTCTGGCGGCGTAGCATCAGTGGCTGAGTCGTCGTCTGCGCAAGGAGCGTGTTGTGCCGAGTTCCCCCCGGAACGAGCACCCCACCGACCGCAATCCGAGTCCCGACCCCTCCGACGGCCCCGCACTCGATCCCACCGCTGCTGACCCCGCTCCTCGCGAGGAGTGCGGGGTCTTCGGTGTCTGGGCCCCCGGCGAGGACGTGGCCAACCTCACCTACTACGGGCTCTATGCGTTGCAGCACCGCGGCCAGGAAGCGGCCGGGATCGCCGTGTCCGACGGCCGCCGCATGGTCGTCTTCAAGGACCTCGGGCTGGTCAGCCAGGTCTTCGACGAGCAGGTGCTGTCGTCGCTGAAGGGTCACCTTGCGGTCGGGCACTGCCGGTACTCCACCACCGGTTCCACCACGTGGGAGAATGCCCAGCCGACCTTCCGTACCACCGCCACCGGCAGCGGCATCGCATTGGGACACAACGGCAACCTGGTCAACACGGCCGAGCTGCGCGACGAGGTCGCCGGGTCGCGCGTCTCCCCGTCCAAGTCCGACCGCACCTCGATCCGCTCCAGCACGGACTCGGACCTGATCACCGAGCTGCTGGCCGCCACCGCCGCCGACATCGGCGTCGAGGAGGCGGCGATGCGCCTTCTGCCCCGCGTGCGCGGTGCGTTCTCGCTGGTGTTCGCCGACGAGCAGACGCTCTACGCCGCCCGCGACCCGCACGGGGTGCGCCCTCTGGTGCTCGGCCGCCTCGAACGCGGGTGGGTGGTGGCCAGTGAGACCGCAGCCCTGGACATCGTCGGTGCGTCCATGGTGCGTGAGGTCGAGCCGGGTGAGCTGCTGGCGATCGACGCCGATGGGATGCGCAGCTCCCGGTTCGCGGCACCAGAGCCCAAGGGGTGCGTGTTCGAGTACGTCTACCTGGCCCGGCCGGACACCACGATCTCGGGACGGTCCGTGCACGCGGCCCGGGTGGAGATCGGCAGGCGACTCGCCGTCGAGCACCCGGTCGAGGCCGACCTGGTGATCCCCGTACCCGAGTCGGGCACGCCGGCGGCCATCGGCTACGCGCAGGGCTCCGGCATCCCCTACGGGCAGGGCCTGGTGAAGAACGCCTACGTCGGACGCACCTTCATCCAGCCCAGCCAGACGATCCGCCAGCTCGGTATCCGGCTCAAGCTCAACCCACTGCGCGACGTCATCCGCGGCAAGCGGCTCGTGGTCGTCGACGACTCGATCGTGCGCGGCAACACCCAGCGCGCCCTCGTACGCATGCTGCGGGAGGCCGGAGCGCTCGAGGTGCACGTGCGGATCGCGTCGCCTCCGGTTCGGTGGCCCTGTTTCTACGGCATCGACTTCGCCACGCGAGCCGAGCTGGTGGCGGGCTCGCTGGACACCGAGGGTGTCCGCCGGTCGATCGGCTCGGACAGCCTGGGATACGTCTCGCTGGAGGGGTTGATCGCCGCCACTGAGCAGCCGCGTACCCGGCTCTGCTCGGCCTGCTTCGACGGCGAGTACCCGATCCCGCTGCCCGATGAGGCGCGGCTCGGCAAGCACCTGCTCGAGAAGCTCACGGTGCCGGTGGAGATGGCCGACAGTGCCGTGGCCGAGGCGGTGTCGGGCGCCGCCTCGGGCGATCCCGGCCCGCTGTCGGTCGGTTACGGTGCCGCCGACGCGCTGCGCCGTCCCTGACCCCAGCCAACCTGTACCCGGGGCGCGCCCCGGCCAACTACACACGCCAGGAGCGTTGCGACAATGCCGCCGACCACCTCCGGAGCCGAAGGCCCGGGCGCCAGTTATGCGTCCGCCGGCGTCGACATCGATGCGGGCGAGCGCGCGGTCGAGGCACTGCGCCCGTTCGCGGAGAAGGCGAGCCGACCGGAGGTGATGGGCGGCATCGGCGGGTTCGCCGGGCTGTTCGCGCTGAAGATGGGCCGCTACACCGAGCCGGTGCTCGCGGCGTCGACCGACGGGGTGGGCACCAAGATCGCCGTTGCGCAGGCCGTCGACAAGCACGACACGATCGGCCTTGACCTCGTGGCCATGGTCGTCGACGACCTCGTGGTGTGCGGCGCGGAGCCGCTGTTCCTGCAGGACTACATCGCCGTCGGACGAGTCGTTCCGGACCAGGTCGCCACGATCGTCAAGGGCATCGCCGAGGGCTGCCAACAGGCCGGCTGTGCGCTGCTGGGCGGGGAGACCGCCGAACACCCCGGGCTGATGGAGGACGGTGGCTACGACATCTCGGCCACCGGGGTCGGGATCGTGGAGGCCGACGCGATGCTGCGGCCGGACCGGGTGCGGCCGGGCGACGTGCTCCTGGCCATGGGCTCGTCCGGCCTGCACTCGAACGGCTACTCGCTGGCCAGGCACGTGCTGCTGGACATCGGCCGGATACCGTTGGCCGGCCACGTGGAAGAGTTCGGGCACACCCTCGGCGAGGAACTGCTGATCCCCACCCGGATCTACGCCCGCGACTGCCTTGCGTTGACCGCCGAGACCGGCGTTCGCACCTTCGCGCACATCACCGGCGGTGGCTTGGCCCGCAACCTCGAGCGCGTGCTCCCGCCCGGGCTCGAGGCGGTGGTGGAGCGCGGAACCTGGACACCCGCACCGGTGTTCAACCTGATCGCCTCCCGCGGTCGCGTCGAGCGCGCGGAGATGGAGAAGACCTTCAACATGGGCGTCGGGATGGTGGCCGTGGTGCCGGCCGATGATGTCGACCGGGCCCTGGCGGTGCTCACCGCCCGGCACGTCCCGGCGTGGGTGCTCGGTGAGGTCGGACGGGCGGGTGCGGGCGCACTGGCTGCGGGCCGGGTGCACCTGAAGGGTGACCACCCCCGCTTCTGACCGCCACTACTGGCGCCTGCTCACGAGTCGCGGAGCATCGGGGGGTGCAGCGCCCTCGCATCCCCTCGTCGGAACAGCTGGCCGGGGCGGCCCCGGCCCGTGCGCACCTTCTGCCCGGTAGGCAGCAGGAAGCTGGGCGTCGACGTGACCTTGCGCTGGAAGTTGCGCGCGTCGATCGTCGTTCCCCAGACGGCCTCGTACACCCCCCGGAGCTGCGACACGGTGAACTCCGCGGGGCAGAACGACGCGGCGAGCGTCGTGTACTCCAGCTTGGCGCGGGCCCGTTCGACACCGTCGGCGAGGATCCGCTCGTGGTCGAACGCGAGTGAACCGACTTCGCACACGGGGTACCACGTCCCGATCGCCGTCCCGTCCTCGCCCATGGCCCCGGCCAGGCGGGGGAGGAGGGCAAGGTGGCCGACGCTCAGCACTCGGCCGCGGGGGTCGCGATCCGGAGCGGCATAGCTGCCGAGCTGCTCGAGATGGTGCCGGCCGACCGTCAGGCCGGTCTCCTCGACGAGCTCGCGCGTGGCGGCGTCGAGCAGATCCTCACGCTGCCGCACGAACCCGCCCGGCAACGCCAGGTCGCCCGGGAACGGGGGCGCAGGGCGCTCCACGAGCAGCACACAGAGCCGGTCGTCGCGCACGGTGAGGATCACCAGGTCTACCGCGACGGCGAAGAGGTTGCCACGCATCGGATCTCACCTTGACGAGGAGATAGGCGGATCATCGTCGGGCTGACGGTACACACGTCCTGACAAACTCTTGACCGCGGCGTTCGTGCAGGGCTTCATCGGCACGCTGTGTGGCTCTTCCTCTCCGAGATCCTCCCGAGGTCGTACCCTCGATGAGCTCGAGGACGACTTGCGCGCCCTCGATGTGGCCGCCCAGCGCAGGCTCCGGCTTCCGCTCGACGGCATGACCGAAGCGGCCGGTGCCCCGGCCGCCCATCGTCGCGGGTGTTCGTCCGGCGCGAGATCGTCGCGCCGGCCGTCCGGCCCGTGGCAGGACCAGAAAGACGCCGATGACGGTGCCCGGGCGCAGCGCGCGTTGGACTGCCGCCGCGCGCTGGATGGCGGGGGCCGCGGTCCGCCGGGTGCGGGAGCGTGGCCGCTCGGCGGTGGCGCGGGCACTGCGCCTCAGTGGTGCGGCGGTGGCGGCCTATCTGGCGGCCCAGGCGCTGGGTCTGCGAGACCCGCCGCCGCTGATCGCGGCGCTCACGGCTGTGATCGTCGTGCAGGTGACGCTGACCAGCACCCTGATCAACGGACTGCAGCGGGTGCTCAGCGTCGTGGCCGGGGTGAGCCTGGCGCTGCTGTTCACCTCGGTGGTCGGGCTGACCTGGTGGAGCCTCGGCGCGCTCGT
>JAODNO010000263.1 GCA_025465235.1 Pseudonocardia sp.
CGGAGGGAAGGTTCAACCAGCCGGGGCGAACTCCCCGCTCCCGCGCGGGCGTGAGCTGCGGTGATGTCCGGCCGGTAGCGTCCGGCGGCGCAGGCTTCGACATGGGAGGGGCGGGTGACCGAGTCCACGGACGTGCCGCCCGAGATCGTCGCGCGGCTGCGGTCGATGTGTCTCGGGCTGCCTGAGGCCTACCAGGAGCCCGCGTGGGTGGGTACGCGGTGGCGGGTCCGCAAGCGGACGTTCGCCCACGTCCTCACCATCGCCTCGGGGTGGCCGCCTGCGTACGCCCGGGCTGCGGCGAGCGACGGCCCGATCAGCGTGATGACGTTCCGATCGAGCGGTCCCGAGCTCGACGCGCTCGCCGGCGTGGGCCATCCGTTCTTCCGGCCCCCGTGGGGACCCGATGTCGGCGGCATGGTGCTCGACTCCGGCACCGACTGGGACGAGGTCGCAGAGCTCCTCACCGAGAGCTACTGCGTGCTGGCCCCGATGAGGTTGGTCGCACTGGTCGACCGGCCGCCCGACTGAGTCCGCTCGCTCCGAGGCAGTACTGCCGGAGCACTGAGCTCCTCGACAGGGCGTGACGCTTTCCACACGTTGGAACTGGCTCCAGAATGTACGGTCATTACATCTGCGGCGGAGAGGTGCCGGCAGCGCGGTTGCGAACAGGGGGAGTCGCCGTGTGGATGTCCGTTCTCGTCCGAGAACCTGCCCGACCGGCCCAGCTGCGCGACTGGCCACACGCCTGGCTGCTGACCGTGGGGACCGTCTGCTTCGGCGCCTTCATGGGCCAGCTCGATGCCAGCATCGTCACCCTCACGTACCGACCCGTCGGCGCCGAGTTCGGCACATCGCTGGCCGGCATCCAGTGGGTCTCCCTCTCCTACCTCCTGACCCTTGCCGCCCTGCTGATCCCCGTGGGCCGCCTGGCCGACACCCACGGCCGCAAGCTGCTCTACCTCTACGGGTTCGTGGTCTTCACGGTCGCTTCCGCTGCCTGCGGGCTGGCACCGTCCCTCGGCTGGTTGATCGCGTTCCGGGTCGTGCAGGGCATCGGCGCAGCCATGCTGCAGGCCAACAGCGTGGCTCTGATCACCACCAGCGCTCCCCCGAACCGGATGCGCGCCGCTCTCGGCATCCAGGCAGGGGCGCAGGCCGTCGGCCTCGCCCTCGGGCCCACACTCGGCGGCCTGATCGTCTCCACGCTGGGCTGGCGGTGGGTGTTCGGCATCAACGTCCCGATCGGCGTGCTCGCCCTCGCCGCAGGAGTGTTCCTGCTCCCCCGCACACGCCAGCGCAGCACCGCAACGACCTGGGACCTCACAGGCCTCGCGCTGCTCGTCACCGCGACCACCGCGGGGTTGCTGGGTCTGTCGTCGCTGTCCGGCCTGGCTCTACCGGGCTCGGTGCCCCCGTACCTGTTCTGGATCATGGCGGCGGCCGTACTCGGCGTCGTCGCCCGCCAGCGTTGGGCTGCGGCACCGCTGCTCGACCCCGCGCTCCTCCGGTCCCGCAGCGTCGACAGCGGCCTGATCGGCGCCCTGGGCGGCTACCTGATCCTCTTCGGACCGCTCGTCCTCGTCCCGATCGTGCTCACCTCAGCGGGATCGTCCGAGTTGCATGCCGGCCTCATACTGACGGCTCTCCCGGCCGGCTTCGGACTGGCAGCCACGACCGGCGAGCGGCTTCTGCCGACGACCTGGACCGACCGCGACCGATGTCTCGTCGGCGCAGTGCTCATCGTCGTCGCGACGGGCGTCCTGACCGTCGCACCTCTCACCCAGGCATGGCTGGCACCGATGCTCGGCGCCCTCGGAATCGCGCTGGGCATCTTCACCCCGGCGAACAACAGCCTCGTCATGAGGTCCATCCCCGTTCAGGCCGCCGGAACCGGCGGCGGGCTGGTGAACATGACCCGCAGCCTCGGCACCGCGCTCGGTGTCGCTCTGGTGACCCTCGCCCTCCACCTGCGCCCCGCCGACGCGACTCCGCTCACCGGTCCGCGTGCCGCGCTGCTCTCGCTCACGGCAGTCGCCGTGATCCTCCTGGTCTCCGCCTGGCTCGTCCCCTCTCAGCCTCCGGTCTGCGGCGAGCCGGTCACGTGCCGCGTGTCGGGGACTGTTGGGTACTCGTGACCGCGACGGGCCGTGCTGGCCCGGAGAAGCGGGTGCTCACTTCTGGTGCCGATTCCTCGCCGGACACTCCTGCACGCTGCGGTCACGGCTGTGACGACCGCCGCGACAAGCGCTGCGCTGGGCGGGTGCGGCCTGGTCACGGGAGACTCTTCCGCGATGAACCCGCTCTCGCGGAGCGGAGGCGACGGAAGGAGTGCCCGTCTCAACGTCCGGGTTCCCACTGCAGCCGTGCCGGCTCCTGCTCCATCCCCACCGGGCTTGCACATCCTGCCCACCGGACCGGGCCCCGAGGTGCTGGTACGCGTCCCGGCCGCTGCGGGGGGCGCCGCCCTGCGCCTGGTGGTGGCCCTGCACGGAGGCGACGGGAACGCCAGGGGCGGCCTCGCTCCCCTCCTCCCGCTGGCCGACGCCCACGGGCTCCTTCTGCTGGCACCGACATCGCAGGGCAGTACGTGGGACGCCCTCACCGGCTGCTGGGGACCGGACGTGCGTCGAATCGATGAGGCGCTCGCTCACGTGTTCGAGGCCTACCCCGTCGACCGGGCCCGGCTCGTCATCAGCGGCTTCTCCGACGGCGCTTCGTACGCGCTCTCGCTGGGACTCGCCAACGCCGACCTGTTCACGCGCATCATCGCGTTCTCACCTGCATATATAGCTCCCGCTCGCCGGGTCGGCACACCGATGGTCTACCTCTCCCACGGCCGTGACGACACGGTGCTCCCCATCGAGCGGACGAGCCGCCGCATCGTCCCGGAACTCCGGAGAACACACGTGCCCACCGAGGCGCATGAGTTCGACGGGCCCCACACGGTGCCCACGGCCATCGCCGAGGACGCGGTGCGTTGGCTGTCCGGGGCCCGCTGACCTGCCGAGTGTCCGCCGTACAAGTACCGGCATCGAGCGGTCTGCGCGAGGTCAGCTCACGAGGCTGATCACGCGGGCCGGGCAGGCGTGCTCGGCGGCGCGGACGGCGGGCTCCTCTACGGGCGAAGGGTGATCGTCGAGCACGACCACCGTGCCCTCGTCGTCCTGGTCGAACACGTCGGGAGCGTTGAGCACGCACTGGCCCGCGCCGATGCAGCGTTCCCGATCCGTCGCGATCTTCATGTCGTTCACCTCACCAGCTCACCGGCAATGCCTGCACGCCGTAGACGATCATCTGGTCCCGGAAGCGGATCTCCTCGATCGGCACGTCGACCCGAAGGCCGGGGAAGCGGCGCAGCAACGCCGGGTAGGCGATCTGCAACTCCAGCCGGGCCAGGGGTTGCCCGAGGCACTGGTGCACGCCGAAGCCGAACGCGACGTGGTGGTTGTCGGCGCGGTGGATGTCGAGGTCGTCGGGTAGGACGAACGCCGCCGGGTCACGGTTGGCCGCCTCGCCCGCGGCGATGATGCCCTCGCCGGCGTGAATGGTCACCCCGCCGATCTCGATGTCCTCGATGGCGACCCGACGCCGTCCGGAGTGCACGACGGTGAGCAGCCGCAGCAACTCCTCCACGGCACTGTTCACCACGCCGGGGTCACCGTCGCGCACCTCCGCGGCCTGCTCCGGGTGCCGCAGCAGCGTGAGCGTGCCGAGGCCGAGCATGTTCGCGGTGGTCTCGTGACCCGCGACGAGCAGCAGCAAGGCCATCGACACCGCGTCATCGCGGCTGAGCTCGCCCGTCAGCACGCGCTGCTGCGCGAGCCGGCCCAGCACGTCGTCGGTCGGCTCGGCCTCCTTGGCCGCCACGAGGCCCGTCAGGTACTCGCGCAGCTCGTCGTTGGCCCGCATGGACTCCTGCACGTCGACCGACAGGTCGAGCAGGGCTCGGGAGTGGCTCTGGAAGAAGTCGTGGTCGGCGTACGGCACGCCGAGCATCTGACAGATGACCATGGAGGGCAGCGGAAGCGCGAACGCCTCGACAAGATCAACGGGCCGCGGACCACGCTCCATCGCGTCGAGGAGCTCGTTCACGATCTTCTCGACGAGCGGGCGCAGCGACCCGGTGCGGCGCACCGTGAAGTCGCTGATGAGCATCTTGCGGTACGTGGAGTGCTCCGGGTCGTCCATCCCGATGAAGCTCCGCGTGTTCTTGCGCCTGGCGAGGATCGCCGCCGAGGTGGCCGGGTAGCCGGGCCGGTCGGTGTCGGCACTGACCCGCGGGTCGGCGAGGACGCTGCGGACGTCCTCGTAGCGCGTGACCAGCCAGGGCGAGCTGCCGTCCCAGAGGCGGACGCGGCTGATCGGCTTCTCCGTCCGCAGCTGCGCGAGCTCGGCGGGCGGGTCGAAGGGGCAGCCGCGCTTCATGGGGTACGCCGGCGTGGCCGACGCACCCGCGTCGTGGCCGGCGGTGATTGTGTTGGGCGTCACGAAACGACCTCCTCGTTAGCGCGATGAGTACATCTTAGCAACGCTAATTAGATTCTCGCCACTGATGATCAATAGGGGCGCGGCACGCCCGCCCGCGAATCGTGCCGTTCGCGAGGAAAGCCGGAATAGGCACCACTTTTCGGGGGTCCCGGCTCCTCTCCCCGCCGTCCTCCGGAGCGGCATTCAGGGCATTCACAGCTACATCGCGCAGGATGGGCCAGTGACGTCGATCGATCCCGGCTCCCCGCGGGTCCTCCTCGTCGAGGACGACCTGGAACTGCAGGCCATGCTCGAGGCGCTGCTCACCGAGGACGGTTACCAGGTCGAGGTCGCCGCCGACGGGCACCGCGGCCTGCACCTGGGACTGACCAGGCGTTATGACGTCCTCCTGCTGGACCGCAGGCTGCCGGCCATCGATGGCCTCGATCTGCTCGGCAGGCTACGCGGCCGCGGCGTGACCACGCCTGTACTGATCCTCTCCGCGCTGGCCAACCCGTCCGATCGGGTGGCGGGCCTCGACGCGGGCGCCGAGGACTACCTGGGCAAGCCGTTCGACATCGACGAACTGCTGGCCCGGCTGCACGCCCTGCGCCGCCGCCACCTCGACGCCGCACGGGCCCTACCGATCGGCGAGGGGCGGCTCGACCTGGACACCCGCGAGGTAATCGCCCGCGACGACACAGCGGTCGTACGCCTGTCCGAGCGGGAGTGCGCGCTGCTGGCCACGCTGGCCGGGCGCCCGACGCGGGTCTACAGCCGTCACGACCTGCTCGCGATCGCCTTCCCGGAGGCCGAGAGCGAGGTCGTGGTCGACACCTACGTGCACTACCTGCGCCGGAAGCTCGGTCGCGGCATCGTCTCGACCGTGCGCGGGCGCGGGTACCAGCTGGGCAAGCTGTGACTCCGCGAGGCGGCCGACCCCGCGGCAACGACGCGGCGCTCGTCCGCCGCGCCGCGCTGCGCCTCGGTGTGCAGGCGGCCGTCGGGACCGCCGTGGTCGTGGCGCTGCTCGTGGCCGTCGCCGTCGTCGAGCTCGTTCGAACCCAGGACGTCGCCGCCGACACGGCACTGACCTCCGTCGCGGCCCGCGCCGACGACGTGGGTGACCCGCCGTCGGGAATGTGGCTGGTGATCCGCACGGCGAACGGCACGCAGAGCACCCTGGGCCTTCCCGCAGGCCTTCCCGTGACCGGGGCGCTGGACCACGTCACCGCGACGGGGATCACCGAGATGGCGAATGACCGGGCCGATGGCCGCGATTTCCGGGTGATCACCGAGCGGCGCAACATGCCGGGGCTCGGGCAGGCCACCGTCCAGGCCGTGCTCGACCGAGGCCCCGAGCACGCACAACTGGCCTCGCTGCTGCGCGCGCTGCTGATCGGCGGCGTCGTCGGCCTGGCACTC
>JAODNO010000269.1 GCA_025465235.1 Pseudonocardia sp.
GAGCTGATCAAGCTGGCATCGCTCGCGTCGGCGACGGCTGAGGCGTTGCGCGGGCGCGGCGTCACGGACCCGGCCGCGGGTCTGGCTGCCGAGGCGGGGATCGCGGTGTTCAAAATCGCGTTCGAACGTTGGATCGACGACACCGATCAGCGAGACCTGTCCCACCACATCCGTGAGTCGCTCGACGAGCTCAAGGCCGTGACCGCGGGCAGATGATCACCGGCGGCAGGTAGAGCGCGACGTCGCGTCCCACCCGGGCACCCGGTCGGTGTGAGGTTCAGGCTTCCGCCGGGCTCGTCGACGCCTTGCGTACCACCTTGGTCATCAACCAGTGATGCTTGCCGAGGGGTCGGGTCCGCTCGAACCCGTGGCGCTCGAACATCAAGACCGTCGCGTTGTGAAGGAAGGATCCCGACACCGCGCGGCCTTCGACAGCCTCGGGAAAGCTCTCCACCGATCCTCCGCCGCGACGGGCGATTTCCCGTAGAGCGCCCTCCAGCGCCACCGATGCCACCCCTCGACCCCGGTACTCCTTGTCCACGAAGAAGCAGGTGATCCTCCAATCCGGGAGCTCGCCGACACCTTCGCGATAGGCGCGCCGGCGCTTGATGCGCGGCAGTTCGTCAGTCGGTCCGAACTGACACCAGCCGACGCAGGCCGAGCCGTCGTACACCAGGGCGGCATGAGCCCGGCCCTCCCGGACGCGAACCTCCTTCTCGGCCCGGTTCTGCGCCGCAGTCTTGGTGCGCCCCACACCCTCGGCGTGGAAGGCCATGCACCAACATCCGCCCCAGACGCCGTTGTGCTTCTCGACCAGCCGCGCGAAGTCCAGCCAAGTGGTCGCGTCCAGGGGTTTCACGACGAAGTCGGTCATCCGCGAACCCTTCGGTGCATCCGATGCCGGCGAGCGCCTAGCCCTGTGGATCTTCCCGAGCATCGTCCGGTTCGAGCTCCATCCAGGCCGCTGCAGAGCTGACGCACAGCACGCGGGAATGCGTCCCCAACGGCCGAGGTTGGCGCGAGCATGAGAATCGGGATCATCGGTGCAGGAAAGATCGGCGGAACGCTCACCCGCAAGCTCACGGGGCTCGGCCACGAGGTGCACGTCGCGAACTCGCGCGCCCCCGAGACCCTGGCGGACCTTGCGGCCGAGACCGGCGCGACAGCCGTGTGGGCCGCGGACGCGGCAAGCGACGCTGACCTCGTGATCGTCAGCATCCCGCAGAAGAACGTGCCGGACCTCGCCCCCGGCATCGTCGCGGCAGCGAAAGCCGGCGCCCCGGTGATCGAGACGAACAACTACTACCCGCAGGAGCGCGACGGTCGCATCGACGCGATCGAGGACGGCACGCCGGAGAGCGTGTGGGTCGCCGACCAGCTCGGCACGCCGGTCTTCAAGGTCTTCAACGGCATCTTCTGGAAGCACCTGCTCGAGCGGGGTGTTCCGGCCGGCACCGACGGACGGATCGCGCTGCCGGTGGCCGGCGCCGACGGCCCGGCTAAGAAGCTCGTCTTCGACCTCGTCGACCAGCTCGGCTTCGAACCCGTGGACGGCGGCACACTCGACGACTCGTGGCGCCAACAGCCCGGGACGCCCGTCTACGGCAAGAACTACGACGCCGAAGGCGCGCGCACGGCGCTGGCCGCCGCGTCCCGAGAGCGTCCAGCCGAATTCCGCGCCGCCTGACCGCGCGCGCCGAGGGGGCTGTCTCGAGCGGGCCCCGGTGGCTCAGCCGGCTGCCGGCGTGGAGTGACCCCTTGTGGTCCTGGTCGCCGTCCGGCTAACCTACAACTCGATGGTTGTAGGAAGTGTTGATGCTGAGCGAGCCGACCAGGTCTTCCACGCGCTCGCCGACGCCACCCGGCGAGACATCGTCGCGGTGGTGCTGGCGGGCGAGCAGTCGGTGTCCGAACTCGCCCGCCGCTATCCGATGAGCTTTGCGGCAGTGCAGAAGCATGTGGTGGTGCTCGAGCGCGCGGGCTTGGTGACCAAGCGACGGGAAGGCCGCGAACAACGGGTCGGCGGCAACATCGACACCTTGCGCGAGGCCCATCACCTGCTCAATCAGCTCGAGGCGATATGGCGACAGCGCCTCGACCGCATCGGCGCGATCCTCGCTGACCCACCCGAAGCCTAGCGATGCAAAGGAGCCTCCCGTGACCGTGACAACCGTGAAGAAGGACCCCGAGACCAGGACGCTGACCATCAGTGCGCAGTTCGACGCACCGGTCGCACGGGTCTGGCAGGTGTGGGACGACCCGCGCCAGCTCGAACGGTGGTGGGGGCCGCCGACCTACCCGGCGACCGTCCTCGACCACGACCTCACTCCCGGCGGGAGCGTCACGTACCTCATGACCGGGCCCGGGGGCGACAAGCACCGGGGGTGGTGGCGCGTGATCGCCGTCGACGCTCCGCACCGCCTCGAGTTCGAAGACGGCTTCGCCGACGACGCCGGCAACCCCAACAACACGCTGCCGACCACGACGTGCCGCGTCACCCTCCACGAGCAAGCCGGGGGTGGCACACGCATGGAGATCGAGTCGACCTTCCCCGACTTGCAGGCCATGCAGCAGCTGACCGAGATGGGCATGGAAGAGGGCATGACGGCCGCGGTCGGGCAGATCGATCAGCTGCTCACACCGCAGGGTCACTGACTGGCGTTCGAGTGGATCCCCCTGCGGGACAGGGCCCCGGCAAGGTCGCGATGAGTGGGCGCTGACCTGCGACAACACGCGGGTGTGGGCCTAACACAATGATCCTGGAAGGCGGTGCTGTCGCCCCGCCGGTCCCTGGCCCGACGATTCCGTGTGGTTCACGCGGACACGGGCGGCCTTTCCTGGCTGAACGCGTCGAATAGCAGTTTCGCGGCCACCGTCGACCCGTCGGTGCGGATTGCGCCGGCCACGGCACTCGCTCGTGCTCGGGTCTCGGGTGTCAGGGCCGTTCTGAGCGCGGCCGACAGGGATTCGAAGGTCGGAGTCGGACCGTCGTGAGCCGAGCGGATGCCCAGCTCAGCCACTCGGGCGGCCCAGTACGGCTGGTCCGCGATCTGGGGGACCACCACCTGAGGCGCGGCGTCGATGTTGGTGGCCCCGGACAGGCGCAGCGCGGTGATCGCGAGGTTGCGTAGGGCGGCCATGACCTGTGGTCCGTGGGCGGTGCGGATTTGGGAGCCATCCAAGATCGGCCACATCGTCGCCGGAGCGCTCGTTTTCACCCAATTCGATAACCCATGGCCACGCCGATCTTGCTGAGATCACCTCCCTGCAAAGCGGAAATAGTTGACGGCTATCCGGGGTGCCAATAGTCTGCGTTCCCTTGCTTGTGTCACTGCCCGGCTTCGGTGTACGCAGCGTGAGGGGATCGACACAAATTCAGCGGACGCGGCAGAGTTCGCGGAGCCAGGTCCGGT
>JAODNO010000274.1 GCA_025465235.1 Pseudonocardia sp.
CTATGCCCTCGACCATGGCCGCCTCCGGCAGCGCCGCGTCGGGTAGGACCACCCGGCGCAACCCCGCCGCGCTAGCGGCCAGCAGGCAGGGCAGCACCCCGCGCACCGGACGCAGCCTGCCGTCGAGGGCCAGCTCGCCAAGTAGCACGGTGCCGTCGAGCGCCGTCTGCTCGACCACCTCGGCCGCGCGGAGGATGCAGCAGGCGAGCGCCAGGTCGAATCCGCTACCGGCCTTGCGGAGCGTGGCGGGCGACAGCGCCAGCACGATGCGCTCGTTGGGCCAGATGCGTCCCGAGTTCACAATGGCGGCACGTACCCGGTCCTTCGACTCGTGCAGCGCCGCGTCCGGCAGGCCCAGCAGGTGGAGCCCCGGCAGACCGCCCCCGACGTCGGCCTCGATCTCGACGACGTGGCCCTCCACGCCCAGCAACGCCACCGACCATGCCCGCGCGAGCGCCATCAGAACGCCGCCTCGTAGTGCTGGACCGTGACCGGTCTGCCCGGCTCGGCGACGACCGCGAGCACGTCGAACCGGATCTCACACCAGCGCACCTGGTGGGCGGCGAGCCACGCCTGCGTGACGCGCCTGATGCGCGCCGCCTTGCGGCGGTCGACCGCCTCCGCCGGCTCACCGAACCGGACGCCGGAGCGCGTCTTGACCTCGCACACCACCAACCGATCGGCGTCGGTGGCGACAAGATCGAGCTCGCCGTGCCGGCACCGCCAGTTGCGCGACAGGACCACCAGGCCCCGTTGCTCCAGGTATCGCGCCGCGAGGTCCTCACCGTGGCGACCGAGAACGTCCTTCGCTGCCATGCCACCACGATCGACGCCGGGCGCGGCGCGGGACAGACCGTTCTCGCAACTGTGGACGGATCGAGGACGACGGGGACAGCTGCGTGCCGACGGCCCCCTGCACGACCACTCCGTCGGAGCAGAGGTGTAAGGGCTCGGCTGCCGTGCTCAGGTCGTGGCGGCACGCACGAGGCGACGGGCGAAACCATTCGTCCCGCGGTGGAGAAACACCATGATGCATATCGCGAAATCCGCGACGAGAGAGACGCGCGAGACCGACCTCAGGACCCGAACTGATTGCCCTCGGGGAGCCGCAGATCCGGCTTGTCCAGCTCCTCCACATTGACGTCCTTGAACGTCAGCACCCTGACGTGTTTGACGAACCGCGCCGGCCGGTACATGTCCCACACCAACGCGTCCGACATCCGGACCTCGAAGTAGTTCTCCCCGTCGGCTTTGCGCGCGGCGACGTCCACCGAGTTGGCCAGGTAGAAGCGGCGCTCCGTCTCCACGACATAGGAGAACTGGGAGACGATGTCCCGGTACTCCTTGTAGAGCGTGAGCTCCATCTCGGTCTCGTACTTCTCGAGATCCTCGGCGCTCACGGTTCCACCCCTCCTTCGGCACCCACGTCGGACAGCCCGACAGTGAGCGACCCATTGTGGACCAGGGCCGCGGTGAGGCTCACGGCGGCAGCGGCCTCGAGTGCAGAGACGTCGTCGCCACGGGCGGCGCGCACGTTGACGAACGAGAACCGGTGTACGCGGCTGGGCCCGTGCGCAGACAGCGCGGCGTCGTGCACCGGCGTGCAGTATCCCTTGTGCTCGGCGAATCCGTACTGCGGGAACTCCCCGTCGAGCCCGACCATGAGGCGGTCCCGGGTGACCTTGGCCAGCACCGACGCGGCCGCGACGCATGCCGCCGCCTGGTCACCCTTCGGCACCGCGAGCGCGGGACTGCCGAAGCCGCGCACCGGGAACCCATCGGTCAGGACGTACCCCGGGCGGCCCGCCAGCCCGGCCACCGCGCGGCGCATCCCCTCGATGTTGGCCACGTGCACGCCCCGCCGGTCCACCTCCTCCGGCGGGATGACGACCACGGCGTGGTCCTGCGCCCACCGGGTGATCAGCGCGAAGTACTCCTCGCGCGCCGCTGGGGAGAGCAGCTTGGAGTCGGTGAGGCCGTCGAGCCGCTTGGCGTCGCCCGGCCGCAGGACGCAGGCCGCGACGACCAGCGGTCCGGCGCAGGCACCCCTACCGGCCTCGTCGACGCCGGCCACCGGACCGAGGCCGTGCCTGTGCAGCGTGGTCTGCAAGGTCCAGCTCCCGGCGGAGCGACGCACGACGGCGCGGGCGGGGCGCAGCTCGGGAGGCAGGGCCGGCCGTGCGGGACGGCGGGGCCCGGTGCGAGGAAGGGCGGGGCGAGCGGGCATCAGGTCAGCAGTCTCCACCGGGCTGTCAGGGGCAGGCGACCGGGGGCCGAAGGTCGGCGCCCGCGGTCATGGACCGGATCAGGGGCCGGGATGACCGGGCAGGAAACCCCGCAGCTCCGCATCCCGCCGCTGCAGCCTCCGCCGACCCGCCGCCAGCGGCAGCGTGCCGAGCAGCCCGAGGGCGAGCGGCGCGCCGGCCGGGGCACCGGGGGCGGGCATACCGACTGCGTTGGACTGCGGATTCACGGCTTCGATCCAGCTCAGACGCGAGAACGGCAGCACGATCACCCGCGCCTTGCCGATCACGTTCGCCACCGGGACCGGACCGTGGTCGGGTACGCGGGAGTCGGCGGAGTTGTTGCGGCTGTCACCCATCATCCACAGCTGCCCCTCGGGCACGGTGATGGGCCCGAACGGACTCTGCCGAGGCGGCCCGGCCTGGGGCAGGTAGTAGATGTACGGCTCGTTGAGCGGCTTACCGTCGACCATCACCCGGTTCCGGGAGTCGCAGCACGACACGGTCTGGCCCCCGACCGCGATCACCCGCTTGACGAAGTCCTTCTCGTCTGGCGGAGCGAGGCCGATCAGCGATCCGAACCCCTGCAGTGCCTGGGTCACGGGACTGGTCGGCTGCTGGACGCTGATCTCGCTGCTCCAGCTGTCCGGGCCCCGGAACACCACGACGTCACCCGGTGCCGGGTTGGAGAACCGATAGGTGATCTTGTCGACGAGCACGCGGTCGTTGTTGCACCCGGTGCAGCCGTGCAGCGTGGTCTCCATCGACCCGGACGGGATGACGTAGACCTTGGCGAGGAACGTCTGGATGAGGAACGTCAACACCAGTGCCACCACGATGAGCAGCGGCAGTTCCCGCCAGAACGTCGGCCGTCTGCGCCGCCCGGAACGGGCCTTGCGACCGCCGGTGTCGGCCTGGTCCTGATAGTCGACGGACGGGCGCTCCGCCGAGGACTCGCCGGCCCGGCGGCGGTGCCGGCCGGGCAGCTCGGAGGGCTGCTCGTCGTCCGCGTCGATCAGACCGTGGTGCACATCTGTCGGCTCGTCGTCCGCGGGGTCGCGACGCCGCGGGGGCGCGGGCCTGCTGGGGGTTCGGCTCCCGTTGGCCGGCTGCCCGGCATCAGGGCGCCCGCGGGGTAGGGAACCCGCCCCGTTCGGTCCGCCACGAACGGTGGCCCCGTTCGGCGGCGCTCCTAGTGGCGGCGCACCGTTGGGCTGAGGCACCCCTCGTCCGGCCGGAGTCCCGGGGTAGGGAGCTCCTGGAACCGGTGGCGCCACCTGCTCGGGACCCGCCGGCTGCCGCCCAGGCGGGCGGACGGGTACCGACTGATCCGGCGAGTACCGCCGGGGCGGGGCCCGCCGGTCGTCGGGAAGCTCGGGTAGGGCCACGCCCACGAGGCTACGTCAACCGTGCCGGGCTGGTCAGGACGCGGACGGAGTCTCGCGCTTCTCCTTGATCTTCGCGGCCTTGCCACGGAGCTCACGGAGGTAGTAGAGCTTCGCCCGGCGGACGTCGCCGCGGGTGAACAGCTCGATCTTCTCGAGGTTCGGCGAGTGCACCGGGAAGGTGCGCTCCACGCCGACGCCGAACGACACCTTGCGGACCGTGAAGGTCTCGCGGACGCCTGCGCCCTGGCGACGGATGACGACGCCCTGGAACACCTGGATCCGCGATCGGGTGCCCTCGACGACCTTCACGTGCACCTTGAGCGTGTCGCCCGGCCGGAAGGCGGGGATGTCGGAGCGCAGCTGCTGTGCGTCCAGGGCGTCCAGGGTGTTCATCGCGAAGATCCGTCCTCGGTCCGTGATAGCGGTCGTGCGGGGGCGCCGTCCGTTGTCAAGGTTGATGGCGCCGGACAGGCTCGACGTGTCCGTCGAGCGTTGGCAACCCGTCCATAGTGCCAGACGCTATCGGGCAGAGTGAAATCACCCGCCCGAGCGGCCGGCGAGGAAGGTGCGGTCGGCCTTGTCGAGCGCCTCCTCGGGCAGAGCGGCGAGCAGGTCCGGCCGACGCTCGGCGGTCCGTTCCAATGCCCGGTCCCGGCGCCATCGCGCGATCGCCGCGTGGTTGCCGCTGCGCAGCACCTCGGGGACCGCGAGCCCGCGCCAGGTCTCCGGGCGGGTGTATGCCGGGCCCTCGAGGAGACCGTCGGAGAAGGAGTCCTGCTGTGCCGACGCCGGGTTGCCGAGCACGCCGGGCAGCAGGCGCACCACCGCCTCGACCATCACCAGCACCGCCGCCTCGCCGCCGACGAGCACATAGTCGCCGATGCTCACCTCGTCGACGGGCATCCGCGCGGCGGCGTCGTCCATCACCCGCTGGTCGATCCCTTCGTAACGCCCGCAGGCGAACACCAGCCGCGGCTCGGTGGCCCACGCCTCCGCGGTCGCCTGCGTGAAGGGCCTGCCGGCCGGGGTGGGCACCACCAGCCGCGCCGGGCCGTTCTGCTCCAGCACTGTGTCGAGTGCCTCACCCCACACCTGCGGGCGCATCACCATTCCCGGCCCCCCGCCGTACGGGGAGTCATCGACGGCCTGGTGGACGTCACGCGTCCAGCTCCGCAGGTCGTGCACCGCCAGGTCGACGAGCCCGGCCCCGATGGCCCGGCCCAGCAGCGCCTCCCGAAGCGGGGCGAGATAGGCCGGGAAGATGGTGACGACGTCGATCCGCACCGGGGAACCGTACGCGGACGGGTCAGCCGGCCCGCCGGCCGCGGACGAGCTCCTCGACGAGGATCCGCGTGGCATCCTGCCGCACCCCGTGGGAGACGAGCATGTCGTGCGCGGCCCCGGTCGCGGGGTGCAACATGCCGAGCAGGATGTGCTCGGTCCCGATGTAGTTGTGTTTGAGCAGCAGTGCTTCGCGCAGCCCCAGCTCCAGCACCTTTTTCGCCGTGCGGTCGAACCGGATGTGCCCGCCCCAGCCGCGGCTCGACGCGGCGCGCGGGCGGTCCAGCGCGCCGGGACCGAAAGCCTCCTCCACCTGGCGGCGCACCTCGTCCAGGTCGATGCCGAGGGTGGCCAGCGCCTCGGCATCGGGCGTCGGACGCCCGTCCGGGCGTAGCTTCCCGATCTCGGACTCCACCAGATCGCGGTCGACCCCCAAAGCGGCCAGCACGGTGACCGCCAGGTTGTCCGGCACATCGAACAGCGCGGCCAGCAGGTGCTCGCTGCGGATGGCGTCGGCGCCCCGCTCCCGCGCCTGCTTCTGTGCGGCGATCACCACGGTCCGCGCCCTTTCCGTGAAACGTTCGAACATGTCCTCTCCCCTCAGAACCCGAACCGGCGGTACTTCTTGTGCACGGCCTGCCTGCTCACCCGCAGCACGTCCGCGATCTGCTGCCAGGACCAGCCCTGCGCGCGCGCGTTGGTGACCTGCAGCTCCTCCAACGACTCCAGCAGTCCCCGCAGGGAGGCCACAGCCGCCAACCCGACGGCAGGGTCCCTGCTGGACGCCGCCGCCGCGACCTTCGTCGCATCCGTCATGGTGTCAACCTACGTTGACAACGCGACGGTTGTCAACGTTAGTTGACGGCGCAGAAATGGCAGCGGGGTGACACCGCTGACGTCGAGCGTCAGGAATGTCACCCCGCTGGGGAGGAGGGATCGCAGAGTTCAGTCCAGGTCGAGCAGACCTTCGGGAGGTGTGAGGACGACCCGGCCGCCGTCCAGGTCGACGGTGGGCACGATCGCGCGCACGAACGGCACGAGCGCGTCCGGCAGCTCGGGGCGGGCGACCACGAGCAGCTCCCCGCCCGGACCGTGCACGACCTCGCGGACCGTCCCCACGACCGAGCCGTCCGTCAGCTCGGCCCGCAGGCCCTCGAGCTGGTGGACGTGGAACTCCTCCGGATCGGCCGGTGGCGCCAGCGCATCCGCGTTGATCAGCAGCCTGGCACCACGCATCGCCTCTGCGGCGTCACGGTCGGGAACCTCGACGAAACGCACCAGTAGCCGGCCGGAGTGCGGCCGGGAGGACTCGACGGTGACCGTGCGGTCCGGCGACCCGGCGCGGCGTGCGGTGAGCACGGCGTCGGGGACGAACCGATCGTCCGGCGAGTCGGTGTGCACATCGACGACGAGCTCGCCGCGCAGGCCGTGGGCCCTGGCGGCGATCCCGACGAGCAGCTCGGTGTCGATGCTTCCTCGCTGCGCTCGCTCTGTGCCGCTACCGATCGGTGTCGACGACATCCACCCGCACGCCCCGGCCTCCGATGCCACCCACAACCGTGCGGAGCGCGGTGGCCGTGCGGCCGCCGCGGCCGATCACCTTGCCGAGGGCCTCAGGGGGCACGCGCACCTCGAGGGTGCGTCCCCGGCGCGTGGTGACGAGCTCTACCTGCACGTCGTCCGGGTGGTCGACGATGCCCCGGACGAGGTGCTCGAGAGCGTCCGCGAGGACGCTCACGACTCGGTGGCCTCAGTGGCCGTGGTGGCCTCACCCTCGGCGGACTCGGCCTTCGGGCGGCGGTCGCCCCGCTTCCTCGGCGTGGTGGCCTCGGTGGTGGGCTCCTCGCCCGCCGCGGCGAGCGCCGCCTGGAAGCGGGCGAGCTTGTCGACCTTCTCCGGCTGCGGCTTCAGGGTGCCCTCAGTGCCGGGCAGGCCCTTGAACTTCTGCCAGTCACCCGTGATCTCCAGCAGGTGCTGCACCGGCTCGGTCGGCTGCGCGCCGACACCCAGCCAGTAGAGCGCCCGGTCGGAGTCGACCTCGATCAGGCTCGGCTCGTTCTTCGGGTGGTACTTGCCGATGGTCTCGATGGCCCGCCCGCTGCGGCGGTTGCGGGCATCGGCCACGACGATGCGGTAGTACGGCTGACGGATCTTGCCCAGCCTCATCAGCTTGATCTTGACGGCCACGCTTGTCGTTGCTCCTCGCGGATCAT
>JAODNO010000294.1 GCA_025465235.1 Pseudonocardia sp.
CTGTGAATCAGCTTCCTCGCGCCGGTAGTCCTGCCCGTCGCGGTCCAGTGCTCGCCACAACGCGTTGAACACGGTGCGTCCCGCCTCGGCCCCGCCGGTGAACTGCAGCGCCTTCCTGCTGGCCTGCACTGCCGCCTTCTCCGGCTGCAGTCGCTGGCGGGACTGCTGCGCGGCTAGAACCAAGATCGGCCCAGCCGGCCACCAGCGTGTGCGCATCGACGACGTCCCCGTTCAGCGTGCCCTCCTCACCAGGCCCATGCCGGCCGCCCTGGCGTCCACCTCGGTCAGCGCCGCGACGAGGCCAGCCGCCGGCCGTACCCGTGACCGACTTCGCGACTGTCTCCGTGCTGCGGGACCAAACCCGCACGCCCACCGAGCGCCGGCGCCGCCGTGATCTCCGCACGGCTAGGTGCCGGGCTTGATCGACCGTGCCCGACGGTGCCATTGCGACAAGTAATGATCGAGAGATCGACGTTCCTGTTGCACTGATTGGCGAGCCCCGGTGCCGACTGTGGAGAGTCGGCAATCGCCGAGTCCTAGAATTTGTTGCGGTGCGCGTAATCCGGTCATCTTCCCATTCGTCACGGTCGGCGAGACGGCACTCGGCCCGGGACAGGGCTGGGTTGCCTCGTCCGCCGTCGTCGTTGCCCGGCGCCGTAGCAGCGGTCACCCGCCGGTCGGTTCGACCGAGATCGGAGAGCCGTGCCCGCGTCTGTATCTTTGGGCCGGTGCCGCGGTCGTTCGTCGCGGTAGGGCGTCCACGGTGGCCTGCCACCCAGCAGCGTCGACTGCAGGTCGGCCGCAGCTCTGTCAGCGGCCAGTCCGGATTTCCCGCGTACGGCCAGCTGCGATGACACTCTCCGTTGCGGTTCGGGCCGACGCTGAGCCTCTTCCCGGGAAGCACGGACGAAGTAGCGCCCCGAGCACCGGGCGACGCGGACGGAGCTCGTCCCGGCCGCCGTTGTATGTCGGGTTGGCGAGCTGGCCCCAAGCCGGGTCAGGCTGTGGATGGGCCGTCGGCCAATCCGACATGGGCGCCGACGTCGTCGCTGTGGGCTGCACCGGGCACGGCGTTCATGAGTCCGGGGAATCGGGTGTCGGTCGCTGTGGCGAAGCTCGTGGAACATCGAATGAAGGGGAGGGTGTTGACCGTCCATCCTCAAGAGACTTCACCGGCAAGGTCGTCATCGTCACTGGCGCCGGATCGGGAATCGGCCGTGCCGCAAGGTGATGCCGCCTGCTCGCCCGCGCCGCCCTGCCCCACCTGCGCCGAGCCAAGGCTCGATCGTCAACGTCTCCAGCACCTACGGCCACCGGCCACTGCCCGGCGCCGCCCATTACGCCGCGTCCAAAGCTGCTCTGGAACAGCTCACCCGCAGTTAAGCGGTGGAACTCGCCCCCGACGGCATCTGCGTCAACGCCCTGGCCCCCGGCCCGACCGAGAGCCAGGCCCTGGCTGCCGCCGGGCTGCCCGAGGCAGTCATCGAGGAAATCAAGCACGACGAAGCCGCCCGCATCCCCCTCGGCCGCCGCGGCGAACCCGAGGAGGTCGCCTCCTGGATCCTGCGCCTGGCCGACCCGGCGACCACCTGGCTCACCGGCCAGATCCTCACCATCGACGGCGGCTTGGATCTCACCTGACCGGATCCGATCGCAGAGCCATGCGGCCAGCCCCTTCATCGTGAGCCGCAACACGCCAGCCGGACATCACCGCCGGGTGACCGTGGCGAGGGCGCGGTAGAGCCGACGGGCGATGTATCGCTTCAGGGAGCGTCGGATCTCCTTCGGGTTCTTGCCTTCGGCGGTGCGCCGGGCGAGGTAGGCCTGAGTGGTCGGGCAGCTGTGCATCCGTGTCGCTGCGATGGCGTGCAGCGCCCGGTTCAGGGCGCGGTCCCCGCCCCGGTTGAGTCGATACCGCACGGTCCGGCCACTGCTGACCGGCAGCGGGCTGACCCCGCCCAGGGCGGCGGACGCCACGTCGTTGCGGCACCGTCCGAGGTGGGAGTGGCCTTGAGCTCGCGGGCTGCTTCGCGCAGGGCGAGCGCGAGGTGGCGGACCTCGGCGTGCCGTACGGCCTGCTCATGGCTGGCCTCGCGCGGTGGCCGGCGTCGGGCGAGGCCAGGCTGGCCAGGCGGGCCTCGGTGAGAGCGCCGCGGGCGAGCTGGGGGTCGGTGTCGTCCCCGCCCAGCAGCAGGGCGCGCAGCCGGTTTGGTCACGACGTCCTTCCCCCGGCTCTTGCCATCCGCGGGAGGACCGGCAGCGTGCGCATGTCCGTGCACCGCCGATCACCGACCCGAACCCTGGTCGCGGCGGCCGGGCAGTTGACCGACGTCCGGATCGTGATCAACAACTAGTGTTTCAGGTCAGCGGCTATTCGATGGGTTGGAGGCCGGTCATCTTTGGCGGCAGCGGGACGCCGGAGTCGGTGAACATCCGGGTCTGGGTGGCGGCCAGCTTGCTGATCTGCTGCAGCCGTCCGATCAGAGTGCACCGACAGGATCCTGATCTACAACGAGCGGCACGCCGCGACGATCCTCGACGAGTACACCCGACACTTCAACGATCACCGACCACACCAGGGCCGCGGGCAGCGCCCACCCAACCACGGCCCCGCCGTCATCGTCCCGCTCGACGCCCCGATCCGACGACACCGCGTACTCGGCGGCGTGATCAACGAGTACCGACGAGCCGCCCGAACCGCACTCGAACCACAGGCCGCACGCTGAGTGAAGGGTTTTGGCGCGCTACAGGTCTGCCAGGTGGCCGGACTTGAGGCCGTCGCGGGCCGGCCGCTGTTCGACCGGGCGGTGTGATGGTGTCGGGTTGACGTCGGCCGGTGTGCGGCTGCTGGCCCGTGCCGTCCGGGGTGGCCCACCGCTCACATTGCGGTCCGTCCGCGTAGTCCATGGCTCCTGTCAGCGAGTCCGGCCGCTTCGAGTGGGGATCGACGAGCCTGGCCTGTGCTGGCCGTCTCACCTGATGGCGTTGGCCCGCGCCCTGAACGCGGCGGGAGTAACGGCGGTCCCGATCGGGTCAGCAGCGTCGCCCGCTCGACAGCCTTAGCCTCGGCGAGGGAGAGGTCGATCAAGCTGGTCGCGCCGCCGTCTGCAAGAGGATTGCGGCCATGTAGGGAAGGCTCGTGGTTATGCGCAGCGCCGAGGAGCAGCCCGACCCACGCCGGTGGCGTGCGCTGGCGGTCTGCCTGATCGCCGGGTTCATGACCCTGCTCGACGTCAGCATCGTCAACGTGGCTCTGCCGTCGGTGCAGTCCGGGCTCGGGGCGTCGTCCGCGGAGCTGTCGTGGGTGGTCTCCGGGTACGCGCTGACCTTCGGCCTCATCCTCGTACCAGCGGGCCGCCTCGGCGACGACCGCGGGCGGCGGCGGATGTTCATCGCGGGCCTCGCGCTATTCACCGCGACCAGCGCCGCAGCGGGCCTCGCGATGTCCCCGACCTGGCTGGTGATCACACGGCTCCTGCAGGGCGCCGCCGGTGGGCTGCTCAACCCGCAGGTCTTCGGGTTCATCCAGCAGCTGTTCCGGGGCCGCGAGCGCGGGCGCGCGTTCGGCCTGTTCGGCGCGGCGATCGGCATCTCCACCGCGATCGGGCCGCTGCTGGGCGGGCTTCTGCTGCAGTGGGGCGGGGCGGCCGACGGCTGGCGCTGGGTGTTCTACGTCAACATCCCGATCGGGGTGGTCGCGCTGGCGTTGAGCCCGGTGCTGCTGCCGGCCGACGAGAGAGCCGGGCTGCGTCGCCCACTGGACCTGGTGGGAGCACTGCTGCTCGGCCTCGGTGTCGTGGCGCTGATGTTTCCCCTGGTGCTCGCCGAGCATGGCCCCGGTTCGGCGCCCTGGTGGCTGCTAGCGGTGGCGGCGGTGCTGCTGGTCGGCTTCGTCGCTTGGGAACGGCGCTACCGGCGCACCGTAGGCCATCCCCTCGTAGACTTCGCCCTGCTGCGCACCCGCAGCTACGCGCTGGGCGCCACCCTCGGGCTGTTCTACTTCGCCGGCTTCACCGCGATCTTCTTCGTGCTCGCGCTGTTCTTCCAGCAGGGACTGCACTACAGCCCGCTGCAGGCCGGCCTCGCGCTGACCCCGTTCGCGCTGGGCTCGTCGGCCTCCTCGGCGGTCGGCGGACGCATCGTAGGCCGCTTCGGCAAGCCACTGGTCGTGATCGGCACGCTCGTGGTGGCTATCGGGCTCGCCGGGGTCGACCTCGTCCTGCGGCTGGACCTCGGCTCGAGCGTCGGTTGGGCGATCGCCGGTCCACTGCTGCTCGCCGGAATCGGCAGCGGGCTGGTCATCGCCCCCAACCAGACCCTCGCGCTGGAGCAGATCCCACCACGCGAGGGCGGCACCGCCGCGGGTGTGCTGCAGACCGGGCAGCGGATCGGATCAGCCGTCGGTATCGCGGCGGTCGGGGCGGTGTTCTTCGGGCAGCTCACGACCTCGGCCGGGGACTGGTCGAGCGCGATAAGCCGTGGCCTGCTCGGCGCGGTCGGGTTCGTCGTCCTCGCGCTGCTCGTCGGACTGGCCGACCTGCTCATCTGGCTTCGGCCTAATCGCCCTTGGCGGCGGCGCGGTCACCGGCGGCACTGTCGGGCTGGGCAGTGGCCTAGGCGTCGTCGGCGCCGGCTGCTGCGGGGCGCGGAAAGCCGCAAGGCGATCAGAGGTGTGTCTGGCGCGGCGGCTTTGGTCGCGAATGCGAGTGCTGGCTCGACTCAGTCCTGCTGATCTTCGGCATGTATGAAGACGGACCCCGACATCATCCTCTACGCCGATGGCCGCTGATCCCCTGGCGGCCAGCATCACGCCATCCTCGCCGCGTCCAGGCCGTTCGTCCTCGCTTCGCTGGGGGCGCTCCGCCTGGACCCCGACTCCGGTGCCGCACGCCAAACCGCCCGGGACACCCGAGAACGGACACAACCACTCACGACGAACTTGACCAGGGCCGCCCTTTCAGCAACGACCAAGGCGCCGAGGTTGACACTCTCGAGGGAGGTCGTAACCTCATCATGATCGGCAGAGTGGCGGATGCAGGGGCGGCTCCAGTCGATATCCACGGTTGGGTTCGATCAGATGCGGAGCCTCCGATGAGCACGGACACCCCAACATCACCAGCACCGTCGTTGGCGCGGTCACAGCGCCGCCGCGCGGTCCTCGCGAGCACGGTCGGGACGACGATCGAGTGGTACGACTTCTTCCTCTACGGGACCGCGGCAGCCCTCGTGTTTCCGCACATCTTCTTCCCCGGGCAGACCCCCTACGCCGGCGTGATCGCCTCATTCGGCACCCAGTTCGTGGGCTTCGCGGCTCGGCCGATCGGCGCCGCGATCTTCGGGCACTACGGCGACCGCATCGGCCGTAAGGCCACGCTCATCACGACGTTGCTGCTGATGGGCGTCGGCAGCACGCTCATCGGGGTGCTCCCCGGTTCTGCGGCCATCGGCATCGCCGCGCCGATCCTGCTGACCGTGCTGCGGCTGGCGCAGGGCATCGCGGTCGGCGGCGAGTGGGGCGGATCGGTACTCATGTCGATGGAATGGGGGTCCAAGAAGCGGCGCGGGCTCTTGGCGAGCTGGCCCCAGCTCGGCGTCCCGATCGGACTGTTGCT
>JAODNO010000295.1 GCA_025465235.1 Pseudonocardia sp.
GACGCGAAGAAGAGCGGCATCGTCATGAGCTGGCCGATGCCCATCAGACGGTCGCGGGTCTGCGCAACGCCCGCGATAGCCATCGAGAGGCAGGCGAAGAAGCCTGCGCCGAGCATGAGGGCGACCGCAGCGCCGAGCAGCTTGAGGGGGTTGATCGTGATGGCGACGCCGAGCAGCAGCGCCACCGGCACGAGCACGACGACGGGCGCGAGCCCGCGCACCCCTGCGGCGAACGCCTTGGCCAGCACGATCGCGGCACGCGGCGTGGGTGTGACCATGACCTTGGTGAGGATGCCCGCGTCCCGGTCCCAGATGATCTGGATGCCGAGGAAGATCGCGACGAACAGCGCCGACTGGGCGAGGATGCCCGGCGTCAGGTACGCCAGGTAGGACAGGTTGCCGGTCGGGATCGCCCGGATCCGGTTGAAGATCTGCCCGAACACCAGCAGCCAGAGCACGGGCTGCGCCATGCGCGTGATCAGCTCGGTGTGGTCGCTGCGGAGCTTCTGCAGCTCGACCAGGCTGAGGGTCACCGTCCGCGAGGCGAGCATGCGGACCGGTTCAGCCCAGTTTGCGGGCGGTCGTGCGACTGCGACGGACATCCCTCACCCCTCCCTGCTCCTCTGTCGCCACCAGTTTCGTGCCGGCGTATCGGCGGAAGACGTCGTCCAGCGTGGCGTCGGGCCCGATGTCGGCGCGCAGGGCGGCCGGGGAGCCGACGACCTGCAGCCTGCCGCGGTGCATGAGCGCCACGACATCGCACAGCTCGTCGGCTTCGTCCATGTAGTGCGTGGTCAGCAGCACGGTCATCCCGAAGTCGGCCCGCATCTGGCGCACGCGCTCCCACACGCCCGCCCGCGCGATCGGGTCGAGGCCGACCGTCGGCTCGTCGAGCACGAGCAGGGCGGGGTGGTTCACCAGCGCCTGCGCGAGCTCCAGGCGGCGGATCATCCCGCCGGAGTAGGTGCCCGCGCGGCGGTCGGCGACGTCGAGCAGGCCCATCGCGGCCAGAGCTTCGTCCACCCGCGCCCTCCGCTCGGCGCGCGGCACGTCGAACAACCGGGCAAACCACATGACGTTCTGCCGGCCGGTCAGCGCGGCCTCGATGGAGAGCTGCTGTGGCACGTAGCCGAGCTGGCGGCGCACGTCCGTGGCCCGGCGGCGGACGTCGAGCCCGAACACCCGGACGCTGCCCTCCTGCACGGGGAGCAGCGTGTTCAGGACGCGGATGGTCGTGGTCTTGCCCGCCCCGTTGGGGCCGAGCAGTCCGAACACCTCGCCCGCCCGGATCCGGAGGTCGAGATGATCGACGGCGACGGTGTCGCCGAACCGGTGCACCAGGCCGGTGCACTCGAGCGCGACCATCGGATCGTGGCCGTTCTGCAGCTCTGCGGATCTCCGCTCGTCCTGCGTCACGGGTTCGCTCGCAAGCTCGCTCACGGGTGCACCGCCTCGCGGTCGCGCTCGAGCGCTCGCAGCTCTTCGGCCAGCGCTCCCAGCGCGTCGATGCCCACCGCCAGTTCGGTGACCTGCCGTGGCGTGAGCCGGTCGAGCGCGTCGTGCAGGACGCTGCGCCTGCGCGCCCTGGCGACCATGGCCTGCTCCTGTGCCCTGGGGGTGAGGGTGAGCCGCCCGACGCGGCGGTCGTGCGGGTCGGTCTCGCGGACCAGCAGGCCTGCCCCGACGAGCTGCGTGACGATCGTCGAGACGCTGTTGGGCGCCAGCCCGAGCTCCTGGGCGATGTCCGTCACGGGGCTGCCCGGGTGCCTGCCGACGACTACCAGGACCTCGCGCTGCGACGTCGACACGGTGTCGCTCGTGAACACCGGCCCGGCGGCCCGGCGCAGCAACCGGCGCAGGGCACCGATGGCAGGCATCAGGGCGTCAGACACCGCATCGGCCGTCGATGGCGTGCGAGGAGGAGTCACGGGCCCGAGCATATACCTCTGGATCAGAGCCAATCTGAGTCAGATGTATCGGGTGTGATCGGAGGGTGATCGTCGTCGTTCGTGGGAGGTCGGCACTCGGTGTTTCCCCTAGTCTGGACGCTGAGCGGAGCGCGTTCTTGGATGCTCGCCCTGCAGTGGACCACCCGGACGGCGAGGTACCACCCGGTCGACGCACAGCCCGGGTTGGAGGTCCGCGCGTACGGTCCTTGATTTCGTCTCGACGAAGGAGCTGGTGAGATGATCGGCGGTTTCGTGGGTAGGGCGGCAGCACTGGTGGCCAGCGGCGTGGTCGGGGCCGTTGCGTACGACGGGATCAAGAGGCTGGCGCGCAGCAACGCGCTCCACGGCGCCGCCGTCGCCGCCACGTCCTGCGCGCTGCGCGGGGCGCGCGTGGCCGAGACGGGGGCCGAGAAGGCCCGGCTGACCACGGCGGACATCGTCAGCGAAGCCAGGGAGAGAATCGGGGAACAGACCCCTGCGCCCGGCGCCGCCGTCCCGGCCCACGAGCACTAGGCATCGCGTGTCGATCACCGCCGTCTCGGACGCCGCCGGTCGGATCCGGTTCGCGACTCCTGAGCTGACCGGTAGCTCCGCACTCGCCGTGGCGGTGGAGGACGCCGTCGACGCCGTGCCGCACGTGCGACAGGTGCATGCCTATCCGCGCACGGGCAACGTCGTCGTCTGGTTCGATCCGCAGCGCTGCGACCGGACGGAGCTCGTCGAGGCGATCGGGAAGGGGCTCGGTGCCGACCCGCAGGCCACCGCGGAGCGGTCGCCCCGCTCCGCCGACGTGACCAACGGAGACCTCGTCCGACTGGTCGTGGGCGGGTTGGCGCTGGCCGGACTGGGTCTGCGGCGATACGGGTTGCGCCGGCCCCCGATGCTGGGATCCACGAGCCGTACCGTCGCCACCGGAGTCACGATCTTCACCGGCTACCCGTTCCTGCGCGGGGCGGTGCGCTCGCTCGTGCGTGGCAGGGGGGCCGGCACGGACGCGCTCGTGTCCGCGGCAACGGTGGCCAGCCTGGTGCTGCGGGAGAACGTCGTCGCGCTCACGGTGCTGTGGCTGCTCAACATCGGCGAGTACCTGCAGGATCTGACGGTGCGCCGAAGCAGGCGCGCGATCTCGGAGCTGCTCACCGGCGCCCAGACCAGGGCCTGGACGCGGTTGGTCGACGGCACCGAGCTCGAGGTGGACATCGACCAGCTCGCGATCGGCGACGACGTGGTCGTGCACGAGCACGTGGTGCTCCCCGTCGACGGGGTGGTCGTCGAGGGCGATGGGGTCGTCGACCAGACGGCGCTCACCGGCGAGCAGCTGCCCGTCTCCGTCACGGTCGGCACGCTGCTGCACGCCGGCACGGTGCTACTGCGCGGACGCCTCGTCGTCCGGGCGTCGGCGGTCGGCCGCGACACCGCGATCGGCCGGATCATCCACCGGGTCGAGCAGGCCCAGCGGGACCGCGCACCGATCCAGACCGTGGGAGAGACGTTCTCCCGCCGGTTCGTGCCCACCTCGTTCGCGCTGTCGGCGTTGACGCTGCTGGTCACCCGCGACGTCCGACGCGCGATGACGATGCTGCTCGTCGCGTGCCCGTGCGCCGTCGGGCTGTCGACGCCGACGGCGATCAGCGCGGCCATCGGCAACGGCGCGCGGCGCGGAATCCTGATCAAGGGCGGCGCACACCTGGAGGCCGCCGGCCGGATGGATGCGATCGTCTTCGACAAGACCGGCACGCTCACGATGGGTCGTCCGGTGGTCACCAACGTCGTCTCCTTCGACGAGGCATGGTCACCCGAGCAGGTGCTCGCCTATGCCGCGAGCTCCGAGATCCACTCGCGGCACCCGCTGGCCCAGGCTGTGATCCGCTCCACGGAGGAGCGCCACATCACGATCCCCCCGCACGAGGAGTGCGAGGTCCTGGTCGGGCAGGGGATGCGGGTGGAGTCCGACGGCCGGATCCTGGTCATCGGGAGCCGCGAGCTGCTGCGTAAACAGCAGATCCGGGTGAGCCGCAAGGCGCACGACTGGGTCCGCAGGCTGCAGCGGGCCACCGAGACCCCGTTGCTGCTCGCTGTGGACGGCACGCTGGTCGGGCTCGTGTCGTTGCGCGACACGGTGCGTCCGGAGGCGCGCCAGGTGCTGGATGCGCTGCGCGCGGACGGCGTGCAGCGGGTCGTGCTTCTCACCGGCGACCACCCGGAGACGGCGGCCGCAGTCGCGGCGGAGCTGGGGATCGAGGAGTTCTGGGCGCAGGTCCCTCCGGAGGGCAAGCAGGACCTCGTCCGGTCGCTGCAGGCCGAGGGACACACGGTCGCGATGGTCGGCGACGGCACCAACGACGCCCCGGCGCTGGCACTTGCCGACATCGGTATCGCGATGGGCGTCGCAGGCACCGACGTCGCGGTCGAGACCGCCGACGTCGCGCTGGCGGGCGACGATCTGCGCAGGCTGCTCGACCTGCGCGACCTCGGCCGGCGCAGCATCGGCGTGATCCGGCAGAACTACGCCATGTCGATCGCGGTCAACGCGGCCGGTCTGCTCGTCTCGGCCGCCGGCGCGTTGAGCCCAGTGGTGGCGGCGATCCTGCACAACGCCTCGTCGGTCGCCGTGGTGGGCAACAGCTCCCGGATGATCCGCTACCGCCTGGAGCCCTAGTCTCGCGGCCGCGGTCGCTGCCTCGCCGCGGCGCTAAAAGGCCGAACAGTTGATGACCGCGCGGGGCGAGGCCGGTCACGGCCCGCCGGACGATCCTGCAGGCGGACGCCGGTGAGCGTGGCTGCCCGGATGCTTCAGACTTCCCGCATGCGCGTGCTGATCGTGCCCGGCGCCGCCGTTCGTCAGTACGCACGCCCCGCCGTCGAGGCCGTTGCTTCCCGTGGCATCGACGCACGTCTGCTCCCGGCTCCCGGCGAGCCCGGTGCCCCCGCGGACCTGCAAAACTACGGCGAAGAGCTTGCCCGTCGCATCAGCACCGGCTCTCCCCTCGACCTGCTTGTCGGGTTGTCGGTCGGCGCGCAGGCCGCGGCGGTCGCCGCGACGGCCGTGCCCACGGGACAGGTGCTGCACGTGATGCTGATCAGCCCGACCGTGGACCCGAATGTACGAACTGGTCACCCATCGAGGCCACACGCGCGGTCCGCGAACTGAACGCGCGTCTCGATGACCCCGGCCCGACGCATGGTCAACTGGCGTAACACAGCCATTATCGAAAGGAAACCGCCCGGGTTCGGCGCCGACTGATACTCGCCTTCAGGAGTGCTGCACAAATACTCGGAGGTGCGTGTGTCATCTGATCTATCGCCCATTGTGACCGGGCCCACTGCGACCGGCGATGTCGCCGGTACCGCGGCGAAGGAGACGCTCGAGGACTACACGCTACGTTTCGCTCCACGCAGCTACCGTAAGTGGTCGAGCGGGGTTGTGGCCGTTTCGGCACTCGGCGGTATCGCGTATCTGGCCGATTTCTCCATCGGAGCGAACATCGGGATCTCCTACGGCACCACTAATGCCTTATGGGGCATCCTGGTCTTCGCTGTCGTCATCTTCGCCACCGGATTTCCGCTCGCGTTCTACGCGGCCCGGTACAATCTGGACCTGGATCTGATCACCCGTGGCAGCGGTTTCGGATACTACGGATCCGTGGTCACGAATGTCGTCTTCGCGACGTTCACGTTCATCTTCTTCGCGCTCGAGGGCTCGATCATGGCGCAGGGCCTGCAGCTCGGCCTGAACATCCCGCTGTGGCTCGGGTACGCCCTGTCCACGCTGGTCATCTTCCCGCTCGTGGTCTACGGGATGTCGCTGCTGTCGAAGCTGCAGCTCTGGACGACACCCCTGTGGTTGGTCCTGATGGTGCTGCCCTTCGCGTACCTGCTGATCAGCCACCCCGAGTCGGTGAGCTCCTTCTTCGCCTACCGGGGCCAGAACGGCCAGGGTGCACCCAACCTCGGCTCCGTCATGCTCGCCGCCGGTGTCTGCCTTTCGCTCATCGCGCAGATCGCCGAGCAGATCGACTACCTGCGGTTCATGCCCCCCAAGACGCCGGAGAACTCCCGGCGCTGGTGGGCCGCCACCATTCTGGCCGGCCCGGGTTGGGTCATTTTCGGCGCGGCCAAGCAGGTCGTCGGGCTCTTCCTCGCGGTCTACATCATCGCGAACGTTGCCGACGGCGCGACGGTGGCCAACGAGCCGGTGCACCAGTTCCTGGAGATCTACCAGGACATCATGCCGCCGTGGGCCGCACTGACCCTGGCAGTGATACTGGTGGTGCTCAGCCAGGTCAAGATCAACGTCACGAACGCCTACTCCGGATCGCTGGCGTGGACGAACTCCTACACCCGCGTCACGAAGCACTACCCGGGTCGGCTGGTGTTCCTCGGTGTCAACCTGCTGATCGCACTGGTGCTGATGGAAGCGAACATGTTCGAGTTCCTGAACACAATTCTCGGCTTCTACGCGAACTGCGGTATGGCCTGGGTGGTCGTGGTGGCCTCGGACATCGCGATCAACAAGTACCTTTTGAAGATCTCGCCGAAGAAGCCGGAGTTCCGGCGCGGCATGCTGTACGCGTTCAACCCGGTCGGCTTCGGTTCGATGCTCATCGCGGCCGGCGTGTCCGTCGTCGCCTTCTTCGGTGGGCTCGGATCGGGGATCCAGCCGTTCTCGCCGCTCGTCGCAATCGGTCTCGGTCTGGTCCTGCCGCCGATCATCGCCCTTGCGACGAAGGGGAAGTACTACCTGCGGCGTACCGACGACGGGATCGACCTGCCCATGTACGACGAGCACGGCAACCCGTCCGGTCACGTGCTCCGCTGCCACGTCTGCCGCCAGGAGTTCGAGCGGCCCGACATGGTCGCGTGCGGGACTCACGACGCCCAGGTGTGCTCGCTGTGTCTGAGTACCGACAAGGTCAGCGATCACGTTCTGCCGCCCCTGAGCGGCTGACGCAGCGTGGCCGGCCCTGCGGTCGGGGCCGGGCTGGCGGGCCCCCGCGATTCCTCACCGCCGTGCGATGAGTCCACCTCGCCGGGCGGGTCCCATGGTCGGTGGATGCGAACGGGAGGCTGACGGCGGCTGGGCAACTGTCCGGCTCCCCTCCCGTTCGCTGTCGGTGGCCACACCGTGGCCTCGTGGCTCCCACCGACCAGAGGAGGAGACATGACCGACGCGCTTCCACAGGGCGACCCGCGCCTGCTGGAGACCGCGCAGGCCCGCCGGCTGCTGCGCTCGACCATCCCGGCGAGGCTCGCCTTCACCTGGACCGACGGCACGCCCAGGGTGATCCCGACCTGGTTCCACTGGACCGGTACGGAGATCGTGATGCCCACCTTCATCACCGGCCCGGCCGTCGGGATCCGGCGTCCCGCGCGCCGGGTGGCGGTGCTCCGCGAGCGGCCCGCCGCCGCCCTGACCATCGACACCGAGGGCGAGCCTCCGGAGGTCCTGCTGATCCGGGGCCGCGCCACCGTCACAGACGTCGACGGTGTCGTGCCCGAGTACGCCCTGGCTGCCCGGCGCTACCTCGGCGAGGAGGCCGGCGCGGCGCTGGCGAGCACGGCGGACCACCCGGAAACGCGGATGGCGCGGATCGCCGTGCGCCCGGCGTGGGTGGGTCTGATTGACTTCCGGACCCGGCTGCCCGACGTACAGGGCGGTGTGGTCGCGGGCTGAATACAAGCGGAGCTCATCAAAAACCTGCTCACGGCGGCTCGTCCTGGATTCACTAATCGGCGCTCGGTAGCGGGAAGCGAGGCCTGCCGCGTCGTTACGCATTGAGAGAGACCCTAGCCGGGCGGTTCACAGTGAAGGCCACGGAAATGCGGTTATCTCGCCGTGCTGGCGGAGCCACTACCGCCGACGACCAGCGACATGATCACGATCTACGGCCGGGGTACTAGCCACAACCTAGCGCACGTGTCCGCCGATGCGGCTCGCGATCGCCCGCGCCGTCCGGCCCACCTCGTCGACGAGCAGGCCATGCCCCTCTCGGTCGGCGCACGAGGGAAAGGTGACGGCCACGCTGGCCACCGGGTGGCGGGTGTGGTCGAGTACTCCCACGGCGATGGAGACGAAGCCGGGGGTGACCTCGCCGTCCTCGACGGCGTGACCGCGGCGACGGGTCTCCACGAGCTCCCTGCGCAACGCGGACAGCGAGCGCGGACCGGCGTCGTGCCGCGTGACGAAGGCGTCGGGCTGCGGGAACAGGGCTCTGATCTGCGCCGCGGGTAGCGCGGCGAGCATCGCCCGGCCGCTGGCCGTCAGATGGGCGGGCAGCCGCACTCCGACGTCGGTGACCAGGGGCGGCCGGCCGGGCGCGCGCTCCTCGAGGACGTAAACGACCTCCCTCCCGTGGAGAACGGCCATGTGTGCGCTGTGCCCCGTCCGGTCCACGAGGCGGCCGAGCGGCACCCGCGCGATCCGCTGCAGCGGCGCCTGGCGAACGTAACCGGTGCCGAGCTCGTACGCGGCGACGCCGAGGCTGTAGCGCCGCTCGTCGGCCAGGTGGACGACGAACCCGCTCTGCGCGAGCGTCATGAGCAGCTGGTAGGTGGTGGACCGGGGTAGCTCGAGGTCACGGGTGATCGCGGCCGCGGGCACGGGACCGGCCTGGCGCGCGAGGTAACCGAGGATGGCCAGCACCTGCTGCGCCGCGGGAACCTTCACCGGACCGGGCACGCGCCGACGCTACCAACTGTCCGGGATCCCGGACAGCTCTATGCCGCTCGCCGTAGTGGATGCGGGTGGCTGCGGTGTCCTATGAGCCGATGCATGCAGTCGTCGTGGGCTCCGACCCGCTCACCACCGAGGAGATCGTCGCCGTGGCCCGGGAGGGCGCCGGTGTCATCCTCTGCCCGGATGCCGAGAACGAGATCGAAGCCAGCCGCAAGGTGGTCGAGGCGCTGGCCGACGACGACGTCCCCCACTACGGGGTGTCGACGGGCTTCGGGGCGCTGGCCGCGCGGCACATCCCTCGTGAGCGGCGGCGGCAGCTGCAACGCTCGCTGGTGCGGTCGCACGCGGCCGGGTCGGGGCCGGAGGTGGAGCGTGAGGTGGTGCGGGCGCTGCTGCTACTGCGGCTGTCGACGCTGGCGACCGGGCGTACCGGTGTCCGGGCGGAGACGGCGAGGGCGTACGCGGGGATGCTCGCTGCGGGGATCACGCCTTTAGTGCGCGAGTACGGCTCCCTGGGGTGTTCCGGTGATCTGGCTCCGCTCGCCCAGTGTGCGTTGGCGGTGATGGGTGAGGGTGAGGTCCGCGACGCCGTGGGCGTGCTGCGGCCTGCGGGCGAGGCGCTGGCCGCGGCCGGGATCGAGCCCGTCGTCCTCGCCGAGAAGGAGGGCCTGTCGCTGATCAACGGCACCGACGGGATGCTGGGGATGCTGGTGCTGGCCTGTCACGACCTGCGCACGTTGGTTCGGACCGCCGACGTGGCCGCGGCGATGAGTGTGGAGGCGTTGCTGGGCACCGACGCGGTGTTCGCCGCCGATCTGCAGGCGTTGCGTCCACACCCGGGGCAAGCCGACAGCGCCGCCAACCTGCGCGCGCTGCTGGCCGGTTCGGCGATCGTCGCGAGCCATCGGACGCCGGAGTGCGCGAGGGTGCAGGACGCCTACTCGCTGCGCTGTGCCCCGCAGGTGCACGGGGCGGTGCGGGACACCATCGCCCATGCGGAGGTGGTGGCCGGGCGGGAGATGGCCGGCGCGGTCGACAATCCCGTGGTGACCGTCGACGGTCGCCTGGAGAGCAACGGGAACTTCCACGGTGCCCCGCTCGGGTACGTGCTGGACTTCCTCGCGATCGCGGTTGCCGATCTCGCCTCGATCAGTGAACGGCGGACCGACCGGTTCCTCGACGTGGCCCGCAACCACGGGCTGCCACCGTTTCTGGCGGACGACCCCGGGGTGGACTCCGGGCACATGATCGCGCAGTACACCCAGGCCGGGATCGTGTCCGAGCTGAAGCGACTGGCCGTGCCCGCGTCGGTCGACTCGATCCCGTCGAGCGCGATGCAGGAGGACCACGT
>JAODNO010000338.1 GCA_025465235.1 Pseudonocardia sp.
GGAAGCCGGGGGCCATGGCGCCTTGGTCGGCCACCATGGGGTGCGCCTGTCCGGCGGCCAGGTCCAGCGGGTGGCGCTGGCCCGAGCACTGGCGACCGAGGCCGAGCTCCTTGTCGCCGACGACGTCTCCTCAGCCCTGGACGCCCGCACCGAGGTGGAGCTGTGGGACGCGCTGCGCCAGCGGGGCGTGACGGTCCTGGGGTGCAGCTCGAAGCAGTCCGCCTTGTCCCGGGCGGACTTGGTGGTCGTCCTGGAGGAGGGGCGGGTGGTCGCGAGCGGGCCCTGGTCCCAGCTGTCGAACCGGTGGGCCCACCTGGCCGGCTGAGGCACGACTCGGCAGGCGGATCGAGAGCGCTTGCCAGAAGCCCACATGGCGCCACGGGGATCGGGTCAGTTGGCCGTCCAGACGGATTCCGACCACTCCAGGGACGGCCGGGCCGTCACGGTGACGGCGCCGCCACAGTTCCAGCAGCTCGGCTTCGAGGCGGGGTCTCGGCCCTCCACATCGCAGGGTCCGCAGTACCAATGTGCGACGACTTGAGCGGCCATCGTCACCTTCCTTTCGTTGTCGCAGGCAGTGCGTTCGAGGGGTGCCTTGTCACGATCGGGTCTCCGTCGATCAGTCCGACCAGAGCATGCTCTGCGTCGCACCTCGCGGCGATGGAGGCCGCACCCGGTGCGACGGGGAAGACCCGCGTGTCAGGGGGTGGGGCGTGCCCGACCGGTCTGCGTCGATCCGTGCCGATCCTCACGATCACTACGCTTGACCCTCTCACCGTGTGAGGCCTTGTACTCGGAGCCGCCATGTTCACCATCGGAGACTTCGCCGAGCACGGCCGGGTATCGGTCCGCATGCTGCGGCACTACGACGCCATCGGGCTGCTGCGCCCTGCGCATGTCGACCCGCTCAGCAGCTACCGCTACTACAGCGCCGAGCAGTTTGCGCAGCTCAACCGCATCGTCGCGCTGAAGGAGCTCGGCTTCAGCCTCCACCAGGTCCGGTCGATCCTCCACGAACGCGTGAGCGCGGAGGAGCTGCGCGGGATGCTGCGGCTACGGCGAGCGGAGCTCGAGTCGGTCATGGCCGACGCTGCTGCCCGGCTGGCCAAGGTCGAGGCGAGGCTCCGGACGATCGAGAGCGAGAACCTCATGCCCACCGACGGCATCGTCGTGAAGAGCCTTCCTGTCCTTCGGGTGGCCGAGCTGACCGGCACCTGCGGAAGCTTCGATCCACGAGAGATCGGGCCGGTCATCCGCGGTCTCTACGAGGAGCTGCGCAGCAGGCTCGCCCCGGCCGGTGTGGTTGCGACCGGCCCCGGCGTCACCCGGTACGAGGACGTCCCGCGCAGCGGGGCGGTCGTCGTGCACGCGGGGCTGCCGGTGGCTGCAGACGTCGAACACGTCGAGGGTGTCCGGATCGCCGATCTTGCCGGCGTCGACCGCGCCGCCACCATCGTGCACTGCGGGTCCATGGACGACGTGCTGCCCACCGTGCAGGCCCTGGCTCGTTGGCTCGGCGCCAACGGCTACCGCTTCACGGCGCAGCACGCCCGCGAGCTCTCGCTGGCCTGGCCCGAGGACCCCGCTCAGCGGGTGACGGAGCTCCAGGTGCCCATCGCCGCGGCGGGATGACAAGCCTTCGCCGCCGAACACGGGGCCGCGCCGGCGAGCGCCGGTTATCGGGATTCGGGGGTCAGCGGGACGTAGTACGGGTTCAACAGGAGAAGCCCGCAGAGCAGTAGTCGGGGATGGGTCCGGAGGAGGTCGACGATGACGCCGCCGGTGATCTCGCTCATGTCGTACATGCAGAGGAAGCCGACCGGGTGCCGCGTGGCGAACTCGTTGAGCGACGACTCGTAGTTGGCGAGCGCGTCGAAACCAGGCAGCTGTTTCTCCCACCAGGTGCACTCGGCAGTCAGGCGCGCGAACTCGAAGCCGCCGGTCTCTACTGCATCCGAGAGGATGCCCTCCCAGAACTGGAGCATATTGTTGATCGAGAACTCCTCCGGTCGGAAGAGCATGTCCGCCGCGCCGAGAACCTCCAACTGACCTGTTGTGACGCACTGCTCGACGTCCACATCCCTGCCGATCGCGCGGTGGATCGAGCTGGTGTCCTGTTCGTAGAGCCCGACGAGGCACTTGTGGCCCAGGCTCAGGCCCTCCCGCAGAAACGGCATCAGCACATCGTTGCGTTCGCTGCGGTGCCTGTAGAGCGCGCAGATGTGGTCACCTGCCTCGATCTTGACCCCCGGGATCCCGGGCAGCGCCTGATCAACCATGCTTCCTCCCGCACATCCTGCGAAACAAGGCACAAGCAGATACCGGCGCCGCTCCAGTTACTGGGATTCTGGCCGAGCCCCAGGACACGGCGGAAGTCGAACAGCGATCGACGCCGAGGTTGGACCTATGAGGACGAAGACTCCCTTCGAACTCGCACCTCGGCTTTCCCGTGCCCGGCCTCGCGGGCCCAGGCGGTTTCCGGAGCACGTCCCGCGGGCCGGCTGGTGACGCGAACAGCCACGATGAGGCCGTGCTAACCCCGCGACTTGTCACCTGGATCGACAACTTCATGGCCACGCACGCCTGGAGCCACAACGAGCATTACCACCGCTGGGTCCTGCGCCAACTACCAGCGACGATGAGACGAGCGCTCGACGTCGGATGTGGAACAGGCGACCTCGTCCGAACTCTCGGCGGGCGGGCCGCGATCGTCGACGGCATCGACTGCGACCCGACGATGATCGCCCAGGCTCGACACTCCGCTCCGCCCTCCGAACGCACGACGTTCACGCTTGCGTCACTTGTGGATCTGGATGTCCGGCAGCGTTACGACGCGATCACCGCCGTCGCCGTGCTCCACCACGTGCCTTTCGAGGACGCGCTGCAGCGGCTCGCGAATGCCCTGGTTCCCGGCGGCAGGCTGCTCGTCGTCGGTTGCTACAAGGAGGACACCCTCAGCGACCGCGCACTGAGCCTCGCTGCCGTCCCCGCGAACCTGGCAGTCGGGCTCTACAAGAGCCGCGGCCACCGGGTACCTCCTCCGTCATCGATGCGCGCGCCCAGCGCTCCGGCAACGATGACGCTCACGGCCATCCGGGAGACGGCGGAGCGTGTGCTTCCCGGGTTCCACCTCCGGCGCGCGCTCTTCTGGCGCTACCTCCTCCGGTACACCGCACCGCGGCGGTAACCCTCCGCCGCGGCACATGAGGGGTACGGCGTTCCGGGTCAGGACAGCAGATGCTCGGCGAGTACGACCTCGGCCACGCGGGCTGCCTGCACTGCGGCGGCGGGCGTGGCACCGGGCGAGTCGATGGTGATCAGCGCCTTCCACAGCGCCCAGCCGCGGGCGCGCGCCCACATCGCGTCGTCGGCGGGCATCAACGACCGGAACACGTCGCGGCTGTCCCCGTCGAGGAGCGTCCATGCGATGACGAGGTCGCACGCGGGGTCACCCACCCCGCACGTGCCGAAGTCGATGACCGCGGCCAGGCTGCCGTCGTCGTCGACCAGGAGGTTGCCGCAGGCGATGTCGCCGTGGAACCAGACCGGCGCACCCGTCCAGGTCGCGGCGAGCGCAGCCTCAAAGGCACCGATCGCAGCGTCGCCGTCGATCCGTGGTCCGAGCGCCGCGACGGCGTCGCGCGTCTCGGCGGCATAGACCTCGAGGGAGCCACCGCGGTAGAAGCAGTGAGCGCCGGCCGCAGGCCCCCCGGTCGCGCTGATGCGCTGCAGCGCCCTGAGGAAGCAGGCGAGGTCGCGCGCGAACGTGGGAAGGTCGGCGATCCGGTCGCGGATGGCGATGCGTCCATCGACCCAGCGGCGGACCGACCACGACCATGGGTACTCGTCGGTCCGTGCGCCGACGGCGAGCGGAACGGGGATCGGGAGCGGCAGACTCGGTGCCAGTCGCGGCAGCCAGGTCTGCTCCTTCTCGACACTCTGCACATAACCCTGGGCGGTCGGCAGCCGCACCGTCATCGTGTCTCCAAGGCGGAAGGTGCGGTTGTCCCACCCGTCCACCTCCACCGGGACCACCGGAAGGGCAGCCCACCTGGGGAACTGTGCAGCGACCAGTCGCGCGGCGAGTGCGGCATCGATCCGGTCGCGGTGCATCGCCTTCCATACTCACGAGATCCGCGCTTGCCCGCGACCGTTTTTCGACGATGCGGTGGTCGCGGATCCTTTGCGATGCAGGAGTGGCGGCTGAGCCGGACAGACTGGCCGAGCCGAATGGCTGAACCGTGTGCGGCGACGAAGCCTGCGAGCCTGCCCTCGGCGGCGCGTTGGACCCTTGCGGACTGGCGGGTCAGCCGGGTGTAGCGGGCCGAGCTCCATCGTGATAGGTCATCGGCAGCCGTTGCAGGTTCGCGAAGGCGTCAGCGCGGATGGCGGCGGTGACCTTTTCGCCTGCGCCGTTCATGACCCGGTCGCCCAGGTGGTCGAAGGCCCCCGATGCCAGCGTGATGACCAGTACCGCGACGGCGGCAGCAACGAGCAGAGTCCGAGGCGACCCGCCCACCACGGCGGCGAGTAGCGCGGGGCGGTCCGTGGGGTCCCGTGTCCGCGAACAGGCCGTCGACGACCAGCGCCTGCGGCCAGGGCTGGGCCAGGTCGGCGAGCAGCTCACACACCCGCAGCCCGACTCCGAGGGAAAGCGCTCGCAGGTGCGGGCGGCCGTAGGAGCGGAACTGCCAGAGTTGTCGGAGCAGGCCCCGGTCCTCGGGAGGGTGGATCAGGCGTCCACCATCCGGCCCTGGCCGGCACGGGCGGATCGGCTGAGGTCGGAGTTGGTGGCGCCCAGGTGCAGCAGGCTGTCGAAGCGACTCGGATCGACTCCCGCGTCCGGCACCCGCCGCCGCGCCGACCAGCACGCCGAGGCCCATCTGGTGCCGTCGGAGTGCGGCGCTGAACCGCAGGGTCCGCTGGGCGTGATAGGCCGCGTTGACCACGCCGAATGCCCTCGCCTGGCGGTCGACCGCCGCGCCGACCAGGGGGCCTCCTCCCGCTGCAGGGTCGAACACGAGGCTCCCGTCGCCGAACGCCGCGCTCGTCGCGGATCGTGACCTCGGGTAGGACCAGCTCCGCCGATCTCACCTCCAGTACGTCCAGGTCGACCTCCCCGTGCCGTCCGGGCCCGCGTTGTCCGTGGGGGAGGTAGACGGCTGCCCGCATCACGCCGGTACCGTCGCACCGCTCAGGAGGTCCAACGCCCCGCCGGCGATCAGCTCGGCCGGCGAGAGCACATCGAGCCCGGTCGCCTCCGCGGCTTCTCGCGACGCCAGTGGGCTGGCGGTCAGTAGGCCGCTCACGGCCCGCACCGGGACGCCCAGATCGTGCATGATCTCGACTCCGGCGACCGCGCTGAGGGCATCGGTCACCGCCAGCACGACCCCGTCGGCGAAGCCGGGCAGGCTGGCCGCCAGGGCGTGCGTCTCGGCTTGCAACAGCCCGTCCGCAATCTCCAGCACGACCACGGACGCACCCCGCCGGGCCAGGGTGTCCCGAAGGCCGACCATCGTGGCGCGCAGCCGCTCCTGGGGGTAGCCGAACGTGGAGGGCATTCCGAAGTCGAGGAAGTCCACGATCTCCGCGGCCCCGGCATCCTCGTACATCCAGCGGTCCTTCCCGCTGCCCGAACCGGTGACCTTGCCCGCCCCCACGTGCAGTCCCGCCCGCGCCCAGCCCCGGACCAGTGCGGCAGCTGTCGTGGTCTTGCCCGCGTTCATCGACGACCCCACGACGACGACCGTGCCCAACTCCGCCGTCGCCGGTGGCGGTAGGGGGATCGCGAAGTCTTCCAAGGACAGCGGGACGCCGCTCTGATCGGTCAGGAAGCCGAGGACCTCGAGCTCCGTGGGTCCGCTCCGCCGCGAATGCGCCGAGGCGACCACCCCGACCACGCCGCCGGCAGTCAGCAGGTGGGCCGCGGTCCCGGTGGGCAGGTAGCGAACGCCCCCACCAGCACATCCCCCGGGTAGAGGCGGACATGTCGCCCTTTGATGTTCTCCAGGCTGTCGTGCGCGTTCAGGCTCACCACCCTGGCCGCCACCAGATCCCCCAGCCGCGGCTCACGAGCCAAGCTACCCAGCCTGGTCGCTCCCCGATCAGTGACGTTGCCCGTGACATAGCTCCATTTGGCGTCCGAAAACTGCTGCATTACTCCCCCTTGCATTCGTCCCCCTGGACGTTGTGCCGGTCCTCGCGGTGATCGCATCGGCCTGACTGCCGTCCCGATACTGCGCAGTAGTGGACAGCTTTTTCCAGTACCCACGCTGCCGGCATATATCCATATCTGCGCCGTGAAGCGGTGCCGCCCTGCGGGATGACGATGTGCATGCGCGCGTCGGCGACGGACGCCCGCGCGGTGATCGCCTTATCGCTGGTGAGCCCGGTGCGTGCGCTGTCGGGCAGGGTAACCGCCCGTAGTCCTGCATGAGCTCGCCGAGCGAGCGCAGCCGTTGATCGTCGACGTTCTGGCCAGGGTCGTGATCGATTGAAGCCGACATCGCTCCTCTCTCGCTTTCCCGGCGGCTGTTGATAAAGGTAATGTCAGAGGATCTCACTGAGGCGGGCAGTGGCGTAAGCGGGAGTCACGGTTGCGGGCCTGAAAACGGGCGAAACCGACATAATGACGGCCCGCCGAAGGTCTCCTCAGCGTCCGTTCAGGATGCCATCAATAACGTCCCCGTCATGTCCACTGCACTCGTCACCGGCGGTAACACGGGGCTTGGTGCCGCCTTTGCGCGTCGTCTCGCGGCCGAGGGCTACAACCTGGTTCTGGTCGCGCGCAACCGGGAGCGGCTGGAAGCGGTGGCGGCCTCCATCCGCGCCGGGCACGGCGTCGAGGTCGAGGTGCTGCCCGCGGACCTCGAGGTGCCGGCCGAGCGGGTCATGGTGGAGCGGAGGTTGGCCGGCACCATCGGTGGACCGGTGGACGTGCTGGTCAACAACGCCGGTGTGCAGAACTACGAGGTATTCGACAAGGCCTCGCCCGCGGCGCTCAAGGCCGAGGTCGACGTCAACATCACCGCGGTTCTACAACTGACCCGCGCCGCACTGCCCGGCATGCTCGACCGTGGACGCGGCACTGTCGTCAACGTTGCCAGCTTCGCCGGCTATCTGGGCGCTCCTGGATCGTCCTACAGTGCCAGTAAGGCGTGGGTACTGAGCTTCACCGACTCTGTTGCGGCGTCCCTGCCCGGCACCGGCGTTCAGGCCCTTGCGATCTGCGCCGGCCCGATTCGCACCGACCGCCACGCTCGGGCGGGCAGGTCGGTGGGGGCTCCGGGCTCGCCGCTGTGGTCGGAGCCGGCCGATGTCGTCGACCGTTGCCTGAACGACCTACGCAAGGGCAGGTCGCTCAGCGTTTCGGGTTGGATCCATCGCACTGTCGTGAATGTGCTCGAGCTGCCGCGCCGCTCGCTGCGCACTGTTGCCCGGCTGGCCGGCAGTGGCCGCGAGCAGCAGGCGGTTCGAGCACGCGCGGCGAAGCAGTCGGAGGCGAGGACGCCGAACTCGCCGTCGCGCCCCGGGTAACACCCGAACGGCCGGGTCCGGTCCCGGATCAGGGCTCGGGGCGGTGCGGCGTGGCCGGTGCGGCAGTCATCTCCCGGCGTACGGTGGAGCGCTGATCGGTGCCACCGGTCCGGTCCGTCGGCCCGGATCCCGCCCGCGACGGCCGGCCGAGCCCCACTCCCCCCGGCCCGAGAACGCCCCCGGGAGGTTCGTCTGTGGGTGCCCTCGTGCCCGCCGCCACCTCGACGTGTGCGGCAGCACCCTCTCGCGCCTGGCCGCTCAGCGCCGCAATGTGCGCCTGCGTGGCGCTGGTCGTCGGAATGGTCTCGGCGATCAACCTCGCCATCCCCTCGCTGGCCGCGGGCGATCTGCACCCGACCGCAACCGAGCTGCTGTGGATCGTGGACGGCTACGTGGTCGTCTTCGCCTGCCTGCTCGTCCCGGCCGGCGCGGTCGCCGACAGATTCGGGCGGAAGGGCACCCTGCTGTGCGGGATGGCGATCTTCGCGGCCGGCACCGCGATCTGTGCTCTCGCGCCCAGCGTGGCCGTGCTGATCAGCGGACGCGTGATCGCCGGAGTCGGCGCGGCCGCGGTGCTCCCGACGACGCTCGCCCTGCTGCTCGGCTCCGGCACCCCCGCCGAGCGTCCTCGGTTGATCGCCGTCTGGGCATCGATGACGGGTGTCGCCGCTGTACTCGGCAACCTCGGCGGGGGCGCTGCCGTGCAGACAGGCTCGTGGCGCGCGCTGTTCGCGGTCACCACACCGCTGGCCGTGGTCGCGCTCGCGGCCTCCGCCCGTGTCGCCCCCCGCCCACCGCGCCACCAACGGAAGATCGCCGTGACAGGGAGCCTGCTGCTCACCGCGGGCTGCGTTGCGCTGCTCGTGGGGCTGACGTCCGCGCCGGCCGGCTGGACCGCCCCCGAGGTGCTCGCCGGGCTCGGCGCCGCCGTGCTGCTGCTCGGCGCCTGGACCGTCTACGAGCTGCACAGCGAGCACCCCGTGCTCGATCCGCGCCTGTTCTCGATTCCCGTCGTGCGGGCCAGCGCGCTCGGCATGGCGGTCGTGTTCGTGGGGATGTTCGGGCTGATGTACGTCAACGGGCAGTACCTGCAGTATGCGAAGGGCTACTCCGTGCTCGGTGCAGGTCTGCGCCTGTTGCCGATGGCCGCCGCCCTGTGGGTCGCCCCGCGTGCCACCGTGCCGGTGTTCCGCAGGTTCGGCGCTCGGGTCACTGTCGGACTGGGCCTCGCCGCGCTCGCCGCAGGGCTGTTCGGCGCGTCCTTCGTCGACTCCGCAACGCCTTATCCGTGGTATGCGCTGTGCATCGTGATGATCGCGCTCGGCTGCGGTACCGCGACCCCGCCCCTGTCGGACGGCATCATGTCCTCGATCCCCGCCGACCGCGCGGGCACCGGCTCCGGGCTGCAGAGCGTCACGCGGGAACTCGGCAGCGCGCTCGGCGTCGCGATCGTCGGAAGCATTCTCGACGCCCGCTTCACCGCGGTGCTCCCTGCGGTGCTGCAGACGCCGGACGCCCCGTCGACGGTCGCGGCCGCCCGCACCCTGACCACCGATCCGGCCGTCCTGCGCGAGGTGGTCAGCGCCTTCAGCCAGGCCATGAGCGCCGGCCTACGGACCGCGGCCGTCGTCGTACTCGTGATCGGAGCCCTCGTCATCGCGTGGCTTCCGCGCCGGTTCCGGCAGGGCAGCGCAACCGCCAGAAATCGCCGGTTGCGGTGACGACGAGAGCAGGCTGTCGTCACGGTGTCCCTGCGGCGCCGGCGTCGGTGGGGGAGGGCATCGGCGGCGCATGGCGCCCAGGGGCCTGCCCGTCGACCCGGCCGCGAACCTGTTGTCGCGGATCCGCCGCCGCCGTCTCGTCGACATGTAACGCACTCTTCGCGATGGTGCTGCTCGGCGCGGTGGTATCGCCGATTGCCATGCCTGCCAGTGTCAGCACGGCGAACACGGACAGCGTCAGATAGCTCAGCACGGTCCAGAGCGAGCGACGGCGCATGGGAGCCGCAAGCTTACGGGCGAGCTCGGGGTCGCTTCTTCTGAGCGACTCCGCGATCCTGCTCAATCGCAGGAAATCATTGTGGTCGAGGGCCATGAGTGCGTTGTCCGATCGTTGTGGACCCGATGGGTCAGTCGGCGGCCCGCGCGGAATCCGTCCACTCGAGCGAAGGCCGGGCCGTCACGATGACGGCACCGCCACAGTTCCAGCAGCTCGGCTCCGTGGCGGGGTCGCGGCCCTCCACGTCACAGTGCCCGCAGTACCAGTGCGCGACGACGGCCATCGCTGCCCTCCCTTCCGTTCTCCCAGATGCGGTTGTTGTAGCGGGTGTACGACACGACACAGCCCGCCGGCGATCCGTGGCAGCTGGAGCGCGCATGGACGTACTGATCCGTACCAGACGAGTGTCGCCGTGAAGCGCGCCGGGTACATCACCGGCAGCGGCCGTCACGCTCTGGTGCTGACCGGAGTGCTCGGATTCCTGCTGGTAGGTACCTCCCGAGCCGCCGAGGGCCGCAGTCCGTGCCCGCGATCACCCGGGTGCGGTCGCCGACGGCTGCCACGGCCCGCATGATCCGCTCCGCCACGACCTCCGGATGCTCGACGACGTTCGTCTTCACATCGACGACCCCGGGGATGAGCACCATCGAGTCCGGCAGCGGGTGCCGCTCGAAGGCCTGGTACTCGTGGGAATGCCGGGGGTTGGCGAGCTCGAGGGAGAGCGCCCCGACCCGGGCCTGGTAGAGGATCGGGAGGATGTCCTCCAGCGCCACGTCGCTGTCGTGCGGACCGTCCCAGTTCCGCCAGCAGACGTGCAGCCTGATGTGTTCCGCGGGGATGTTCTCGACCGCCTCGTTGATCGCGTCGATGTGGGTCTCGACCACCTCGAGGAAACGTGAGGTGGGATCGTCCTGGACGAGCCCGACCCGCTCCATCGCTAGGTCAGGACAGTCGAGCTGCAGCAGGAAACCCCTGGGGGTCGATTAGCTCGTACTCCTTGCGCAGCTCGCGCGCGACCGCCCGAACGTAGCTCTCGTGCGAGTTGTAGTACGCGTTCAGCATGGTGGTGGTGACGATGCCGGGCGATCCCGCGGTCATGAAGCGATCGCGGTAGGCCCCCGTCTCGGGCCTCGCGGGCCCGGCCGAGCAGCTCGCACTCCGCCCTCGCCTCGGCCAGGTCCTTGTACTCCACCTCGGCCACGGCCTGTGGGGGTCGAACACCTTCGACGTGACCCAGCCTCGGCGCTGCCAGAGTTCCGGGTAGTCCGGCTAGCGGACGAAGTCCATGAACGCCGGCCGGAAACTGGCTCCGCCGAATCCCTGCATCCGTAGCGCGCCATAGGTCTGGAACCCGAGCCGGGGCTGCTCCCCGTCGTTGATGACGTCGATCGCGGCCGCGATCTGCTGGTCGATGACCTGTTCGACGCCACGCTGCGCGACCCGTTCGAGTTCTCCGACCTGTTCGCCCCGCTCCTTGCGGATGAGGAGGTCCTCGAGCTCGGAACTGCGGGGGAGGCT
>JAODNO010000351.1 GCA_025465235.1 Pseudonocardia sp.
CGATCAGTACTCGTACGGATCGGGTGGTGCATCCACCTGCTCGAACATCGTGACCGTCAGGGCCGGGACGTACCCGCTGGCCGCCGTCGCGCTGCCCGGCTGCGCGCTGCCCTGCACGCGCAGCCAGGTGTCGGGCGGGATCTCGCCGAGGTCGCCGACCATCCGCACGCGGTTCGGGCGGGCGTCGGCGGCGCAGCAGGAGATGCTCATGCGGGCGAGCTCCATGGCAGCACCTCGGCGGACGGCGAACCCGATCAGGGTGACCCCGCGGCCGTCGAGCGAGCCGCTGGTGTCCCACGCCGCCCGCTGCACGAACTCGCCGATGGAAAGCTCCGGCGCGTCACCCGGCGGGAGCGGCCCGAACACGTCGGTGTCCTGCGGTACCGCATTGCGTGACCCCGCCCGGGAGACGGCGTCCGCGCCGAGCGCGGGTGGGGCCACCAGCGCGATCACCAGCGCCGGTGCGAGCAGGAGCCAGGGGACATGCCGCTCGACTCCCGCGTGCTGGTGAGTGCCTTCCCCGCTCAGCGTGGCGCGGGAGAGGGCGCGGTCGCGCACCAGCGCCACGGCCGCGAGCACCACGATCGCCGCGCCGGCCGCGAGCAGCAACAAACGGTGCGACGGGCGCACATAGCGCAGGTAGGTGTCGTCGGCGACGATGCGCAGCAATGCGCCGCCGAGCAGCACGAGCAGGACGTGCTGGGTATCGCGCCTCACGGCAGGACAACCAACCCGGCCGCGACCGCGCACATCACGGCCACCACGAACGTCGCTGGCGCGAACCGGGCCGCGAACGCCCGCCCGAACGTGCCAGCCTGCAGTGCGATCAACTTGACGTCCACCGCAGGCCCGACGACGAGGAACACCAGGCGGGGCAGCAGCGGCAACATCGACAGGGACGCCGCCACGAACGCGTCGGCCTCGCTGCACAGCGCGATGACCACGGCCAGCACCGCCATGACGACGATCGCGAGCAGCAGTTGCCCCGCCAGCGTGTCCATCCACTCGGGCGGTACCAGCACCGAGAGCGCCGCGGCGGTGAGCCCGCCGAGCACCAGGAAGCCGCCCGCGGAGACGAGGTCGTGCCGGGCGGTCTCGGCGAGCACCGCCCACCGTCCCGTACCGGACGAGGCCGGCGCCGCCCGCCTGGCCCGCGCCGCGATCCAGCCTGCGCGTCCGGCGCGCTGCCACAACCAGCCCATCACGCAGGCGGTGGCCAGCGATCCGATGGCGCGGGCGAGCACCATCCGCGGCTCGCCCGGAAAGGCCACTGCCGTGGCGACCAGCACGACGGGATTGATCGCCGGTGCCGAGAGCAGGAACGTGAGCGCCGCGGCGTCCGGCACACCCTGCGCCATGAGCCTGCGCGCCACCGGCACGGACGCACACTCGCAGCCGGGCAGCACCAGCCCTGCGGCGCAGGCGACGGGCACGGCTGCCATGGGGTGCGCAGGCAGGGCGCGGCGGAGCAGCGCGGGGGAGACGAACGCGGCGATCGCGCCCGACAGCAGCACCCCGAGCACCAGGAACGGCAGCGCCTGCACGCACACGGCCACGAACACCGTGGCGGCGGTGCGCAGCACCGGAGCCGACATCGTCTCGGTGATCAGCGGACGAGCGAGGATCGCGGCCACCAGCACCGCGCAGAACACGTGCAGCGAGGTGATCCGGGCGCGGTCGATGATCGTCATCACGCCGGCCGATGCTGCCAGTCCCGACCACCTTCCCGAGGCAGAACGAGGCAACGGGCAGTGGACGGATGGCAGCCCGTGGAAGAGGGTGGAGGATCAGGCTGATCGCGAGCAGAGCGGGGCCAGGTGCATGACGCAACAGGAGCGCGAGCAGGCGGTGACCGACGCGGTCTTGGCCAGCTTCGAGCAGACGAAGGACGACCGGCTGAGGGAGCTCCTGGAGAGCCTCACCCGGCATCTACACGGGTTCGCCAGCGAGGTTCGGCTCACCCAGGACGAGTGGGAGAGGGCGATCGGGTTCCTCACCCGCGTCGGGCACATCACCGACGACCACCGCCAGGAGTTCATCCTGCTCTCCGACGTCCTGGGGCTCTCGATGCTCACCGTCGGGATCAACGCCCCGGTGTCCTCGGCGGCCACAGAGTCCACGGTGTTCGGCCCGTTCTTCGTGGAGGGCGCCCCGGAGGTGCCGCTCGGCGGGGACATCGCAGGCGGGGCGAAGGGCACGCCGTGCTGGGTGTCGGGCACCGTCCGCTCGACGGACGGCACTCCCATCGCGGGCGGCCGGATCGAGGCGTGGGAGGCCGACGAGGACGGCCTCTACGACGTGCAGTACGAGGGGAACCGCACCGCCGGGCGCGGGTGGCTGAAGTCGGGGCCGTCGGGCGAGTACCGCTTCTGGTCCGTGCGTCCGTCCGCCTACGGCATCCCGGACGACGGCCCGGTCGGCGAGCTGCTGGCCGCGGCAGGACGCGGCGCGATGCGCCCGGCGCACCTGCATCTGAAGGTCGACGCCCCCGGGCACCGCACCCTGATCACCCACCTGTTCGCCGCAGGTGACCCGAACCTGGACCGGGACGCCGTGTTCGGCGTGAAGGACAGCCTGATCGTGGAGTTCGTCGAGCACCGTGCGGGTACCGCCCCGGACGGTCGGATCCTCGACTCGTCCTGGGCCAGTGTCGCCTTCGACATCGTGCTGGAGCCGGCGGCGTGACAAGGGATCTGCAGATGGACGTGCTGGTCATCGGTAGTGGCCCGGGTGCGCGGTCGCCGCACGCCGGGGCCTGACGGGCAGGCGAAGCCCGTCCGGCACATTGACCAAGATTCCTCGTTCCCGCTGTCGAACGGGCCGGGCCCCGTTCGTACAGAGGGTGGGACGCCGGTACGAGGCCGGCGCGGATGCCGAGGAGGAATGCCGTGGGCATGCTCACCGTGGTCGAGAACCTGACCCTCGACGGCGTGATGCAAGCGCCGGGCCGGGCGGACGAGGACGTCCGCGACGGCTTCGCGCACGGCGGCTGGGCCCAGCCGTACAACGACCGCGTCATGGCGGAGACCATGGGCAAGGGGATGGCCGCCGCAGACGTGTCCCTGCTGTTCGGGCGGCGGACGTATGAGGACTTCGCTGGCTTCTGGCCGAAGCAGCGCAGCAACCCCGTCGCAGCGGTGCTGAACGCCCGCCGCAAGTTCGTCGCCTCGACCACACTCGACGAGCCACTGCCGTGGCAGAACTCGGTGCTCCTCCACGGGGACGCGGAGAAGGCCGTGGCCGCGCTCAAGGAGGAGGTCGGGAACGACCTCGTCGTGCTCGGGAGCGGGGAGCTGTGCCGCACGCTGGTGCAGCACGATCTCGTCGACCAGTACACGCTCCTGATCCACCCGCTCGTGCTGGGCGCGGGCCGACGGCTCTTCACCGACGGCGCAGCATTCGCGAGACTCCGGCTCGTCGAGTGCGTTCCGACGACCACCGGCGTCCTGATTGCCACCTACCGGCCTGCCGACCGTTGATACCTGAAGAGGCGCTGTCCGTGATGAAGCACTACCTGCTGAGCATCTACCAGCCCGAGGGCGACCCACCCCCGCCCGAGGTCCTGGATCCGGTCATGCGGAAGCTCGACGCGCTGAACGAGGAGATCAAGGCGGCGGGCGCGTGGGTCTTCGCCGCGGCCCTGCACCCGCCGAGCACGGCCACCGTGCTGCGCAGCCACGGTGACGAGGTGCTGATCACCGACGGCCCGTTCGCCGAGGGCAAGGAGCACCTGGGCGGTTTCACGATCATCAGGGCGTGCGACCTCGACGCCGCGCTGGCGTGGGGCCGCAAGCTCGCCGAGGTGGTCACGCTTCCGATCGAGGTGCGGCCGCTGCACGGCGAGTACTGACTGTTCCCAGCCTGGCTGGCGTCACCCGCACTTCTTGTCGACCGCCACCAGCGCGCCCGCGGGCCGGAAGCCCTCCACCCTGTTGTTCTCGATGCGGTTGCCGCAGCCCGACGTCTCCGGCTCGGTGATCACGTGCGTCTCGATGATGTTCTTCAGGGCGGGGGCGTTGCCGGTGGTGAGGTTGCCGGTGACGGTGCCGCCGTAGCCCTTCACGTCCACCACCGAGTCGGCGAAGTTCTCGCCGCTGATGGCAGAACCGTCGAAGCGGTTGCCGGCGATCAGGGTGCCGCGCGTCTCCTCCTTGACGTCCACGTTCTCCGCGGTGATCCGCTTGAACGTGTTGCCGACCACCCGGTTGTTCATCGACAGGTCCGGACGGCCGTCGCTGTACTTCTTCCAGTTGCTCTTCGCGCTGCCGACGTAGACCCCCTCGCCGTACTCCGGCTGGTTCAGCCCGGTGTTGCGGATCGTCGAGCGTTGGATCGTGTTGTCGCTGGATCCGCCGCGGAAGTGCACCGCCTCGTCGCCGGTGTCGCTCACGGTGAGCGAGTCGAGCAGGAGCCCGGTGCTGCCGTCGGTCATGATCCCCTTACCGCCACCGGAGACGGCAAAGCCGACGAGCTGCCAGTAGCTGCTCCCGTCGAGGTGCACCGTGTAGCCCTTGCCGCTCCCCGTGATCACCGCATCGGACTGGCCGGTCAACGTGATGGGTGCCGCGGCGGTGCCGGAGCGGGTGATGACGACCGGGTCATAGCTGCCGGCGGCCATCCGGATCGTGTCGCCCGGCCGCGCGGCGCCCACTGCCCGTTTCAGCTCGGAGGTGCCGGCGACCTCGATGGTGGCGCCGCGGCCCCGGACCACAGCCAGCAGGTCGCCGGCGAGTGCCGGAGGGGCGGTGGCGCGCTTCTCCGACGGAGCTGGCGCCGAGGCCTTCTGCTCCTCCGGTGGTGTCTCCTCCGGTGCGGCCTCTGCGCCGTCGGAGTCGCGGGAGGGCTTTCGCTGCGCGGAGTCGGAACCGTCCTTCTCGCGGTCATCCCCGGCCCGCGCGACCGCATCCGTCTCCGCGACGTGGGCGGTGTCGCCGCCGAGAGACGGCATCGCCCAGACGACGACCGCCACGACGAGCAGCACCCACCGCTGAACCCGCATCCCATGACCTCCGCACTCGCGGACCGCTGTCCCCTGTCGCTGCCTGTCGCCCCAGCGATCAGCGCCCGGCGTCGAGCAGGTGTGAGGCTAGGGGGCGGGATAGACGCCCCGTGGCGGTTTCGATCATCTCGCCGATGATCAGTCGGTGTTGATCGCTGACCGGTCACGGGGCCGGTCGACGCGGCCGAGCAGGCGGGACAGCGCGCGGTCGAAAGCCGCCGGTTGCTCGAGGTTGGGCAGGTGGGCAGCGCGGTCGACGACCACCAGCTCGGCGTCCCGCACGAGCTCGGCGATCGCGCGCGCGTCAGAGACCGGGGTGAGCTCGTCCTCCGACCCGACGACCACGGTCGTGGGCACGTCGACGGACCGGAGATCGGCCCGGTGGTCCGGGCGGTCGGCGCGGGCCCGCTGGGCCGCGGCGGCGCCGGCGGGGTCGGTGGCCCGCATCATCGCGAGCACATGGTCGGCGACGGCGCTCGGGGCTCGCGGTGTGATCATCCGGTAGAGCATCTCCACGGCGTAGGGGTCCATTCCCTCGCGGAGCAGCCGGTCGGCGATGGCCAGTCGGTCCGCACGGGAATGCTCGCCCGCCGCCGTGGTGTCGGCCAGCAGGAGTCCGGCCACGCGGTTCGGGTGACGCCGGTGCAGCTCCAGTGCGATCTGCCCGCCCATCGACAGCCCGGCCACGACGGCACGCGGTACGCGCAGGCCGGCGAGCAGGCCCGCGAGGTCGTCCGCGAAGGCCGCCCAACAGGGAACTGCTCCCGGGCTCGCACCGTAGCCGCGCAGGTCGGGCACGATCACCCGGCGAGCGACGGAGAACTGCCGCACCTGCGCGCGCCACATGGACCGATCGAACGGGTGGCCGTGCACGAGAAGCAGCGGCGTGCCGCGCTCGGGCCCTGCGTCGTCGTAGGCCAGGGTCGCCTTGTCGAGCGTGATCGTGCGCATTGTGGCTCCTCTCGTTGGCGTTCGTAGTCTCCTCGGTGCAATATTGCGATGCAATGCCGTCAATGCGCTCGGAGCAATCGTGGACGACTATCGCGTGCTGGCCGATGCCCTCGCCGACGACATTCGGCTCGGCAGGCGCCGCGCAGGCGACCGGCTGCCCACCCAACGACGGTTCGCCCGCGACAAGGGCATCGCGGTGTCCACCGCGGTGCGCGTGTACTCCGAGCTGGTGCGCCGCGGGCTGGTGACGGGAGAGGTGGGCCGGGGAACGTTCGTGCGCGCGGCCCCTCCTGCGCCCGGCCCGGCGCTGACCGAGCCCGCCCCGGCGGCGCGCGTCGACCTGGAGCTGAACTTCCCGGTGCTGCCCGGGCAGGCCGCGCTGCTCGCGCCCGCGCTCGAGGGCCTGCTCCGCCCCGACGTGCTGGGCGGTGGGCTCGCTGTCGCCACAGTCACCGGCACCTCTGCTGCTCGTGCGGCAGCCACCAGCGTCCTGACCCGGCAGGGGTGGGCGCCTGCACCGGAGCGGGTGCTGTTCGCCGGCAACGGTCGGCAGGCGATCGCCGCGGCGGTCGCTGCGCTGGTACCGGTCGGCGGCAGGCTGGGGGTCGAGGCCCTGACCTACCCCGTGGTGCGGGCGATCGCCGCCCGGCTGGGTGTCGAGCTCGTCCCCCTCGCCATGGACACCGACGGCCTGGTGCCTGACGCCGTGCGGGCCGCGGGCCGGCTCGACGCCGTCTACCTGCAGCCCACGCTGCACAACCCACTCGGCACGACGATGTCACCGGGCCGCAGGGCCGCGCTCGCCGACGTGTTCGCCGAGCACGACCTGACCGCCGTGGAGGACACGGTCTACGCGTTCCTGCGGGACGGTCCCGCTCCGCTGGCGGCGCTCGCGCCCGAGCGGACCGTCCTTGTCGACAGCCTGTCCAAGCGTGTCGCGCCCGGACTCACGCTCGGCCTCGTGGTTCCGCCCGCGGCGGTACAGGACCGGGTCGCCGCCGCGCTGCGCTCCGGTGGCTGGACGGCCCAGGCGTTCGCGCTGGAGGCGACCACGCGCTGGATGGCCGGAGGGGTGGTCGCGGAGATCGAGTCGGCCAAGCGTGCCGACGCCGCGGTGCGCCAGGAGCTCGTCGCCGAACGCCTCACGGGGTTCGCGGTGCGCGCCGACCCGGCCGCCTACCACTGCTGGTGGGAGCTTCCGGCGCCGTGGCGGGCGGAGACGTTCGTGGCCGCGGCCGCCCGGCGTGGCATCGCGGTCACTCCGGCCGCGGCCTTCGCGGTGGGGGTTGCCCACGCGCCGAACGCTGTGCGCCTCGCACTCGCTGCGCCACCGGTGCCGGTGCTGGCCGCCGCGCTCGACGTCCTCGCCGGCCTGGCCAGGGGAGCACCGGGGGACGACGGGGTGGAGTGAGCGGACGGGAGTGATCATGCTGGTCGTTACTGTGAGACGTGCCCACTGTGCGCCCCTACCGGCCCGAGGACCGTCCCGCGCTGGCCGACATCTGCGTCCGCACGGGTGACGCCGGTGAGGACGCCCGGGCGCTGTACTCCGACCCGGACCTCCTGCCGAGCATCTTCGTCCTGCCCTACGTCGAGTTCGAGCCTGCGCTCGCGTTCGTCGTCGACGACGGCGGCCGTGCCGTCGGCTATGTCGTGGGCACCTCGGACACGCCCGCGTTCGTCGAGTGGTTCAGGCGGGAGTGGCTACCCGGGCTCGCCGAGCGCTACCCCCTGCTGGTGGGCCGACCGGTCACGCCGACCGACTCGATGATCGGGCTGCTGCACGCCCCCGAGCGGATGCTCGTGTCCGAGGTGGCCGCCTACCCGGCCCACCTGCACATCGACCTGCTGCCCGCGTACCAGCGGGCGGGCCACGGACGGGTATTGATGACGCAGTTCCTGCAGGCGCTGGGCGTGCAGGGCGTGCCGGCGGTGCACCTGGGCATGCTCAGCGCCAACACCCGCGCACGAGCCTTCTACGACCGCATGGGGTTCCACGAGATCCCGGTGCCCGCCGCGCCCGGCACGACCTACCTCGGTCGCGCGACGATCACGCCGTGAGCGTGCGCGGCTAGCGCGAGGCCAGCCGCGTCTCCCGGATGGCCAGCACCGCGGCGAGGCTGATCAGGGCGGTCACCACCATGTACGCCGACACCGACAACGACGTGCCGGTGGCGCTCTGCAGCGCGGTGGCGACCAGCGGCGCGAAGCCACCGCCGAGCACGGCACCGACGGCATAGGAGAACGAGGCGCCGCTGTAGCGGTAGCGCGGTTCGAACATCTCCGCGAACAGCGCCGATTGGGGACCGTAGGACGCGCCGAGCCCGATCGTCAGGACGATCACGGCGAGCACCATCAGGGCCGCCGAGCGCGTGTCGACCAGCAGGAAGAACGGCACCGGCCACACCACCAGCAGCACGGACCCGACGAGGTAGACCGGCTTGCG
>JAODNO010000370.1 GCA_025465235.1 Pseudonocardia sp.
CCCGGACAACAATCTCGTCACCAGCCGAGGAGTCCGGTTCGTCGACTTCGAGTGGGGATGCTTCCGCGACGTTGCGCTCGACGCCGCCTACTTCCGCGTGCCCTTCCCCGGCTGCGAAGCCAGCTTCGCGATGCCGCCCGGGATGGCCGAGACGATGCTCGAGGCGTGGCGCAACGAGATCGCCGCCGTCTGGCCGGATCTCGACGAGCCGGACCGGCTCGACCGCAGGCTGCTGCACGCGCAGCTGCTGTGGGTGTGGCTGTGCACCTGGTGGTTGCTTCCCCGGATCCGGGTGCGGGACATGCCAGTGGGGCTCGACGCCACCCGATCCCCCCGGATCAGCACCGCGTTGGGCCACTACTGGCGGGAGATGGCACGCAGCGCCGCCACGGGCGGGCTGCCGGCCACGGCCGAGCTCGGCACGATGGTCGCCGACGCACTGGCGAAGCGGTTCCCCGACGCACCCGGCACGCTGCCGGTGTTCCCGGCGTTCCGGTCGGTGACCTGAGACATCCGGGCGCCGTCCCTGGTCGAACGGTGCTGGTCGCACCGTGCTGGGCAGGGCACCCATCGTTCCCCCACCTGCCCACGGGGCGTCATCCGTCGCACACCCCTGGTGAGCCGAGGGCGGTGATGGTGTCAGCGTGACCGTGCAGCCCCTGCTCGCACCCCTCCCGACTGCGCCCATCACGCCCATCGCACCAGGCACGCCCATCCCGCCGGCCGGCACCCGGCAGGTGGGGACACTGGCGACACTCGGCGACTCCACCTGTGTCGGGCTCGGCGACCCGGTGCCCGGAGGGGGCTGGCGGGGTTTCCCCGTGCTGCTGCGCGATGCGCTCGGCGCGCCGACGCTGGTCAACCTCGGCCGCACGGGAGCCCGCATGGCATCCGTGCGCGACGAGCAGCTGCCGGTGGCGCTGGTGGCTGCGCCCGACGTCGCGGTGCTGTTCGTCGGCATGAACGACACCCTGCGCTCGGACTTCGACCCCGAGACGCTGCACGCCCACTGCGCCGCGATCGTCGGCGCGCTGCGGACGGCCGGCGCACACGTCCTGATCCTGCGCTACCACGACCACACCCAGGTGTTCCGTCTGCCGGCTCCGCTGCGACGGGCCCTCTACGGGCGGATCGTGGCGCTCAACGCCGTCACCGAGGCAGTGGCCGCCGGCGACCCGACCGCGATCGGGGTGCTGGATCTGGACGTGCTGCCGGGTGGGTACGAGCCGTCGTCGTGGTCGGTCGACCGGCTGCACCCCTCCGAGCGCGGGCACCGGATGCTCGCGGCGGGGTTCGCGGCGTTGCTGGCCGGTTCGGGGTTCGCGGTGCCGCACCCGGTGAGCCTGGAGTGCGCGGGCGGACGTGAGGTGACGGCGGTGCAGCGGGCGGCGTGGCTCGTGGTGAAGGGCGTGCCGTGGTTGGTGCGGCGTGGGCGCGACCTCGGTCCGGTGATCCTCCAGGGACTGGTCGGCGAGCTGCTGCGGGTGGCCCGCTGATCCCTACGAGCAGCCGTAGGGATATGCGGTCGGTCGAGCCGGGTAAGGCCTGTCGGCTGGTCAGGCGGCGCGGCGCAGCGGGGCCGGGGCGACCGGTGCGGTGGGGGAGGCCACGGCAAGCATGGCCTCGATCCGCCACAGCTGCGCACGGGTGCACGTGGGGCAGATCCAGGTGGTGGAGCCGTCGGGTTCGTGCTGGCTGCTCCACGTGAGCCCGGCGGCGTCCGCCGGTGTCCGCGGAAGGGAACAAAGGGGGCAGGTGCGAGTCTCCATGCCTCCTGAGTCTGGAGCACCGGCTTTGCGGGCCTGTGAACCCGACGCAAACGATGCACTTCGTGGACGTCCGACTACCGGGCGCCCTCAGAGCGACCTCAGGAAGCGGTCGATCCGGCAGAGGGCCTCCTCGAGCAGTGGCAGCGCGGTGGCGTAGGAGCAGCGCACGTGGCCCTCGCCGGAGGGGCCGAACACACTCCCGGGCACGACCGCCACGTGCTCGGTGCGCAGCAGCTGCTCGGCGAACGTCTCCGAGTCCAGCCCCGAGGTCCGGATCGACGGGAACGCGTAGAAGGCGCCTTCCGGCTCGGGGCAGTCGAGGCCGATCTCGCGCAGGCCCTTCACGAACACCCGGCGCCGCCGGTCGTAGTCGGCGATCATAGCCTGAACCGCGTCGTCAGGGCCGGACAGCGCCTCCACCGCCGCGAGCTGCGAGACGTGCGGCGCGCACAGCATCGTGTACTGATGGACGCGCACGCAGAGCTCGGCGACGGACGCGGGCGCGCAGATCCAGCCGACCCGCCAACCCGTCATGGCGTGGGCCTTCGAGAACCCGCCGAGCAGCACCGTTCGCTCCCGCGCGCCGGGTAACGTGCCGAGGCAGGTATGCGGGCTGGTGTAGGTGAGCCTGCCGTAGATCTCGTCGGAGACCAGGTAGAGGTCGTGCTGCTCGGCGAGCCGGACCAGCGCCTCCAGCGCCGCCCGCGGCTGCACGGCTCCGGTCGGGTTGGCGGGGGAGCCGATGAGGATCGCCTTGGTGCGGGGACCGATCGCCGCGGCGACGACGTCGGAGTCGACGGCGAAACCGTCCTCCCAGCGCGTTGGCACCGACACGGGGACGCCGCCGGCGAACGCGACGCACGGCGCGTACGCGACGTAGCAGGGCTCCGGTACGATCACCTCGTCGCCGGGGTTGAGCAGCACCCGCAGGGCGAGGTCGAGGCCTTCGGAGACGCCCGTGGTGATCAGGCACTCGCCGTCCGGCTCGTAGACGGCGCCGTAGCGGGTGGCGAGATCAGCACAGATCAGCTGGCGCAGGCGCGGCAGCCCGGCGTTGGACGTGTAGGTGGTGTAGCCGTGCTCGAGGGCGTAGATGCCCGCCTCACGCACGTGCCATGGCGTCACGAAATCCGGCTCGCCGACGCCGAGTGAGATGACGTCGTCCATCTCCGCTGCGATGTCGAAGAAGCGCCGGATGCCCGACGGCGGACAGGCGGCGATGACGCCGTTGAGCTCCTTCACGGGGTCACCGGTAGCCGATGATCCTGCTCCGGCGGCGTGAAGGCATCCCCATCGCGTTTGTACGTCTTGAGGACGAAGTGGGTGGCCGTGGCCTGAACCCGGTCGATGGTGGCGAGCTTCTGCGAGACGAAGTCCGACACCGCGCGGATGGTCCGCCCGGTCACGGTGCAGCGCAGGTCGTGACCGCCGGAGACGAGGTGGACGCTGCGCACCTGGTCGAACCGCGCGATCCGGGCGGCCACGTCGTCGAAACCCACCCCACGCGCGGGTGCCAGTGAGACGTCGATGAACGCCGTGACCGTCTCGCTCGTCGGGTCCTCGTCGACCGCGTCCCAGTCGACCACAGCCTTGTAGCGGCGGATCGCGCCCGATCGCTCCCATGTCGCGATCGCCTCGCTGACCTCGGCGACCGGCAGCCCGGTCATGGTCGCGATGGTGTCGTGGGAGAGCTGGGCGTCGCGCTCCAGCAGTTCGAGGATCTGCCGCACCCCTCGACATTACGTCGAAGGGCCCGCTGCTCGCGCCAGGCCGTGGCGAGCCGGTGCACCGCGGTGCGCAGCATGGGCTCGGGGCTCGACGCGAAACAGAGGCGCGCGGCATGGTCCACCGGCCGGCCGACGGCGAAGGCGCTACCCGGGACGAACCCGACGCCGTGCCGCAGCGCGTGCGGCAGCAGATCGGCAGGCCGGGTCCCGTCGGTGAACTCCACCCAGCAGAACATGCCGCCGGCCGGCGTCGAGCAGGTCAGGGCGGCACCGAACGCGTCGTGGAGGGCGGCGGCGAGGGCGACGGCCCGGCGGCCCAGCGCAGTGCGCAGACCGTGCAGGTGCGCCTCGAACCAGGGTGTGTCGGCAAGCAGGTCGGCGGCGACAGCCTGGGTGAGTGTCGAGCCGCACAGGTCGGTGCATTGTTTGAGCCGCTCCACCGCGGCCGCGAGCACAGGCGGACCGGTGAGCCAGCCGACGCGAAGGGCGGGCGCGAGCACCTTCGACGCGCTCCCGAGCCGCACGACCCGTTCGCCGTGCGCGGCGACCGGTACCGGCGGTGGCCCGTCGAAGGCGATCAGGCCGTAGGGGTCGTCCTCCACGACGAGGAAGCCGTACCGGTCGGCGAGAGCCGCCAGCCGGGCGCGACGCGGGGCGGCGAGTGTCACCCCTCGCGGGTTGTGGAAGCTGCTGACGGTGTGGACCAGCCGCGGCCGCAGGCCGGCAGCCAACAGTTCGGCGAGCACGTCGAGGTCCATGCCGGCAGCGTCGACCGGCACGGGTCGCAGCGCCGCTCCCGCGGCCTGGAACACCTGCAGCGCTCCGACGTAGACGGGGTCCTCGACCACCACCGTGTCACCGGGGTCCAGCGTCGCGCGGGCCACGAGGTCGAGGGCCTGCTGTGAGCCGCTGGTGATCACGACGTCATCCGGTGCGATCGCGCGCCCCACCCGCTCGGTCTCGTGGGCGGCGACGACGGCCCGGAGCCTGCGCAGCCCGGCCGTCTCGCCGTACTGGACGACGGCCGCGTCGGCAAGGGCGGACGCCGTCGCGGTGGCGATCCGCTCGCGCGGCAGCAGGTCGGTGCCGGGCAGTCCGCCCGCGAGGCTGATGACGTCCTCGCGTGCGGTCAGGGCCAGCAGGTCACGGATCGCGGATCCGCGCACGTCACGCAGCCGGGCGGACAGGTGGACGGGCTGGGACACGAGGCCTCGCCTTCGTGGTCGGTCCGGGGACGGGCCGGCGATGGGGCCGGCCAGTGATCGTCCTGGGTCGACAGGGCGAGAGGGGCGAGCCCGGCTTGTGGCGCGCCCTCCTCAGGATGCCCCACGGTCCTGAGATGCGGAACTGCTTCTCATATGGTGGGAAACGCGGACCGGTGGGCCTTATCGTAGGTCGCCGGCTCGCTGTCCTGTCCTTGCGCTCTGAAGCACGGCGTACACCCCCGTCGCGAAGGACTCCCATTCCATGCGCCTCGTGTGCAGTGAACGGCGTCCGGAGTCGGTGAGCTTGTAGCGGCGAGGCTCGACGTACGAGCGCTGGATGAGCCGGTTGCGCTCGAGGTGGTTCAGCGCTCCGTACACGGTTCGGGAGGGCGGGGTGAACCTCCCGCCGGACCGTTCGCGTAGTTCGCGCATCACAGCCGCGCCGTCACCTGGCTTCGCACTGATCACGGCGAGCAGCAGCAGGTCGAGGTGGACCTGGGCGTATATCCGAACCATCTCGAGCCTCCCCGTCGCGGTATGAGGTCGGAACTTCCCCGGGCTCGATGGAGGTGAACATGCTGTTGATGATCCTGATGTTCGCCGCTCGCGAGCGCAGGGATCAAGCGCAGGGATCAAAGGGTGGGACGTGCTGGACCACGAGCAGTGCGTGGGCTGACGCCCCCGTGCGGTTCGGTGCTTCCCATGCCGCAATGGCACGCTGGTGGTGATGAGCACCGAGGCTGACGGGCTGTTCGAGCTGGACGAGCCGGCGCCGGGCGCCGCGAGCGAATCCCCGGCGACCGGAGAGCGGGCCCGGGCCACAGCGCCGCTCGCCGTCCGGATGCGCCCGCGCACACTCGACGAGGTCGTCGGGCAGGCCCACCTCCTGCGTCCCGGCGCGCCGCTGCGGCGGCTCGTGGAAGGCGGAGCGGCAGCGTCGGTGCTGCTCTACGGTCCACCCGGCACCGGGAAGACCACGATCGCCCGGCTGCTCGCCGGCGTCGGCCACCGGCACTTCGTCGCGTTGTCGGCGCTGTCATCGGGAGTCAAGGAGCTCCGGGCGGTGATCGACGACGCCCGCCGCCGCCGCGACCGGCTCGACCAGCAGACCGTCCTGTTCATCGACGAGGTGCACCGCTTCTCCAAGACCCAGCAGGACGCGCTGCTCGGCGCCGTCGAGG
>JAODNO010000380.1 GCA_025465235.1 Pseudonocardia sp.
GACCCGCTGCTTTCCCGGGGGTACCGGTACGGGTCGTCCGCCGTTCACGACCTCCAGCGGTCCGAGGACTCGAAAGGCCACATCCGTGCTCACCGTCGCCCACCTGCTCCCTGTACCGGCGCGTGAGATCGGGGCGCCGAAGCCGAGGCACGGACAGGCCGGGTGGACGACATCCGATCGACACCTCGCACCGTGGTTGACGTCGACGCCCCGCCCCGGTACACGCCGGCGCGCCTCACGTGATCACCAACACCATAGGGGATTGTTCTACAATCCACATCATGCTCGTGCGCCGAACCTGGATTGTCGTACGATCTACATCTCGCACGTCAGCTCCGCGCTCCGGCTGCGACAGCTCCTTCTCGACATCCATGGCTGCTGGAGGCCCGGAATGACCACCGACGGCCTGGCCGCCGACCGGATGCTCCTGAACCGCACGAGCACCGCGGAGCGAGTGGCGGCGATCCTGCGCAGCCGCATCAGCGAGGGGTACTTCCGGCCGGGCGCCCGCTTGGCGGAGGACACCATCGGCACTGCCCTCGGGGTCTCCCGCAACACCCTGCGGGAGGCGTTCCGCCTGCTCTCCCACGAGCGGCTGCTCACCCACGAGCTCAACCGCGGTGTGTTCGTCCGGACGTTGACCGTCGAGGACGTCGTCGACCTGTACCGCGTGCGCGTGCTCGTCGAGTGCGGCGTCGTCCGGGCGGTCGACGGGGTGCCGGGAACCGACCGGCTGGTGGCCGCCGTCACGGACGGTGAGGATGCGATGCGGCGGCAGGACTGGCAGGCGCTGGGTACGGCAAACCTGAAGTTCCACGAGGGGCTCGTCGCACTCGCCGACAGCCCGCGTGCGGACGAGCTCATGAGCGGCGTGCTCGCGGAGCTCCGGTTGGTGTTCCACGTGATGGCGGATCCGAGGCGGTTCCACGAGCCCTACCTGGCGCGCAACCGGGAGATCCTCCATCTGCTGCAGCAGGGCGACGGGCGGGCTGCGGCGCGCGAGCTCGAGATGTATCTGCGGGAGGCCGAGGAGCAGTTGGTGGAGGCGTACCGCCACCTGCAGCCCCCGCCGTTCGAGTAGGCCTTCCCCGTCAACCGACGGGACGGGCCGACGAGGCAGGCGACAGGCGAGTGGTGATCGGCGCGGTGGGGACGGATGGCCGGTTGCGTAGGATCCGGTTGGCGCTGATCATGCGGGATCCACCCGGATCTCGCCTTCGTGCCGGGACGGGCGGTTCGGACCAGCGCCCGTCGCCGTGCGGGTGGGGGGAACATGCCGAAGCGAGCCTTCGTGCCATCGGACACCGGTCCTGCGCTGGCCCTGCCCCCTCCACCAGAGCAGGGCCTGCTGCCGTGCCGCCCCGATGCCGAGGAGCAGACGCCAGGAGAGCCGGTAGGCGAACCGCGCGTTCCCGGCGCAGCGGAGCTCACCGACGACACGATCGTTCGCCGTCGCTCCGACAGGCCGACCGCGGGATGGCGGCGGGTCGTCCACACGGTCAGCGGCGGTGTGATCAATCCCGGAATCGGTTCGGTCGAGCGCCGTCGGCAGAACCTGACGCTGCGCATCCGCCGGGAGCTGGGCTGCCCGCACAAGATCGCCGTGACGTCGATCAAGGGCGGTGTCGGCAAGACGACCGTGGCCGCCCTGTTGGGGCTCACGCTCGCCGAGCACCGCGGCGATCGGGTTGTGGCGCTGGATGCGAATCCCGACGCGGGAACGCTGGCCGATCGACTGACGGGCGAGCCCGGCGTGACGGTGCGCGACCTGCTCGACCACATCGACGGCGTCGACGCACTTCCCGACGTCGCACGTTTCACGAGCCTCGCCGGCCGGCTGCAGGTGCTGGCGTCCGAGCAGGACCCGGTGCGCAGCGAGGCTTTCCACCGCGCGGAGTACGAGCAGGTGTGCGCGGTGCTGACCCGGTTCTACAACATCGTCATCACCGACTCCGGCACCGGGATGGTGCACTCCGCGATGGACGGCACCCTCGCCGAGGCCGACAGCCTGGTGGTGGTGGGTGCGCTGACCCTCGACAGCGCCAGCCGGGCCAGCAAGACGCTGGACTGGCTGGTGGCGCACGGGCATCGCGACCTGGTCGCCCGTGCCGTCGTGGTGCTCTCCGCCGACCGGACGAGCACGGAGCTGGACACGGCGCGGCTGCGCTCGCACTTCTCCGCGCGGTGCCGCGCCGTCGTGGACGTTCCGCATGATCCGCATCTGGCCACCGGAGGCCGGATCGACATGGGCGCCCTGCGACCCGCGACCGCGGACGCGATCCTCGAACTGACCGCGCTGGTGGCCGACGAGTTCGGACGTTCGCCCACCCCGCGACTGCCCTGACGATCTCCCGTTCGGACCACCGGAAAGCGGCCCTCGCCTTCCGGCCGCATCGACGGCACGATCCCCGGGGTGAGGATCTTGCTGACGCGAGCGCGTCTCGTCCTGACCGTTGCCCTGGCGACACCGGCGATGCTCGTCACCGGGTGCAGCGCCACGGTCCCCGGCTCGGCGGCGCCGCAGGCGGGCGGAGCGTCGGCACAACCCTCGCCGACGTCCTCGCCGGTCGCGCCGTCACAGGCACCGCTGTCGCCGACCGACGGATGCACGGTGTCGGTATCGGGCCCGGGTCGGCTCAGCATGACCGGCAGCGGCCGCGCGTCGTCCACGCAAGGCTCGATCTCGTTCGCCTGCGGCACCGGGCCACTCGTGGCGATCACGGCGATTGGCGACGGTGGGGTGTCCTTCTCCGCGGACGGGGCCGAGACGGCGGTGGCGAAAGGTTCGATAGCCGCCGTCGGGCCGTATCAGATCTCGGTGATCGACGCCGCTGGGGACGCCGCCCGGTTCCAGGTCGTCCCGGCCCATTGAGCCCGGCGTCGGGGACGAATCGCCCGAGCCGGGAGCGTACGAAGCGGTCAAGCCGCCCCGGGGCGCCCTTCCGGCCGCTGACCCACTCCTCGTCGGTCATCCGCAGCGCCGCGACGCCGACCAGGATCAGGAACAACCCGAGACCGGCGCCGGAGATGATGTTGGGGAGCGTGCCGAAGGGCACGACCATCGGGAGCACGGTGCCGGCCACCAGCGGGACGCCGAACCAGTGGAAGAACTCGCCAGGCGGAGATCATCGCGACGAACATGGCCAGGATGAAGGGCCCGCCGATGCCAGCACCACCGGGGGTTGCGTCATCCGCGTCATCCGGTTCCGCGTCATCCGGTCCTGCGGTCGACCGCGGGGCCGGAGCAGGCGCACGGCCGCTCCACGGGCCTACTCTGGTCGCGTGAGTAAGCACCACCCCACTCCCGGCCGCCCCGATCCCTCCAGCCCGTGGGTCTTCATCACCCGCGAGCTCGGCAGGCGCCCGGGGAACATGCGCACCTACACGCGCACCATTCCGGCTCCCGCGGAGCCCGCGCTCGGACTGGAGACGATCGCCGTGCCCGCGGGTGAGCCCGTGGAGCTGAACGTCCGGCTGGAGTCGGTCACCGAGGGCGTCTACGTCTCGGGGAGCGTGCATGCGTCGCTCGCAGGGGAGTGCGCCCGCTGCCTCGACGTGGTCACCGACGAGGTCGACGTCGAGGTGTCGGAGCTGTTCGCCTACCCCGACAGCGTCACCGAGGAGACCACCGACGAGGACGAGGTGCCGAGAGTCGTCGACGAGATGCTCGACGTCGAGCAGACCGTGCGCGACGCCGTCGTCCTGGCCCTTCCGCTGGCCCCGCTGTGCGGGCCCGACTGCCTCGGCCTCTGCCCCGAGTGCGGGGAGAAGCGGGCCGACCTCGCGCCCGACCACGGGCATGAGACACTAGATCCTCGATGGGCCGCTCTGCGTGAGCGCCTATCTGCTGATTGACACCCTCGAGTACCGCTAGGAGATCTACCGTGGCTGTTCCGAAGCGCCGGATGTCGCGGTCGAACACGCGCTCGCGCCGGTCGCAGTGGAAGGCCACTGCACCCACGCTCGTCGCCTGCTCGAACCGCGCGTGCCGGGCTGTCAAGCCCCCGCACGTGGCCTGCCCCACCTGCGGCACCTACGACGGCCGCCAGGTCGTCAGCCCGGCCTGATCGCCGGGAGCACGGGATCGGCGACGACGTAGTGGTGGAGCGCGGCCCGCGGGGGCCTGCGGGTGACCGCGGGCCTCTTCTCGCATCCCTCGGTGTGGAGATCGCCCACGACCTGCTCACCCTCGCGCTCACCCACCGGTCCTACGCGTACGAGAACGGCGGCCTGCCCACCAACGAGCGGCTGGAGTTCCTCGGCGACTCGGTGCTGAGCATCGTGGTCACCGAGCGCCTCTACCGGGATCACCCGGACCTGCCCGAGGGGCAGCTGGCCAAGCTGCGCGCGAGCGTCGTGAACATGCACGCCCTCGCGGGCGTGGCCGCCACCCTCGGCGACGGCGGGCTCGGGACGCACCTCTACCTGGGCCGCGGTGAGGAGCTGACGGGTGGCAGGACGAAGGCGAGCATCCTCGCCGACGCCACCGAGGCGCTGATCGGCGCGGTGTACCTGGAGCATGGGCTGGAGACGGCCCGCGGGCTGGTCCACCGCCTCTTCGACGGGCTGCTGCGTGGTGCCCCGCTGCTCGGTGCCGGGCTGGACTGGAAGACGAGCCTGCAGGAGCTCACGGCCGCGGCCGACCTCGGCGTTCCCGAGTACAGGATCACCGAGGACGGGCCGGACCACCTCAAGATCTTCACCGCCACCGCTGTCGTAGCGGGCCGGGAGCTCGGCTCGGGCGAGGGGCGCACGAAGAAGGAGGCCGAGCAGAAGTCGGCCGAGCTCGCGTGGCGCACGCTGACAGCCGAGGCCGCTGCCGCAAGCCAGCCTGCTCCGTCCGGCCCCGCCTGAGCGTCCACGGTGCCGGAGCTCCCGGAGGTCGAGGTCGTCCGCCGCGGCCTCGCCGACCACGTCCTCGAGCGGAAGATCGCCGCGGTGACGGTCGCCCACCCCCGAGCAGTGCGCCGGCACGAAGCGGGCGGTGACGACTTCGCCGCGCGTCTGACCGGCCGCACGATCATCGGCGCCCGGCGGCGTGGGAAATACCTGTGGCTCGACCTGGACGGCGGGGCAGCTGGCAGCGCAGATGCGAGCTCCGCATGGGCTCCGCCCGGTGACGCCGTGCTCGCCCATCTCGGGATGAGCGGCCAGATGCTCGTCGCCGATACCGAGCGGCCCGACGAGAAGCACCTGCGGATCCGGTTCCGCTTCGCCGACGGCGGCCCGGAGCTGCGGTTCGTCGACCAGCGGACGTTCGGCGGCCTGTCGGTGCACCCGCTGGTGCCTGCGGCGGAGGGCGGCCTGCTGCCCCAACCCGTCGCACACATCGCGCGCGACCCGATGGACCCCGCATTCGACCTCGACGCCGCCGTCGCGGCGATCCGGCGCAGGCGCACCGGTCTCAAGCGCGCGCTGCTGGACCAGACGGTCGTGTCGGGTATCGGCAACATCTACGCCGACGAGGCGCTGTGGCGGGCGCGGCTGCACTGGGCCCGCCCCACGGAGACGCTCACCCGAAAGCAGGGGCGTGAGGTGCTGGCCGCGGCGAGCGAGGTGATGGCGGAGGCGCTGGCGGCCGGTGGCACATCGTTCGACGCGCTGTACGTGAACGTCAACGGGGCGTCGGGCTACTTCGACCGCTCGCTCGACGTGTACGGCCAGGCCGACCGAGCGTGCCGCCGCTGCGGCACGCCCGTCCGGCGCGACCCGTTCATGAACCGCAGCTCGTTCAGCTGCCCGCGCTGCCAGCCCCGACCGCGTCGCGCACATCCCTGATCCGTCGCGCCGCCAGTCAACCCGCGTCGCGGCGCAACAGGTCCTCGATCGTCTCCCTGCGCAGCATCGGCACGGCTGCACCGCTCGCCACCGCGACGACGGGCGGCCGCCCGACCTGGTTGTAGGTCGAGGAGAGGGAGACGTGGTAGGCGCCGCTGCACGGCACCGCGAGCAGGTCGCCCGCGGCGACGTCGGCCGGGAGCATTACGTCCTCGGCCAGCACGTCCGACGACTCACAGTGCCGCCCGACGATCGTCACCGGCGCGGACGGGACGGTCACCGGCCTGCCGAAGCGCCGCACCGGGTAGCGGGCGCCGTAGAGCGCGGGGCGCGGGTTGTCACTCATCCCTCCGTCCAC
>JAODNO010000360.1 GCA_025465235.1 Pseudonocardia sp.
ACGTCATACGCGATCTGCTGTATGGTCCTTGTGACTGGAGTTCATACGTTTGCTCTTCCGATCTACTCCGGATCTGGACCGAGCGGCCGGCTACGACGCTGATGGTCACTCACGGGATCACCGAGGCCGTCTTCCTGTCCGACACGGTGGTCGTCATGAGCCCGAGACCTGGACGGGTCGAGAAAGTGGTCGGCATCGACCTGCCACGTCCGCGGACGTCGGAGATGATGCGTTCCAGCGAATTCCACCACTACGTCGATCTCCTGTCGTCGATTCTCTTCGACTCCGCTCGTCAGGGAGACGCCGCGCGACCCGATTCGCCGCACGCGAAGTCGGGTGGGCCGCGATGAGTCGGAAACTCCTGCTGCGGCTGGCTGGAACATGCGTCGTCCTGCTCGTGTGGCAGGTCGGCGGAATGACAGGTGTCCTGGGTCCCGCGATCGCCCCGCCCACCCAGGTCGTTGCCGGGGTGGTCTCCGACGGCCCGGCGTTCTACGGGCTGCATGTCCCGGTGACGCTGGGATCAGCCGCGGTCGGCTATCTGTGGGGAAATCTCGTCGCCATCGCGGGCGCTGCGTCTGTCGTCGTGATCCCCTGGCTGGAGAAGCTTGTCCTGCAGATCGGGATCGCATCCGCATGCGTGCCTCTGATCGCGATCGCGCCCATCCTGGCCGCGTGCTTCAACGGCCCGATGACCTCCACGATCCTGGCTGCGGTGTCTGTTTTCTTCACCACACTTGTCGGCAGTGTCAATGGTCTTCGGCAGGCGGACCGGAGCAGCGAGGACCTCGTCCGCGCCTACGGCGGCGGCCGGTACGCGGTGCTGCGCAAGGTCCAACTGCTCTCGGCGCTGCCCAGCATTCTCAGTGCTATGAAGATCGCGGTTCCGCTCGCGATGCTGGGCACCGTCATCGGCGAATCCATGGGTCAGGAGCGCGGCCTGGGCGCCGCCCTTGTCGTCGCCCAGCAGGCCAGCAACGTCGTCCGCACGTGGGGCATCACGTTCGTGTTGAGCCTGCTCGCGGGGATCGGATTCCTGGTCGTCAGCGCGGTGGAGCGAATCGCTACGCCGTGGGCGGCAGGCATGTCGGAGGAGGCGGCATGAGCACCGCGATCAAGCCTTCAGGCAACGCCCTCGGGGCGTTCGCGCGCAGCGCCGCGCGGAGTGCACTGACGCTCTCCGGCACAGTCGTGGCCATCCTCGTCGTCTGGACGCTGTTCCTGCGGACAGTGAACGTGAGCCCATTCGTGGCCAAATCACCCGTGGACGTGTGGAGCTACCTGGTAACGGCGCGGGACGCGGCAGCGAACCGGTCCGCGATCTGGTCGCTGCTCGCCCGCACTTTGGCCGATGCCTCGCTCGGGTTCGCACTAGGGCTGGCTCTCGCCGCGACCGTATCCCTGTTGTTCTACTTCTCGGACACCATCGAGCAGATGTTCGTCCCGACGATGACGGCACTTCACGCCATCCCCATGGTCGCCGTCGCACCGATCCTCGTGCTGGTCTTTGGACGGGGATCGGTTGGCACTGCAGTCATCGGTTCGGCGATCGTGTTCGTCCCGGCGCTGCTGACCATGCTGCAGGGAATCCGGTCCGCCCCCAAAACCGATCTGGACATGTGCCGTGCGTTCGGCGGCTCGACGTGGACGTCGTTCACCAAGGTCGCGCTACCGCACGCGATTCCCACCTGGTTCACCGCAGCCCGCATCACGGTGACCACCTCCATCGTCGGCGCGCTGCTGGCCGAATGGCTCGCCACCGGTGCGGGGCTCGGCGGCGAGATGCTGCGTGACGCCAACGAGTTCCAGTTCGGGCGCCTCTGGTCCTCGGTGGTCGTGCTGACCATCGTCTGCGTGGTGATCTACCAATTCGTCGCCCTCGCGGAAGCGATCGTCAGAGCACGGAGAAACGCGGCCCGCTGACGATCACCCACGCCGGGTCCACCACTTTCTTCCCTCCGAAACGGAGTACACCCATGACTACACAGTTCGACCGACGCAAATTCCTGGTACGGGGGCTCACCCTCGGCGGGCTCGCCCTCGCAGGACCGGGCGCCCTTGCCGCGTGCGGGTCGAGCGGATCCAACACCGGCTCTACCGGCTTCGGAATCGCTTCCCAGCGCCTGGCCTGGATCAAGAACACCGAGTTCGCCGGAAGCTACTTCGCGGACAAGAACGGCTACTACAAGGAAGCGGGCTTCAGCGGCGCTGATCTGGTCGCGGGCGGACCGACCGCACCGCCGATCGAATCGGATGTGCTCACCCGGACCTTCACCGGAGTGTCCCAGGTGCCGATCGTCGCCGCAGCGGTAGCCCAGGGCGCCCCCTTGAAGATCATCGGCGCGGTGTACCAGCGTTACGCCGGATGCATCATGTCGATGACCGCAAAGCCGATCAAAACGCCGGACGATCTCTACGGGAAGACGATCGGATGCGCGTCGTCCAGCGAGCCGGTGTGGCGCAACTTCCTCGCGGCGCTCAAGCTCGACACCACACGCATCAAGACTGTTCCCGTCCAGGGCAACCCGATCGGCATGACCAAGGGCGAGATCGACGGCTACCTCGGGTTCATCAACAGCCAGCCGATCGATCTGCAACACCTGGGGTTCGACGTCACCTCGATGTTGCTCGCGGACGTCGGCTTCCCGCTGGTCGGCCAGACCTACATCACCACCCAGCAGAACATCGACCAGCACCGGGACAAGGTGAAGGCGTTCCTCAAGGCCGAGATCCGCGGCTGGAAGGACGTGCTGGCCAACCCGCAGTTGGCCACCGATATCACGGTCAACGACTACGGCAAGGACCTCAAGCTCGATCCGAAGGCGATGCTCGACGAAACCACGGTCGGCAACGATCTGATTCGCAACGGCGACAGCAAGCAGCAGATCATCGCTTTCTCCGACCAGGTTGCCGCCGAGAACATCAAGTCCATCTCTGCGGGCGGTCTGAACCTAGCCGTCGGCGATCTCTTCGAGCTCGGTCCCATCCGGGAGGTCTACCAAGAGAATCCCACCCTGGCCGCATAGTTTCGCAGAGTCATTGATCGAAGGGTAACTCCATGTACGACAACGCCACGCCCGATCTCGTCTTCACCGGAGGGACCGTCGTCTCGCACGACGGGCGCCGGCGGCACGACGTCGCCGTCCGTGACGGCCGGATCATCGCGGTCGGCGAGGAGCTGCGCGGCGAGGGCGTGCCGACGGTGGACGCGACAGGCCTGCTCGTCCTGCCTGGGCTCGTCGACGTCCATGTGCATCTGCGCGAACCCGGTATGACCGAGAAGGAGGACTTCGCCAGCGGCACCCGCGCCGCCGCCGCGGGCGGTGTCACCACCGTGGTCGACATGCCGAACACGTCCCCTCCCGTCGCCACGGCGCAGCGTTACCAGCAGAAGCTCGACCTGGTGAAGAACAAGGCCTACGTCGACTTCGGTCTGTACGGCATGCTCGACCACGACAACGCCGATGAGATCGCCGGAATGGCCGAGCTCGGCGCCATGGGGTTCAAGCTCTTCATGGGGCAGACCACCGGGGACAACCGCTGCCCGAACGATGCCGCGATCTTCCGTGGTCTCGAAGCCGCGGCCGCCGCGGATCTCGTGGGCGGGGTGCGCGCCGAGAACGATCATCTGCTGCGCATGTTCGGCGACCGCCTGCGGTCCTCCGGTCGGACGGACCCGCGCGCGCACCTCGAGGGACGGCCGACGTTCGTCGAGGTGGAAGCCGTCACCCGCATCATCACCATGGCCACCGAAGCGAAGGCCAAGCTGCACGTCCACCATCTGTCCACCGCTGCCGGCCTGCAACGGGTGTGCGACCTGCGTGCCCAAGGGCACCGGGTCAGCGTTGAGGTCCTCGTCGCGCACCTGCTCTTGGACGAGCGCGCGTACGACACGTACGGCAACCTCATCAAGCTCAACCCGCCCATCCGCCCCGCGGCGGACGTCGAGGCGCTCTGGGCGGGCCTGGGTCGAGGCGACATCAACGTGATCGCCACCGACCACGCCCCGCACACGGCCACCGAGCAGGCCGAACAGGACGTGTGGAAGGCCTACGGGGGATTCATCGGGGTCGAGACCATGCTGCCTCTGCTCCTCACCGCCGCGGCGCAGGGCAGGATGACTATCGAGGACATCGTCCGGTTGTGCTCGTACGCGCCGGCCAGGAGATGGTCGATGGCCGCCAAAGGCCAGGTGGCGCCCGGCTTCGACGCAGATCTCGTGCTGGTCGACCCCGAGACCCGGGCGGTGGTGGACGGCACGTCCATGCACTCCAAGCACAACGTCACCCCTTACGAGGGCTGGGCGCTGACGGGGGCGGTCGTTGCCACATACCTGCGCGGCGGATTGATCTATGAAAAGGGCGCCATCATCGGTGATCCGGCGGGTCAGCAGGTTCGTCCCGCACGGGTTCCGCTCGCAACCGACGGCCCGTGACGGTCCGCGCGAGGAGAGCGGATCAGCGATGAGGGAACGAAGGGGAACGTGAGCACTCCACAGGTAAGCCTCCGCAGCGGTGCCGGCGACGGCGCGGCGACGACGCGTCATGCCGTGAACCGGTGTCAGGAGGAATCCGGCCTGCGTGCACCGGAGGCTGCAACCGTGCGGCCGCCCGCCGTGATCGCGGGCATCGGCACTACCGCCGCACATGCGTTGCACGGCCGCCTGCTCTCCGACGCTCTCGCCAGGGAGCACGTCGAACTGGGGCAGGCGATCCCCTTCGGCAACCCCGAGGCGTTGATCGCCAACACCGAGTGGGAGCTCGCACTGGTGCTGAGCCCGTGGAAGAAGTCCGTCGCCGAGCGGATTGACTCCCTGACAGAGTCGGCCACCCGCACAGGTGTCGTCGACACGATCGTCCGGCACCGCGGGCGCTCGGTGGGTGTCAATACCAACTGCTGGGCTGCGCAGGCCGCGATGGAGACGGTCATGGGCGGGCGGAACCCCGACAGCGTGCTCATCCTCGGGTCCGGTGGGTCTTCCGACTCGGTGGCATTGGCGGCGAGGCGGGCATGGCCAGATGCTCGCCTGGCCGGGAGCGCGCGGAACTCCGCCGCGTTGGCCGAATGGGCCTCCCGGTTCGGCGCCGACAGCGTGGCACCGGCCGACCTGCTCGTGACGTTCGGCTCCACGCCGCCCTCACTGATCATCAACACCACGACGTGGGGCGAGACGGACGCCTCCGAGGCCGCCGAGTTCGCGTTCCCGTTCGGCGGACTGGCGGCGCCCGGCAACGGATTCTTCGACCTCAACAATCGGACCTCGTCGCTGCAGACTGCGGCTCTGCGGGCAGGCCTGAATGTCATGTCGGGCACGTTCATGCAACGAGTCACCAACGCGTGCCGGGCGGCCCTTCTGAAGGCGGCGGCGTCGTGATCGCCCCCGGCGTCACCGCAGGAGAGCCCAACGCGCGCGAGACGGTCTACCGATATCTCCGGCAGCGGATCACCACCGGCGAGTACGGCGGAGGCATGCGGCTGGTCGAGGAGCAGATCGCCGAGGAACTGGGCGTCAGCCGCACCCCGATCCGTGAGGCGCTGCAACGTCTGACCAGCGAAGGGCTGGTGCTGCGGGTCAGACGCGGCCAGCTGATCGTGGTCAAGGTCGACGCGGAAGCCCGCGCTGAGCTGCACCTGCTCCGCTGCGCCTTCGACGAGGTCGCGGCCAAGATGCTCACGCAGAGACAAGACCAGGTGAACTGGGCACCGCTGTACGAGCTGTTGACGCCGCTGGAGACGTCCATCCGAGATCATGGAATCACCAGCTCCCAGTTCTCGATGGCCCATCTCGATCTGCACATGGCCATCAACCGTGCCGCCTTCTCTTCCGTCACCTCGTCCTTTCTCGATCGCCAGGCCTTTCTCTATCCCACTGACGACTACGTCCAGCAGCCAGGGCACGAGCCGGTGTCCCAACACCGCGCCCTTCTCGACGACCTCTCCAGCGGTGACCTCGAGCGCGCGACGACCGCAGTTCGAATCCACGCGCTGCGCGGTTTCGGCAACGCCACGCTCGACTGACCGACTCACACATTGCAGGCCCAAGGAGCTCTCTGATGTCCGACACCGTCACCATGTTCGTCAACGGCCAGGCGATGAGCGGAGGCGAGCTCAACGATGCTCTCGCTTTCGGGCGGTTTCTCGGCCCGGTCCGCACCGCGCCGGAATACCGGTTTTTCTCCTTCGACGACGTCTTCCCCGGCCTGGCGCGGGTGTCGCAGGGCGGCTGGTCCGTTCCCGGAGAGATCTACGAAATCTCCTACACCGATCTGGAGGAGAAGCTCCTGCCGCGCGAGCCGCCGGTGCTCGAGCTGTCGGTCATCAGGCTCGAGGACGGACGGGGCTCGCTGAGCATGATCTGCCGCGAGTTGCCCAGCGGTCAGGACAACGTCCATGAGATCACCGCGGCGGGCGGCTGGCGCGACCATCTCGCCTCGCTTGCGGCCGGGCGACCGTGACACGAATACTGGCGGCGGGAACCGGTCCGGGAATCGCGAACCGCTACCTGTCATGCACTCCGGACACGATCTCCTGGGGCACGTTGCCCACTCCGGCGACACCGCATGTGCTCGAGGTTGGCGACGGTGAAATTGTCACCTTCGACACCGTCAACCAAGAGGGGTTCATGGAGGATCAGGGGCGGGACCCCGTCTCGTACTTCGGCCGGTTCGGCGTACCACGACACGCAATTCTCGACGAAGCCGTCGAGATAGCGGCCTCCGGCCTCAAACGGGAATCTCCGGCCAAGGGTCCGCACATCGTGCTCGGCCCCGTGCGGGTCCTCGGCGCGGAGGAGGGCGACTGGCTGCGAGTCGATTTCCTCGATCTGCGGCCCCGGGTACCGTACGGGATCATCTCGAGCAGGCATCAGCGAGGATGCCTCCCCGCGCAACTACCGAGGAACGACGACGGGACGACGCCCGCTATCTTCAGTCGCTTTTGCCACCTCTCCGATGACGCGACTCATGCGGTGTTCGACTACGGCACCGGACGAGCATCGATCGAGCTGCGCCCGTTCATGGGACTGTGCGGAGTGACGCCGAAAACAGAAACCCCGCTGAGCACGATTCCGCCGGGCCCTTTCGGGGGCAACATGGACATGCGTGAAATCGTCGCCGGATCGTCCCTGTTCCTGCCCGTGCAGATCTCGGGGGCCGGCTTCTTCCTGGGGGACCCACATTTCGCGCAGGGCAACGGCGAAATTGCGCTCACCGCACTGGAGGGTTCGCTGCGCGTCACGGTCCGGCTGTCGGTGGCACGGCCCGGTCCTGGCCTGCTGTCCTCGAAACGCGCGGCGTGGCCGGTCGCGGAAACCGAGGATCACTGGATCATCCTCGGCATGCACGAGGACCTCAACGAGGCGATGCGCCAATGCGCGCAACTCTCGGTCCAGTTTCTCGCAGAGCAGACGGGCATGACCGAGAGCGAGGCGTACCTGTATCTCAGCGCCGCAGGCGACTTTTCCATCTCCCAGGTCGTCGACATCGTCAAGGGCGTGCACTGCATGATCCGCAAGGGAGACTTCGGGGAACGCGATGGAGCCTGAAGCCACCGAATCCGCGCGGGAACCGACGAGCAGCCCTTCGAGACCGACAGACGGTTCACCGGCCCGCTGATCTCGGCCTGCGCGGCCAGGCCGCGCACGATGAGGTCGAGCCCGAAGGCGAAGCGCTCCTGGCCGTCGCCCGACATGACCATCGGCCCGACCCGTGCTGCAGGTGGGCGCGGTCGTCATGGCGCTCGGGATCGCGCTCGTGCTGCTGGCACTCGGACTGACCGGCGGGGCGGTCACGGCTGGCAGCTCGCGCCCGGCCTCGCCGTCTGCGGGCTCGGGATGGGGCTGCTGATCACGCTGTTCTTCGACATCGTCCTCGCGGCTGTCACGAGAACGCCACCATCCGCCCGTCGCGGCCGCTCC
>JAODNO010000394.1 GCA_025465235.1 Pseudonocardia sp.
CGATGATCGTCTTCGACGTCTGCATCCCGGCCCGGTGCTGGATCGCCCCGGAGATGCCCAACGCGATGTAGAGCTGCGGCGACACCGTCTTGCCGGTCTGCCCCACCTGGAACTGGTGCGGGTAGTAGCCCGAGTCCACCGCAGCGCGCGACGCGCCCACCGCGGCACCGAGCGAGTCGGCCAACGCCTCGACCACCTGGAAGTCGTCGGCCGAGCCGACGCCCCGACCACCGGAGACCACCACGGATGCCTCCGTCAGCTCCGGCCGGTCGCCGCCCACGATCGGCTCCCGGCTCGTCACGGTGGCGGCGCGGCCCTGTGCGGCGGGCACCGGCACGGTCTCCTCCGCGCCCGCACCCGCGGCAGGCTCGATCTCCACCGAGCCAGGACGCAGCGTGATCACCGGGTGCGGGGTGGTGGCCTTCGCCTCCGCGGTGTACGCACCCCCGAACACCGAGTGCGTGACGCCCTCCGGCGACACGGCCACGACGTCACCGAGCAACCCGCTGTTCGTGCGTACCGCGACCCGCCCGGCGATCTCCTTGCCGTCGGCCGACACCGCGATGAGCACCGCCACCGGGTCCTTCGACTCGATCAGCGATGCCAGCACCCCCACCTCCGGGGTGAGGAACTCCGTCGAGTCGGTCTCCGCGACGTAGATCTTCTGCGCGCCGTGCTCCTTCAGGGCACCGCCCAGCTTGGCGGCGGTGCCGGCCGGGCCGACCACGACCGCCGACGGCTCACCCAGCGTGCGCGCCGCGGTCAGCAGCTCGAACGTACTCTTCTTGATCTCACCCTCGAGGTGGTCGACGAGGACCAGCACCTCGGCCATGAACTTCTCCTCTTCCCGTCGATCCCGCGTCAGATGAGCTTCTGGGAGACCAGGAACGCCGCCACCTTCGCGCCGCCGTCGCCCTCGTCCTCGATCTTCTCGCCCGCGCTCTTCGGCGGCTTCGGCTGCGAGGACGTCACCGACGTCAGCGCGTTGGCGAGCCCGACCTCCGACGGGTCGATCCCGGCGTCGGCCAGGCTGATCGTGGAGACCGGCTTCTTCTTCGCCGCCATGATCCCCTTGAACGACGGGTAACGCGGCTCGTTGATCTTCTCTCCCACGCTCACGACCGCGGGGAGCTCGGCGGTCAGGTGCGTGACGCCGTCGTCGGTCTCACGCCGGACCGTGACCGTCGACCCGTCGACGGTGACCTCCCGCGCGTGCGTCAGCGACGGCAGGCCGAGCACGTCGGCGACCATCGCCGGCACCGCGGCACTCCGCCCGTCAGACGCCTCGTTGCCGGCCACCACCAGGTCGAACCCGCCATCGACGGTGCCGAGCGCCTTGGCCAGTGCCCGAGCGGTCTGCACGGCGCACGAGCCGTGCAGCGCCTCGTCCGACAGATGCACCGCCTTGTCCGCGCCCATCGACAGCGCCTTACGGATCGCGTCGGTGGCCCGGTCGGGCCCCATCGTCAGGACGGTGACCGTCCCGTCGTGGGCCTCCTTCAGCTGCAGGGCCGCCTCGACCGCGCGCTCGTTGATCTCATCGAGCACCGCGTCGGTGGCGTCCCGGTCCAGGGTGCCGTCGGACGAGTTGAGCTTGCGCTCCGAGTAGGTGTCCGGCACCTGCTTGACCAGCACGACGATGTTCATCGGACCTCTTCGACCTCCTGCCGGTGCGGACGAGCCGCGGTCGTTCTCACGGGGGCGCTCTTGCTCGGCGCCCGGTTCCGACTCTGCCACCCTCCACCGCAGCTGGCTGCGGTGGGCAGCCGGATCGGGCAATTGTTACCGGTGAGTAGCCGGAGGGCAAACGGACCACGGGTGAAACTCCTCACCCGAGGCGGAGCCCCGCCTACGCCATGATCGTGTGGGGGCGGCCGGGACCGGGTATCCGACAAAATGCCCATCATCGATCGGATCCGTAGTTTCCTCGCCGGCCCTCAGGGGCGGCGTCTCACCGAACAGGGTCGCCGCTTGGCGGCCGACCCGCGCAACCAGGAGCGGGCCCGCGGCCTGCTGGCGCGCTTCCGGCGCCGCTGACCGGCGAGCCGACGCGCTCGGCCGGACGGGGCGGCCTCGCCCCCGATAGGGTCGGGCCCCGTCTACTCGCGGAGCTGCCCCATGTCCGTTCTGGTCAGAGCCCACCCCAGCCGGCGGTCCGGCACGATCCGGACGTGGGGCGCGGCGATGACGCTGGCTGTGGTCGCCTCCGGGTGTGCGAACCCCACCGGCGGCGAGGTTTCGCTGGAGCCGCGCACGGCGCCGGGCCAGCCGGCGGGCACGATCCTGCTGGCGGCCGGCACGGACTTCGCCTCCACCGTGCAGCGGGTGCAGGAGGCCATCAGCGAGACCGGCGGCTCCGTCACCACCGTGGTCGACCACGCCGCCGACGCGCGAGCAGCCGGAGTCGCGATACCGCCCTCCACCCTGGTCATCGGGGGCTCGCCCGCTGCACAGCTGCCGCTGCTGCGCATCGACCAGCGGGCGGGGGCCAACCTGCCGCAGCGCTATCTCGTGCGCCAGGGCTCCGACGGCTCGGTGAGCCTCACCGTCGACAGCGCCGACTACGTCGCTGCGGTGGCCGGCGTGCCCGACCCAGGGGCGCGGACCGCGCTGCGTGACAGCACCACCGCTGTGCTCGGGCAGGCAGTGCCGGGCCCCCCGGTCCCGGTCCCGTCCCCCCTGGTCGGCGTGACACCGTCGAACTATCTACTGACCGTGGCCAGCAGCGCGAGCGTCGCCACCACCGCCGATCGACTCCGCCGGGGTGCCGACCGCCGCCCGACCCGCTCCGTCGCCGTGGTCGACGAGGCGGCAGGCTCGGCGGACCCCGGGCCCGCGATCCGGCCCACCTCGGTGGTCTTCGTGAGCGACGCCCAGGCCGACGCACCGCTGCTCGCCGCCGCCCCGTCGATCGGGCTGGACCTGCCCCAGCGCTTCGTCGTGTGGCTCGACGACCAGAACCGCACCCAGATCGGTTATCCCGACGTGCGGAGGATCGCCGCCCGCCACGGAGTGGCGGCCGACGACCCGAACATCGCCCAGCTAGCCGCCGACGCCGACCGCCTCGCGCGGCTCGCCGCCGGCATCATCTGATGAGCAACGGAGCGAGACGGTGATCGTGACCGGTTACGACGACCGGCAGGGCTGCGGCTACGTCCTCAGTACGGGGCCTGATGCCGCCGATGGCCTCCCGGGCGGCAAATCCGTCAGCCACAACGGGGTGGTGGTACTGGCCACCCCGGAGCTCGCCGCCCTGCTGACCGACGCGCTCGCCCACCGGCCAACGGCCCTGCTGAGCTGGTCGGGGCCGCGGGTCCCGCTCACGCTCGACGACACCACGCTGCTGGCCTGGCTCACCAACGATGTCGGCGGCGTCCTCACCGTCCGCGGCACGCCCGCCCCCCACCCGCGGGCCCCGGGTTGACAAAGCGGCGTCTCGTTGTGCCGTCGATCGTGCCGGGAGCACCCGCCGGATCGGGAGGGCCGCGATGCTACTGGCGGGCCGCCCAGACAGAGGCACCCTGCCAGTCGATCGCGACGACCGGCTCATCCCCGACCACCCATGCGTCGTGTCCCGGTGGCAGGGATGTGATCTCGCCGGGGCCTGAGTCGATCTCGCTGCCGTCGGCCATGACGATGTGGATGCGGCCGCTCACCTGATACTGCTGGTGCGGGGCCATGCACAGGTCGGTGCCGGCTACGGGCTTGACGTCCTTCGACCATCTCCAGCCAGGCTGGGCCGTGATCCTTCCCACCTGGGCCCCGCCCGCGAGGTTGAGCAGTTCCAGCCGCCAGTTGTCGCCCTCGCGGACCTCGTCGGGCCTGGCGAATGACAGGTGCTCCACAGGCTGTGTGCTGGTCATGGTTGCTCCTTCCGTGACCGTGCCGCTGAAGGGCGCAAATTACGCCGGTCGAAAGCGGCGCGGCTAGCACTGGACGGACGCACCACGTGGTGTGACCGGACGAGCGGTAGGGTATCGACGCGATGACGGACGTTGACGCTGGTCAGGTGGGGTGCCTGCCCCTCACGGGAGAGCGGACAGT
>JAODNO010000420.1 GCA_025465235.1 Pseudonocardia sp.
ATCCAGCGCAGCGGCGACGTGATCGCAGCGCTGGAGGCCCGGACCGACATCCCAGCGCAGGAGGAGTCGCGATGACTCTTCGCATCGGTACCCGACCCAGCGCGCTCGCCATGGCACAGGCGGGCACCATCACCGAACGGCTGCGTTCTGCCGGGCACCCGGCCGAGCTGGTCACGGTGACCGCGTCAGGCGACCGCTCGGCCGCATCCGCTGCTGTGAGGTACTCCCGCCCGGCCTGGAAGCCACCTCGATCGGGTCGGCGTATCCGCGGGGTCCCCACCAGCCAATTTCCGGCCAGCAGCAATGGACAGATTCCCGTCAGCGGTAGCCCTGAGGTGGCGCTGACCATGCCGACACAGGACGGGCGAAACACGCATCCTTCAGCGTGCGGGAACCGTCCTGCCGACGACGTGCCGATGGAGGGCCACCTCCAGCACGAGCAGCTCGCGCCGGTCAGCCACGGCGGCTAGAGCAGTGACCTGCCACTACAGCGATACAAGTCGCCCAGCCATACGAGGACGCCGATGCCACCGATCAAGAGCACGACCAGACCTACCAGGTACATGTCCGGGACCAGCAGCCCCAAGGCACTGATCCCCAGCCCGAGAAGCACGACCAACATTGCGGAAAACACGGGCACACCACCTCCGCTCCCCATGGTGCATGCCGTCCGGGGCGAGGGGGCCTGTGTCGGGGTGGGCGTCACATGAGCACCCCGTTGCTGGTTGTGGCCGAGGGCGCCATTCCTGCGCGGGCCCAGATGGGGGCGTCGCTGGGCTTCCACATCATCTTCGCCTGCTTCGGCATCGCCTTCCCTGCCGTCGTGCTGATCGCGCATTGGATCGGCATCCGGCGAGGCAACCAGGTGGCGCTGGTGCTCGCGCAGCGGTGGTCGAAGGTGGCGGCGGTGATCTTCGCCGTCGGGGCGGTCTCGGGCACCGTGCTGTCCTACGAGCTCGGGCTGCTGTGGCCAGGATTGATGGGCCGCTACGGGGCGGCGTTCGGCATCCCGTTCGCCATCGAGGGCATCTGGTTCTTCGTCGAGGCGATCTTCACCGCCATCTACCTGTACGGCTGGCGCCGTCTGTCGCCGTGGGTGCATTGGTGGTCCGGGATGCCGATGGTGGTGGCCGGGATTCTCGGCGCGTTCGCGGTCGTCGCGGCGAACTCGTGGATGAACCAGCCCAGCGGGTTCACCCTGCAGGACGGGCGGATCGCGTCAGTGGACCCGTGGTCGGTGATCTTCAACCGGGCCACGCCCTACGAGACGCCGCACATGGTGCTGGCCGCCTACATGGTGGTCGGGTTCGTCGTCGCGGGCGTCTACGCGGTCGGGTTGCTGCGCGGGCGGCGGGACCGCTACCACCGGCTGGGGTTTCTCATCCCGTTCGGGGTCGGTGCCGTCGCCGCACCCATCCAGGTGATCATCGGCGACATCCTCGCTCGTGCGGTCGCGGACCAGCAACCGATCAAGTTCGCGGCGATGGAACTTGTCGACAACACGCAGCGGGGCGCCACCGAGTGGCTCGGCGGCATCTACTGGAATGGGGAGGTCTACTTCGGGATCGGCATTCCGTATCTCGACTCCATCCTGGTCGGGTTCTCGCCGAACACGGAGGTGATCGGGTGGAACAGCGTGGCGCCGGAGTTCCGGCCGCCGCTGGCGAACCTGATCCATCTGTCGTTCAACGGGATGATCGCCATCGGCATGGGCCTCATGGTGCTCGGCGCGTGGCAGGCATGGGTGTGGAAGTTCCGCCGTGAGGTCCTGTCCACGAGGTGGTTCCTCATCCCGGCCGCCCTCGCCGGCTTCGCGTCAATCGCGGCCATGGAGCTGGGCTGGATCGTCACCGAGGTGGGCCGCCAGCCCTGGATCGTCTACGGGCTGCTGCCCACCGAGGACGCGGTGACCACCGCCGGCGGCGTGCCGGTCACCCTGGCGGCCACGGTCGTCATCTACGGGGTGCTCACCGCGACGAGCATTGCGGTGCCGTGGCTCATGGGCCGCCGCTGGCGCGCCCCGGGCGCCGCGGGCGAGGACACCGTGCAGACGCCCTACGGCCCTCGGCCGGGCCGGGTTGGGGAGACGCCGGCATGAACCCCTCCGGCGCGACCAGCGCCGTCGCCGTCCTGCTGTTCGTGACGATCGCCGGCTACGCCCTCTTCGCCGGCGCCGACTTCGGCGGCGGGATCTGGGACCTGCTCGCGGGTGGCGCCAAGCGCGGCGCCGCTGCACGGGAAGCGATCGACGCGTCGGTCACCCCGGTCTGGGAGGGCAACCACGTCTGGCTCATCTTCGGGCTCGTGGTGTTCTGGACCGGCTTCCCGAGCGCGTTCAGCGCGGTGATGATCGCGCTCTTCGTACCACTCGCCCTGTCACTGCTCGGCATCGTCCTGCGCGGGGTCGGCTTCGCGTTCCGGCACGAGGCCGAGCGGCTGTCGACGAAGCGACTGTACGGCGCGCTGTTTGCCGCCGCCTCCGTGATGACGCCGTTCTTCTTCGGCGTCGTGGTGGGCGCGGTGGCCACCGGAGCGGTGCCGGCGAACCCGGGGGGCAACGTCCTCAGCGCGTGGACCAGCCCGACGGCTGTCGTCACCGGCCTGTTGTTCGTGGCCACCTGCGCCTACATCGGCGGCGTCTTCCTCGTCGCCGACTCCGAGCGGCGCGGCGAGCCCGACATGGTGCGCTACTTCCGCCGCCGGTCGCTGGCCGCGGGCCTGGTCGCCGGCGTCCTGGCGGCGATCGACCTGGTGCTGCTGAGGGAGAGCGCGCCGTACCTGTGGCCCCGGTTGCTCGGGCCCGCGTTGCCCGCGGTCGTGGTCTCGGTGGTGGGCGGGATCGCCGCCCTGGTGCTCATGCGGAGCAACCGGCGGCACCTGCTGCGGGGGGCTGCGGCGCTCGCGGTGGCCGGCGTGGTCGCCGGGTGGGGGGTCGCGCAGTATCCCTGGGTGCTGCCCGGCGCTGTGACGCTCGCGCAGGGCAGTGCTCCGGAGGCGGCGCAGTGGGCGTTGTTCGTGGCACTGGGCCTGGCCGTGCTGTTCGTGCTGCCCGCGTTCGTATGGCTCTACTGGTTGCATCAGCACGGCATGCTGCACGAGTCGGAGCCCCCGCCGGCGCCGGCCCTGGCCGCCGAGAACCGCGCGGCAGCCACGAACCGCGCGGCCGCGGCCACCCGGCCTGCTCTCGGTCCGCACCCGATCCTGGAGACGGCGGTCATCGCGCTCGTCGTCACCGGCATCGGCCGCGACCTGGTGCGGCAGCTCTTCCAGCGGCGGAACCGGCAGGGGTGAGGCCGTTCGTCACTCAGCGCGTATCCGGGCGGGTGAAAGGTGGGACCATGGCCCGACTGATCCCGCATCACGACGAAGTCGATTCCGGCTTGATGCTCCGGCGTGGTGGCACCGAGCCGCTCCAGTTCGACCTTGGCGCTCTCGACGTCGTCGACGCGACTGCCCGCCATGCTGGTGGCCTTGCTCAGGCGCCGATGCGGCTCTGACACCAGTTAGTCCTGCTGCTCAGCGAGGTCGTTCGCTCGGGGCTGCTCCACGATGGCGGCTTCGCCCGCCTTCACTTCACCGCACGACAGGCTGAACGGCGTCGATCATTGGTCTGCGGCCACGACCTGACTCGACGCGGTAAGGCGAGCATCTACATCGGACGCCGCCGCCGCGGTCCACGAAGTGCTGCGCATCGGCGTCTGTCCGGATCTGTGGGGTTCCCGTCCGTCACGGCAGTGTGCCGTACGTCGACCTCGCTGGATGCTGGGTCCATGACGGAGATGATTTCGGACGTCGAGATCCCCGACACGCGGCTGGTCGCCGAGGCCACCGAGTTGGTGCGCGAGGCAGCGACCCCTCTGATTCACCACCACTCCCGCCGGGTCTACCTGTTCGGCAGCCTCCGAGGCCGCGAGCAGAACCTGAAGTTCGACCCCGAGCTGCTCTACGTGGGCGCGAACATCGACGGCATCAAGGACCGCCCCGAGCCCACGTTCGGCAACGTCAAGGCCGACGTGCTCGAACACTTCGTGCCCGGTTTCCGCCGCGGTGACTTCGTCGAGGTGATCCTGGGCTCGGATTGGGCCGAGTGACGTCCCTGATCGTCGTTACGTTTCTCAATCGCGCTAGTAGTCGCAGCCGGGCCAGTTGCTGACGGGACCAGGCACGGGGCGCCACCGGCACCTGCCTGACGGGAGAGGCGACCTTGACGTTGCATACATTGTCATTTTCGAAGCCCGCCGTGGCCCGAGGACGGCTGCGCGCGTTGTGCGCGGGGCTCTCCCCGCGGCGTCGGTTCGCCGGGGCGCTGACCGGGCTGGCGGTTCTTCCACCGCTGACCATGGGTTTGGTCCAGCTTCGCGACATCGTGAACCTGCCCAGTCAGATTCTGCTCTACCTCGTTGCCGTCCTGGTCGTGGCCGTGGTCGGTGCACTGCTCCCGGCGCTGGCCGCCGCGGTCGCGGCCTCGCTACTGCTGGCCTACTACTTCATCCCGCCGGACGACGTCGCCATCGCCGACCCCAACAATGTGGTGGCCCTGGTCGCGTTCCTCCTCGTCGCCGGGGCGGTCAGCGCGGTTGTCGGCCTGGCCGCGCGCCGCACCCGTGAGGCCGAAGCCCTCGCGACGGCGAACGCCGAGAGCCGCGAGGATCTGCGCGTGCTCGTCGACGAGCAGGCCGCGTTGCGCCGCGTCGCCACGCTGGTCGCCCGCGGGGTGCCGCCGGCGGAGGTCTTCGCGGCCGTCACGCACGAGGTCGGCAGCATGCTCGGTTCCGACGCCACGCTCATCGTCCGCCTCGATCCCGATGGCGCGGCGACCGTCGCC
>JAODNO010000435.1 GCA_025465235.1 Pseudonocardia sp.
AGAACATCAGCTTCCCAAGCTGAATACGCGGGTTCGATTCCCGTCATCCGCTCCACCAGTGCATTGCGTCGGTCATTCAGGCAGTAGCGGAATCGTGAGGCCCGGGTCGTGGCCGAGAAGCACAGCGCGTGTCACGGCTGCGGATCCGAACCGGTCGTGCAGGGTGTCGAGCACGGCGTCCAGGGCGGCGCCCGCCTCCTCATCGAACGGCAGCACGAGCTGGACGGCGTCATCGTCGTCGAGGTTGCCGACCGCCACCCCGACGAGGGTGAGGCCCCGTTGCTCGATCAACGGCATGGCCCTCGCCACGAGCGCCCGGACGGTGGTGAGAATCGCTTCGGTGGCGCAGGTCGGCTGGGACAACGTGTGTGAACGAGTGACGCGCGAGTAGTCGGCGAAGCGCAGTCGGAGCACGACCGTACGGCTGACTCGGCCGGCGGCCCGCAGCCGCCGGGCAATGCGGTCGACGAGCGCAATGGCCACGGCGTCGATGGCTTCCGGGGTGGTGGGCGCGCGACGCCCCAGCGCCCGTTGCGCGCCGATCGAGCGCCGCCTGCGGCCCACCTGCACGGGTCGGGGGTCGAGGTTGTGAGCGAGCGCGTGCAGGTGCCGGCCCAGCGCCCGGCCCAGAATCGAGACCAGGATGTACTCCGGGAGCTCCGCGACCTCGCCGACCGTCGAGATCCCGTGCTCGTGCAGCTTCGCCGCCGTCACCTTCCCGACCCCCCAGAGCCGCTCCACCGCGAGCGGGTGGAGGAAGCCGAGCTCGTTCTCGGGCGGCACCACGAGCAGGCCGTCGGGCTTGGCGACACCGCTCGCCACCTTGGCGAGGAACTTCGTCCTCGCCACCCCGACGGTGATGGGCAGGCCGACCCGCTCGAGCACCTCGGCCCGCAGGCGCGTCGCGATCCCGCTCGGCGGCCACGCGATCCGACGCAGGCCCCCGACGTCCAGGAACGCCTCGTCGATCGACAGCCCTTCCACCAGCGGCGTGGTGTTCCGGAACACCTCGAACACCGCCTTGCTCGCCGCGGAGTAGGCCGACATCCGAGGCGGCACGACGATCGCGTGCGGGCACAGCGACCGAGCCTGCGTGGCGCCCATGGCGGTGGCGACGCCATACGCCTTCGCCTCGTAGCTGGCGGCCAGAACGACGCCCCCGCCGACGATCACGGGACGCCCCCGCAGCCGCGGGTCGTCGCGCTGCTCGACCGACGCGTAGAACGCATCCAGGTCGGCGTGCAGGATCGTCCCCTCGCGCGACACGAACGTATGTTCGCATCGATGGGCGGTGGACGCGAGCATCGTGGCGCTGCGTCGGGCCCCGACGCCGGCCGCGGACGGGGCGGCTCGCTGCGTCTCGCGTTCGAGGCACCGGGGCGTCGCCGATCTCACGCCGAGGTGCTCCACCCCTATCGCTTCTGCTCCGCGGACGCCGACGTGCAGGTCCGGGAGGCCGACTTCCGCGACCCCTTCGCCCTGCTCCGCCTGGGTGAGGTGGACGCGCTGGTCACACTGCTGCCCACCACCGAACCGGAACCACGGGACCGGTCGTCCTCACCGAGCCGGTGGTGCTGGCCGTGCCGGTACGGCATCCGTTCGCCCGGCTCGACTCCGTGACGCTCGACGACCTCGCCCGCGACACCGTGCTCCGCGCCGCTCGGCCAGTACCGCCCTAACGGGTGGAACCGCCGGAGCCGTGGACGACCCCGGGCGGGCACCCGGCGCAGCGCGGACGCCCGCGCACGACGTTCCAGGAGCTGCTCGCGGTGATCGCGTTCGTGCCGTTCCGGGACGCGCCGCAGTCGAGTGGGCCCTCGTGTGGCGGCACGCGGGCGAGACGGGGCGTGTGCGCGAGCCATGGACGAACCGGAGGTCAGCGCACCCGGGGAGGTCGAACCGGGGGGGACTTGGCGAGCACCACGGTGCCGGCGAGTGCTGCCGCCAGGCCCACTGCGAGCACCCACCCCCAGCCGGGGCGTACCGGGTCGCCCAGCAGTTGTATGCCGACCATGCCCGGTACGAGCACCTCGGTCACCGTGAAGACCGCGGTGACCGCGCCGACGTCGCCGCGCGACAGCGCAGCGGTGTAGCCGACCATCCCGACCAGCCAGAACCCGACCACCAAGTACGTAGCCGGCTGGCCGAGCAGCAGCACGAGGTTGAGTCCTTCCCCGGTCTGGACGTGCGCGGCGCGCACCGACAGCGCAGTGCCACCGAACCCCAGTCCGGCCACGAGGGCGAGCGGCCACGAGTGTTTGCCCTGCCGCAGCACCAGAACGGCGACGGCCAGCAGCAGCAGCGAGACGAGCAGGATGACGTCGACTCCACGGGTGCGGACCGGCGGATGGTGGCTCCCCGCGCTGGCCGCCACCATGACGAGACCGGTCATGCACACCGCGACGGCCACCCGGGTCTTGACGGGGAGCCGCACACCGAGCATTCGGGCGTTGAAGACCGCAGTGAGCGCGATCGTGCCCCCGATGATGGCCTGCACGGCGAACACGGGCAGTACCCGCAGTGCCAGCACGGCGAACCCCCACGCGAGGAAGTCGACCGCGACGCCGGCGATGTACCGGGGCTGGATCGCGGCGGGCCGTGCCCGCGTGGCCCGGCGGGCACCTTCGGCCTGCAGGAGAGCCCCGAAGCTGTTCAGGACCATCGCGACCGTCGCGAGCAGGATCCCGACCAGCACGATGTCAGCATGCCGTTCCGGCACTGCCGACGCTCGCCCGGGCGGCCGGGAGCCGTCGGTTCACACGGTCGAGAAGGTTGGTCCCCGGGACAACGGGAGCCGCATCACCGGCAGCCGCCGGCCGAGCGGCGAGTCCGTCCAGCCGTCCGTGACGCCGCCCATCCGCTCGTAGAACCCCGTGGCATACGGCTCCGCCTCCCACTCGAGGACGGTGCCGCCCGCTGCCGTCGCGCGGGCCACGGCGTGCTCGAACAGCAGCCGACCCGACCCCCGTCCGATCTCGGCCGGCTCGAGCCACAGGTCATCGAGAACGGCCAGCACACCACGGTGCAGCAGCGTGTAGAAACCGCGGACCTCACCTGCGCGCTCCCCGACGTTCACGTCGTTCGCCGCCACCACGTCGGGCGTGAGGGCGAGCGTGCGCGCGAAACGGGCGAGGAACGCTGCCGGATACGGCCAGTGCCCCTTGGAACGGACGGCGAGCGCCGCCAGGAAGGCGGCCTCGTCAGGTCGGGCCGGCCGGATGAGCATGAGACCAGTCTGCCGCCGGCGCGATCGGTCAGCGACCTCCGCGATCCTCGCCGCTGGCGACCGGGGTGAAGAACCCGCTCATCAGGCCGCCGGCAACGGCGGAACGAGGATCCCACCGCTCCGCGCGGTGTTCGTGCAGTTTGCGGCGCGGCCCCTCCGACGCCCGCACGAACGCCAGCACCAGCACCGTCCCGAGCACCAGCGGTGCTCCCACCAGGAGCACCAGCCAGCCGAAAGCGACGTACGCAACACTCAACGCAGCGATCTCCATGGCGATGACCGCCCCGCCCAACCGAACCACGACGACTTTCCCCCTCAACCCGGCGCCGCTACTGGCGCCCTACGACGACCTATCGCCGCAGCCTGCTCCCGCGTGACAGGTATGACACAGAGCGACACAGCGGAAACAGAAAGTGACGGTCACGAGCAATCCCGACCGGATGAATTTCCACGGACGGCCCTCCCCCGTGCGGACGGCGGTGGGTGGGCGCGGCTCATACGGCCGGGGACGCCGACCCCTCTGCTGCGGGCACGGGCTGCTCGGCCACGGGAGACCAGCTACCGGTCGTACCACCTGGCGAGGAGACACCGCCTGGGGGCGTGCCCACTGACGGCGTGCCACTGCCCGACGGGATGCCACCTGCGGACGGGGTGCCACCAGCGGACGGGGTGCCAGCGCCGGGCGGGGTTCCCACTGACGGCGTGCCACCGCCCGACGGCGCGCCACCGCCCGGGATACCACCGGAGGCGGTGCCGCCCGTGGGAACTCCCGGGGTCCCCGTATCGGCTCCGGTCGGGCCGGTGGAGGGTCCGGGAGCCGGGCTGGTGACGTCCGAGGTCGGCAGCGTCGGAGTCGTCACAGGCGACGGGTCGACGGGCGTTTCGCCCAGCCCCGGATCGACGCCTGCGGTTGTGGTCGACACCGTGCCACCGCTACCGCGGCCAGGGTTGTTCGTGCCGCGTCCAGGCGCGGCGCCACCCCCCTGCCTAGCGCCCGCACCGCCGGGAGCGCTGTTCCCGTTGTCCGTCTGGCCACCGGTGCTGCCGCCTGCAGCGTCACCGCTGCTGGTGGGGCCGGTACCGGCGCCGGGAACCACCGGAGCGGACTCCGGGCCGGGCTCGGACGTGGCGACGGCGTCGCTGGTCCTGGTGTTCCTACCGATCTCGGTGGGCGAGGACGTGACCGGCCACAGCAGCGCCGCCGCCACGACTGCCGCGGCGGCCAGCAACCCGCCGATCCCGACCAGCAGCCCGACAGGGCGGCGCGGCGCAGGCGGGGTCTCGTAGTCCCATCCGGACTCACGCTTCGGCGGCTGCGGGCCCGTGGCCGAGAGCAACGACGTGGCCGGCTCGTACGACGGCCCGGTGGGCCCGCGCGGCGGGGGCACGAATGCGACACCGGAGGGCGGCGCCCCGGCCGGCGTGAACCCGCCGGACTGCGCGATTCCGCGCTGAGGAGCCAAGGTCTGTCGCGGCGGACGCGCTGGTGGCGCGACCGTGCCCAGCGCCCCGGCCCTGGTCGCCACGACACCCGGTGTCACGCCTGCTGCGACCGGCACGGGCGGGATCAGCACTCCTGGCCACGATGCGGTCGGCCTCGGCGATGCCGCGAGCGCCGCACCCTTGGCGATGGCGTTCTTCGGGTCGGCGTCCACGGAGACGGGCCTGCCGAGCTGTTCCGACACGAGTTGCGCGACGAGCGGGATCCGCGACGAGCCGCCGACCAGCAGCACCGCCGTCAACTTCTCGGGGGCCAGGCCGCCTGAGGCCACCGCCCTGCGCAGCGCCGCGACGGTCTCCTCGACCTGGGGTCGGATCATGGACTCGAACTCGGTGCGGTGCAGGCGCACCGACCCGCGGGTGGCCGGCATCAGCACCGGGATGGAGACCTCGGTGTCGCTGCTCAGCGCCTCCTTCGCCTCCGTGCACTCGCGCCGTACCCGTGACACGGCGGACAGGACGGCGGGGTCGGTGTCGTCCAGGTCGGCGAACGCGGCGGGCATGCCCTGCCGCACGTGTTCGAAGACGGCATCGTCGAAGTCGACGCCACCCAGTCGTTCCAGCCCCTCGGGGCGGCCGAGCAGCCCGAACCCGGCGGCGCTGGCTGCGGCCGACGGGTCGCCCTTGCGGACGACCGCGGCGTCGAAGGTGCCCCCACCCAGGTCGTAGACGGCGAGCGCGGAGCCGGCGGGGATGCGCTCGGCGGCTGCGTAGTGCAGCGCGGCGGCCTGCGGCTCGGCCAGGAACGTGACCGTCAGGCCCTGGCCGGCGAGCCCGGCGGCGAGCAGGTCCTTCTTGTGGTCGCCCCAGGACGCGGGGTGGGTGATGGCGATCTCGTCGGCCGGCCCGCCCTCGCGCTCGGCGACGCGGTCGGCGACCCACCGGACCAGCCGGGCCGACAGCTCCTCCGGCGCCCAGGCCCGACCCGCCACAACGATCGGCGTCGGGTCGCCGATACGGCGCTTGAACTCGCGCACGACGCGGTCCGGATTGGTCAGGGCACGGCGTTCGGCGGCCTCTCCGACGACGACCGAGCCGTCCGGCGCCACGAACAGCACCGACGGGACGGTGGCACTCCTGGTCCCGAGGGTCACGACCTCCGGCTCGACCCAGCCTCGGCTCGAGGACCGGCACACGGCAGCCGCGGTGTACGTCGTCCCCAGATCGATCCCGAGCTGGTACCCCATCGTGTCCCCCCTCGCCCCGATGACCCGGTCCCGTCGCCGGGGTCGGCCCCACCCTTCGCCATCGCAGTATCAGGCTCATCCGTTAACCCCCGATCGGGTCACCCAGCGAAAACAACGCAAATCCCCCGCAACCCCCGATCCGCCGGCCGCCGATCCCCGAACGGGAGGTTCCGTGAACCCTGGTGGATCCCCGATGACCTGGGGTGGCCCCCCTCCTAGCTTTGCTTCAACGCCGGTTGTTCCCGCCGAGAACAGCCACCCGAACATCGGAGATGATCATCATGGCCGAGCCCCTGTCGCTGCTCGAGTTCCTGCGCGAACTGCTCACCAACGAGCAGGCCCGTGACTGGTTCGCCGCGGACCCCAACGCCGCCCTGAAGTACTACGGGCTCGACAACCTGAGCCCCGCGGACGTGCACGACGCCCTCGTGCTGATCGATGACAACCAGACGGCCGACTTCAGCCGGGACTACAACACGGGCCACAACGGCCTGCAGTACACCGCGCCGCCCCCCGCGCCCACCCACTACGACGGTGGCGACCACGAGGCAGCCGTCGACTACATCAACAGGTACGTCACCAACAACAACATCGACGACCGCGACACCATCGTCGACCACTCGGTCAACCAGCAGATCGACACCCACGGCGGCGACTTCGACCAGGACATCGATGTCGACTCCACCGTCGCCTCCGGCGACGGCGCCGTTGCGGCGGGCCACGACATCAAGGACTCCACGATCGTCAGCGGCGACGACAACCAGGTCGGCGACGGCAACGTCCGCGGGAACGACAACGTGGTGGGCGACAACAACCACGTCATCAGCGGCAACGACAACACCGCCGCGTTCGGCAACGGCGACGCCAACAGCGCGTCCTTCGACGACGTGAACGTCAGCAAGGGTGGAGCGATCTCCGTGGGTGGTGACGCCCACGGCAGCTACGACGTCCACGACTCCTTCAACGAGACCGAGACGACGACCACCAACACCACCGAGTACCACGACTCGTTCAACCAGGACAACGACACCACGGAGCACTCCTTCAACGAGACCTCCGCGCACGTCGACACCGACTCGCACGACGAGACCGTGAACCACGTCGGTTCGCACAACGACCTGCACGTCGAGGCCTGAGCCCGTCCGGCTTCACGTCTCGAGCGGCCTCACTCCCTGCAGGACAGGAGTGAGGCCGCTCCTCCCGTTTCGGGGGTACACCTCCCCGACCGGACGGACCAAGCCCCCGCCCCCGATCGGCCGATGCGCCCCTAACCCCGATCCCCCTACCAGCCGCCCCCCCGGGCCCCGCACCACGGAGAACGAGAACTCTGGATGATCCCCGATGGCCCGGACGTCAGTTCGCCCTAGCTTTTCCCTCAACGCCGGGACAACCGGTCCCGCAATCCGACCCCCGACCTGGGAGATGACCCGCGATGACCAGCTCGACCTCGCTGATCGACCTGCTGCTCAACCTGCTGCGCGACCCGCAGGCCCTCGCCGCCTACCAGAACGACCCCCAGGGCTTCCTCTCCTCCTGCGGCGACGTCGCGCCTGCTGATATCCACGATGCGCTCGTCCTGCTCCAGGACAGCCAGGACGCCGACCACAGCCGGGACCACAACACCGGCGGCAACCACGTTGCCGCCGCCCACATCCCCCCGCCGCCGCCCGCGCACGCCGGCGAGAGCGACCACGAGGCTGCAGTCCGGTACCTCAACACGTACATCACCAACAACTACGTCGATGACCGCGACACGATCGTCGACAACTCGGTCAACCAGCAGGTCGACACCCACGGCGGCAACTTCGACCAGGACATCGACGGCCACTCCCCCGTCGCCTCCGGCGACGGCGCCGTCGCCGCCGGCGGCAACATCGACGGATCAACCGTGGTCACCGGCCACGACAACCAGGTCGGCCAGGGCAACATCCGCGGCGACGGCAACGTGGTCGGCGACAACAACCACGCCATCAGCGGCCACGACAACACCGCCGCGTTCGGCAACGGCGACGCCAACAGCGCCTCCTTCCACGATGTCAACGTCAGCCACGGCGGGGCCCTCGCCGTCGGCGGCGACGCCGCCGGTCACTACGACGCCACCGACTCGTCCAACCACACCGCGACGACAACCACGAACACCACCGGCTACGAGGACTCCTTCAACCAGGACAACCACTCGGTGCACGACTCCTACAACGACTCCTCCACCAACGTCCACACCGACTCACACGACGACACCCACACCGACACACTCAGCCACAAC
>JAODNO010000459.1 GCA_025465235.1 Pseudonocardia sp.
CCACGTCCAGACCTCCGACGGGTGCCGGGCGCGTGCCGACCGGGTGCGACATGAGCTGCGTCGCGTGCTCGACGGCGCGGAGGGCGGCGCGGACCGCGCGCTCGACCTGGCCTGCGAGCTCGACACCCTGGAGCGGGTCCAGGAGCGGGTGGACGGCTGGCTCGGCGAGCTCGTCGACAAGCTGACGCACACCCCGCGGGTCGTGCACTACGACGACGGCGTGCCGGCCTGAACCGCTCCGCCTTGCGCGAACGGCAGGGCCGGACCGGCCCACAGCTCCCTACGGTCGCGACATGGATCTTCTCGAGCTCACGCCTCGCCTGCACCTGTTGCGGTTCCCGGTGGGGCAGGCCTACCTGTGGCACGACGGGAACGACCTGACGCTGGTCGACACCGGCCCGGCAGGCTCCGGGCCCGCGATCGCCGACGTTGTGCAGCGCTTCGGCACGCTGCGGCGGGTGGTGCTCACCCACTTCCATGACGACCACGCCGGTTCGGCCGCCGAGGTCGGCTCCTGGCCCGGCGTGACGGTGCTCGCCCATCGCGACGACGCCCCGATCATCCGCGGCGAGCGTCACGGCTCGCCACCGGACTTCACCGAGTTCGAGCGCGAGCTGCACGCCCGCGTCGCGCACGGGCTGCCGCCCGCCCCGCCCGCGCGCGTCGACATCGAGCTGACGGGCGGCGAGCGGCTCGAGATCGGCGAGGGTGCCCGGGTCGTCCACGTGCCCGGCCACACGGACGGCAGCATCGGCCTGCATCTCGCCGCCGACGGGGTGCTGTTCACCGGTGACGTGATCGCGGAGCACGGCGGCCGGCTGATGCTCGGCCCGTTCAACCTCGACCGCGAGCGGGCGGCCGTCTCCGTGCGTGTGCTCGCCGGCATCGACGCGGACATCGCCTGCTTCGGGCACGGGGATGCGGTGGTCGGCGGGGCGGGGGAGCGGCTGCAGCGCCTGCATGGGTGAGGATGGGGGCCGGTGACGCTCGACGGAGAGGGATCGAAGTGCGCGCGGTGCAGGTGGTGCGGTTGGACGGCCCGGCAGCGGTCGAGGTGCGGGACGTGCCGGAGCCGGAGCGGCGGCCGGATCAGGTGCTGGTCGAGGTGCGTGCCGCCGGGGTGAACTTCCCCGACGTGCTGCAGACCAAGGGCCTCTACCAGTACAAGCCCGACCTGCCGTTCACGCTCGGCTCCGAGGTGACGGGCCTCATTCGGGGTGCACCCGACGGGTCGCCGCTGCGTGCGGGCGACCGTGTCGCGGCGTTCGCCAGCACGGGCGCGTTCGCCGAGGTCGTCGCGGTGGACGCCGACCACGTCTTCCCGCTGCCGGATGAGGTGTCCTTCGCCAAGGGCGCCTGCCTGCCGATGAACTACCTGACCGCGCACTTCGCGCTGCTCGCGCGCGGGCACCTGCGGAAGGGTCAGACGGTGCTCGTGCACGGGGCGGCCGGCGGGGTCGGCACGGCGTGCGTCCAGCTCGCTGCGGCGCTGGGTGCCCGGGTGGTCGCGGTGGTCTCCACGGAGGAGAAGGCCGAGGCCGCGCGGGCGGTGGGGGCGCACGAGACCGTCCTCGCCGAGGGATTCCGCGACGCGGTGAAGGAGCTCACCAGCGGGGCCGGTGTCGACCTCGTCGTCGACCCGGTGGGCGGTGACCGGTTCACCGACTCGCTGCGCAGCCTCGCGCCGGAGGGCAGGCTGCTCGTCGTCGGTTTCACCGGCGGTGACATCCCGACGGTGCGCGTGAACCGGCTGCTGCTGAACAACATCGACGTGGTCGGAGTCGGCTGGGGCGCCTTCGCGCTCGCGCGGCCCGGCTACATGGCCGGGCAGTGGGCGGAGCTGGAGCCACACCTGCGCTCGGGTGCGCTGGACCCGCTGATGTCCGCCACCTTCCCCCTGGAGCGGGCCGCCGAGGCGCTGGCCCGGATCGACGAGCGGCAGGTCACGGGCAAGGTCGTGCTCGAGACCTCCTGAGCCTGCGGCCGCGGGACCCGCTCGGGCCTCGCGGCCGTCTGCCCCTGTCAGGTACGGGCGGGTGCCACGCCGTCGCCCGCCGCCCCGTTGCTGCTGCCCGCGGCCTCGGCCGGTGGGCCGCTGCGGTCATCTGCCACGCCGGGGTGCGGCTTCACCGCGACCACGAACTCGTCGCCGTAGTTCTTGGTCCCGTAGTCGACCGCCTGCTCGACGGCCGCCGCGGAGCGCCGGTCGCGCAGCATGAGCGGGTCGTTGCGCAGGTCCTTCGCCAGCGCCACGCACAGCACCACCATCACCACGGCGAACGGCGCGGCCATGATGATCGTGATGTTCTGGATGCCGGTGAGGGCCTCGCCCTTGTCGCCCACGAGGAGCATGATGATCGCGATCGCGCCCATGACGACGCCCCAGAACACCACGACCCATCGGGACGGGGCGATCGATCCGCGCTGCGAAAGGGTGCCCATCACCACCGATGCCGCGTCGGCGCCGGACACGAAGAAGATCGCGATCAGCACCATCGCGATGACGCTGAGCACGCCGCCGAGCGGCAGCGTGTCGAGCAGCCCGAACAGCTGGGCCTCGGTGGGCAGGGAGGCCAGGTCGGTGCCGCTGCGCTGCAGATTGATCGCCGCACCGCCGAAGATGGCGAACCAGACCAGGCTGACGAGGCTCGGAATCAGGATGACGCCCGTGATGAACTGCCTGATCGTGCGACCGCGGCTGATCCGGGCGATGAACATGCCGACGAACGGGGTCCAGGAGATCCACCAGGCCCAGTAGAAGACCGTCCAGCTCTTCAGCCACTCGGCCGTGGCGTCGCCGCCGGTCGCGGCGGTGCGGGCGGCCATCTGTGCCATGTTGCCGAAGTAGTCACCGATGGCCGTCGGGATCAGGTTGAGGATCAGCACCGTCGGCCCGGCCACGAACACGACGAGAGCCAGCACGGCGGCGAGCACCATGTTGATGTTCGAGAGCCACTGGATGCCCTTGGCGACCCCGGTGACGGCCGAGCAGACGAACGCGATCGTCAGCAGCACGATGATCGACACCAGCAGCAGGTCGCCGAGCGGTGGAAACCCGTTGGCCTGCAGTCCGCCGCCGATCTGCAGCGTTCCGAGCCCGAGCGACGCTGCGGAGCCGAAGAGCGTCGCGAAGATAGCCAGGATGTCGATCGCCTTGCCGAACGCGCCTTCGCTGCGCCGCTCGCCCAGCAGGGGCGCGAACGCGGAGCTGATCAGCTGGCGGCGACCACGGCGGAACGTGCTGTAGGCGATCGCCAGCCCGACCACCGCGTAGATCGCCCACGGGTGCAGCGTCCAGTGGAACAGCGTGGTGGCCATCGCCACGTCCAGCGCCTCGGGGGAGTTCGCGGGCACGGTGCCCGGCGGGGGGCTCGTGAAGTGGGCGAGTGGCTCGCTGACGCCGTAGAACATGAGCCCGATGCCCATTCCGGCGCTGAACATCATCGCGACCCACGAGACGGTGCGGAACTCGGGCTTCTCGCCGTCGCGGCCCAGCGGGATCTTCCCGTACCGGCTCATCGCCAGCCAGAGCGCGAACACCACGAAGCCACTCGCCGCCAGCACGAACGCCCAACCGCCCGCGTTCATGACTCCGCCGAGCACCGCGGTGGCGACCGCGCTCAACGTGTGGGTGGACAGCGTGCCCCAGACGATGAACGCGACGACGAGCGCCGCGGCCACACCGAAGACCCACCAGTCCACGGGGTAGCGCTGCTCGGCCGAGCCTCCGCCGGCGGTCGTATCCGCCGTGGTGGGATCACTGCTCCCGGGTGTCTCGCTGCTCCTGGGTGTCTCCGAAACGGTCATTCTGTGCGGCTCCGATGGGCGGAGCCTCCCCTTTCGTGCGGATGAAACGGGCGAAGTTCGCGGATGCGTGCACCCTGCGTCTCCCGGGGCGGCGGCGTCAACCGGAGCGCCGGGACGGCAACCTTCTCGATGTGGAAGCAGGGACTCGGACGGCCTGCGCTCAGGCGAACCGGCCCCAGCCGTGCCAGGCCTCGATCTCGAGCACACCCGTGACCCGTGGCCGGTCGCGCTGCGGGTACGGCTTGCCGGTGTAGTGCCGGGCGATCATGTCGATGACCTCGAGGTCGGGATCATCCTGCAGGGTCAGCCTGCCCTGCATGCTGACGTGCGTGCCCCAGTCCTCCCCGTCCAGGACGGTGATCGACACCCGGGGATCGTGCCGGATGTGGTCGAGGCGCCGCCGTTCGGCGTCCATGTTCACGAGGATCCGTCCGTCTCGGTAGACGTACCAGGTGGCGACGGTGACCGGCGCGCCGTCGCGGCGGACGGTGCCGATCACCGCCGGGTTGGGGCGACCCAGCATCTCGACGATCTCGGGTGGTAGGTCAGGCGTTGTGTCGTCTGTCATGTGCGGATCGTCACGCAGGTCGGCTGCCCGCGCAGCGCCGAGCGGTGCTCAGGCCTGCCCGGCGAGCCGCTTCAGCAGCGGGGCGAGGCGGTGCTCCACGAGCGTGCGCATCACCAGCGATGTGGTGGTGCGCTCGACCCCTTCGGTGGCGAGCAGCTGCCCGGCGATCCGGTACAGGTCGTCCGCGTCGCGGGCGGCGACCTGTACCAGCAGGTCGGCCTGGCCGGACAGCCCCAGCACCTCGATCACCTCCGGCACCCCGTCGAGCGCGGCGGCGACCTCGGCGAGGCGGCGCTGCACGACCTGCACCGTCACGAAGGCGGTGAGCGGGTAGCCGAGCGCGGCCGGGTTGATCCGGCGCTCGAAGGAGGTGACCGCGCCGCGTGCCTCGAGGCCGGCCAGCCGGGCCTGCACCGTGTTGCGGGAGAGCCCGAGTCGCTCCGCCAGCGCAAGAACCGATGCCCGCGGGCTCTCGGCGAGCGCGAGCAGCAACCGCGCGTCGGTCGCGTCGATGCCTCCTCCGGTGCGCATTCTGCTCGCTCCCTTCCCGTGGCGATCACGTCGGACTCAGCAGTATGTCTAATCGCAGCGCCTTCGGTTGTGCAGTCATCGTGCTGGTGGTCCAGTTGACGGGCAACATGGTGTCAGGAGGCCGTGATGACAAGCATCGAGGCGCGGCGGGACGCCGCTATGGACGCGACCGGGACCGACCCATCCGCGGTGCTGCGCGAGATCGAGCGGCGGGTGCTCTGGCTCGCCACCGCGATCGTCCACCACGCCAACCGGGTGCGCCCGAACCCCAGCGGGCTGAAGGTGGGGGGCCACCAGGCGTCGAGCGCGTCGATCGTGACGATCATGACCGCGCTCTGGTTCGAGCACCTGCGCAGCGGTGACCGGGTCTCGGTCAAGCCGCACGCCTCGCCGGTGCTGCATGCGATCAACTACCTGCTCGGTGGGCTCGACGAGCGCTATCTGACCACCCTGCGCGCGTACGCCGGGCTGCAGAGCTACCCGAGCCGGGCCAAGGACCCCGACCCGGTCGACTACTCCACCGGCTCCGTCGGGATCGGCGCGACCGCGCCGATCTGGGGTGCACTCGCCCGCCGTTACGTCACCTCCCTCGGCGCCGACCCCGGCACGGGCCGCCAGTACTCCCTCGTCGGTGACGCCGAGCTCGACGAGGGGGCCTGCTGGGAGGCGATCCTCGACCCGATGGTCGGCGAGCTCGGCGAGATCGTGTGGATCGTCGACCTCAACCGGCAGTCGCTCGACCGCGTGGTCCCCAACATCGGCGCATCGCGACTGCAGGGCATGTTCGACGCCGCGGGCTGGCAGGTGCTCACCGTCAAGTTCGGGCGGCTGCTGGAGGAGCTGTTCACCCGCCCCGGCGGTGCTGCCCTGCGCCGTCGCATCTAC
>JAODNO010000513.1 GCA_025465235.1 Pseudonocardia sp.
GCAAGCCGAACGAACATCCCGCGGCCGGGCGCCGAACGACCGCTCTCCATGAAGCTGACGGGGTGCTCGGTGTCGGGGCGGGCTTCCCGGGGCGGTCCGAGCCGGAGTACGCGGCGTCCGAAGGTGCCGTGGTCGCGCCGGTTCACGCGGCTCGACGACACCGTGGCGCTCTGGCGCCGGCTCTGGGCCGCCGACGGCCCCGTGTCCTTCACCGGACGGGTGCTACGCCTCGCCGACGTCCCGGCGGGGACACGCCCGTACCGCAGCGGCGGCCCGCCGATCTGGCTCGCCGGAGCCACGCCCCGCCGCGCTGGCGCTGACCGGCCGCCACTACGACGGCTGCATGCCCTACCCGCGGAGCCCGCCACGTACGCCGCCGGTCTCGCCGGCATCCGCTCCGCCGCCGCCACGGCGGCCGGTAGCCGCGATCACGCCGGCGCTGTTCGCCACGGGTGCTGCTGGCCGAGGACGTGCCGTCCGGCCTGCGCGCCGTCGACGTCTTCTGCCGGGAGAACTACGGACTCCAGCTGGAGGTGGTCGAGCGGATCAAGACGATCGTGGCGGGACCGCCCGCGCACGTGGTCGCGGGGCTCAGCCGGTTCGTCGACGCCGGAGCCCGCCACATCGTCCTGCGCATCGCGGCGCCCGGTCTCGACGGCCAACGGGACCAGCTCGACCGGCTCGCCGACCTGCTGCTCGCCATCCGCGAGCCGGTGAGATCCGGCGGCTGACGAGGATTCGGGCTGTAGTGTTCGCGCGTGAGTTCCGTCGCGGAAGAAACTGCGGTCGCCGGAGACTGGACCGCGCTCGACGGCAGCCAGCAGCGCGTCGCCGTGGAGGTGCTGCGCCACGGTCCGCTCCCCCGCGCCGAGCTGGCGCGCAGGCTCGGCCTCTCCCCCGGCTCGCTCACCCGGCTCACCCGCCCGCTCGTCGACTCCGGCCTGCTCGTCGAGGGCAGCAGCGACGTCCACCTGCGCACCGGGCGCCCGTCGCTTCCGCTGGACGTCCAGCCTTCCTCCCGCCGGTTCGCCGGCATCAAGATCACGGGCGACGCGCTGTTCGCCGTGGTCACCGACCTGCGCGCCGTCCTCCTCACCGAGCACCGCGTGCCGCTGCCCGGACGCGGGCCGGACGCCGTGATCGGCGCGGTCGCAGACATCGTCGCGCGGCTGCGCAACCACCACCCGGACCTCGCCGGGCTCGGGGTGGGGATCGGCGGGCGCGTCGTGGGCCGCCGCGTCGTCACGAGGGCGCCCTTCCTCGGCTGGGACGAGACCGTCCCGCTGTCCGAGCGGCTGCGGGCGGCGACCGCCCTGCCCACCGTGGTGGAGAACGACGTGCGGGCGCTCACCGTGGCCGAGCACTGGTTCGGAGCGGGACGTGGCCTCCGGTCGCTGGTCGTGGTGACGGTAGGCGCCGGTGTCGGGTGCGGGATCGTCGTCCACGACCGGCTGGTGGAGGGAGCGCACAGCGCGAGCGGCTTGGTCGGGCACCGCCAGCTCTCCGGCTCGGCGCTCTGCGCGGAGGGGCACCGGGGATGCGCCGCCGGGATGCTGACCTCCGGCGCGATCACGGGCGCCGTCACTCAGGCGCTGGGCAGGCCCGTGTCCTACGACGACGTGCTGGAGCTCGCCCGCGCCGGTCAGCCCGCGGCCCGCCGTGTCGTCGACGACGCTGGCCGCGCCCTCGGCATGCTCGTGGGCGACATCGCCAACCTCGTCGACCCGGAGCTGGTGCTCCTTACCGGCGACGGCATCGGCCTGGCCGACGTCGCCCGCGCACCCCTGGACGCGGCGCTCGAGGAGAGCCGTGACCTGGCGGGCCCGCCGGCCCGGGTCGACGTCCGGCCGTTCCCGTTCAGCGAGTGGGCCCGAGGCGCTGCCGCCGTGGCGGTGCAGGCCCACGTGCTGGGACCTGCGGTACCGGCGTAGGCGTCATTCCTGCGCCCCGGGCGCGAGCGCCCTTAACGCACGGCGTCCGCTGCCCGGGCGCGCAGCAGCAGGAGCTGCTCGGGCTGCAGGGCGGGCGCACGCAGCCCGGCCTCGGCGAGCACCCGGCCGGGGAGCTCCACCCCCTCGCTGAGCCAGGCCGGCTGGCGCCGCCCGCGCACCGCCGGTGTGTCCCCGGGCGCCTGTGTGGTGACGCGGTAGCGGCGATCCGGGTCGAGCCCCGGCAACCGCACCTCGCCCGGCACCGAGGTCAGCGGGGTGGCCAGCTGGATGAGCGCAAACAGGGCGTCCCTCCCGTCCGGGGCCACGCAGCCGTGCAGGGCGAACGCCGGGTCGTGCAAATCGGCACGCACCACGGTGCCGGTGTGCAGCAGGGTGCGGACGTCCTTGTACAGCTGCACCCAGGCCGCGAGCTCCTTGCGCTCCTCCGTGCTCGCGGTGGTGATGTCCCACTCGATGCCGAACGAGCCGAACAGCGCCGTGCCCGCCCGGAACGACAGGTCGTGCGTACGGGCGGTGGAATGCGAGCGCGGGGACCCGACATGCGACCCGACCAGCTCCGGGGGCAGCAGCTGCGCCGTCCAGCGCTGGATCTGCTGGCGCTCCAGCGGGTCGATCACGTCGCTGCCCCAGACGCGGTCGGTGCGCTCCAGGATCTCCAGGTCGACCCGCAGGCCGCCGGACGAGCACGACTCTATCTCCACGCCGGGGTGCCGGGACCGCAGCTCGTCGATCAGGCGGTAGACCGCGCAGGTCTGGGCGTGCACGCCGGGCGTACCCAGCGGGCCGTGGCCCGCGTCGATCAGATCGCGGTTGTGGTCCCATTTGAGGTAGCTGATCGGGTACTCGGCGAGCAGAGCGTCGAGCCGTTCGAGGATGTACGCGTACGCCTCGGGGTGGCCGAGGTCGAGCACCTGTTGGTTCCGCGAGGCCACCGGCATCCTGCCGCCGGTGGCGAGGATCCACTCCGGGTGGGCGCGCGCCAGATCCGAGTCGGGATTGATCATCTCCGGCTCGACCCACAGCCCGAACTCCATGCCCAGCCGCCGCACCTCGTCGACGAGCGGGTGCAGGCCGTTCGGCCACACGCCCTCGTCGACATACCAGTCGCCCAGGCCCGCTGTGTCGTCGCGGCGGTGGCGGAACCAGCCGTCGTCGAGCACGTACCGCTCCACCCCGACCTCGGCGCCGGCGAGGGCCAGCTCCACGAGGCGGTCGAGGTCGTGGTCGAAGTAGACGGCCTCCCAGGTGTTCAGCACGACCGGCCGGGGGTTGCGCGGGTGGTGCGGCCGGGAGCGCAGGTGGGCGTGGAAACGGTCGGCGATGCCGTCGAGGCCCCTGCCGTGGGCCGCGTAGATCCACGGTCCGCTGTACTGCTCCCCCGGCGCCAGGCGCACCTCGCCGGGCAGCAGCAGCTCGCCGCCGCCGAGCACGGCCGCGCCGGTCGAGAGGCGTTCGGCATAGGTGAGGTGGTTGCCGCTCCAGGCCACGTGCACGGCCCAGACCTCGCCGGCGCGGAACCCGAAGCCGGCCGTGCCTGCGGCGAGGATCAGCGGGGCGTCCGGTCCGGTGCGGCCGCGGCGGTTCTCCCGCGAGTGCACCCCGACGACGAACGGCGCGCGCTGCGGAGCCCGTTCGCGGCCCCAACGGCCCGCCAGGTCGAACAGTTCGGTGGCGACCGGTGGCACCGGGAGGGTGAGGGCGAGGCCGTCGACGACGAACGGCTCGGCGGCTGCCCCGTCCGGAACCGCTACCGTCGCTCGCTGGCGCAGCACGCCGGTTGCGAGCAGCTCGATCTCCAGCCGGACCTCGAGACCCGCCTCCTCGTCGCGGCCCGTGGCGTGAACGCGGCCTCCGCCGTCCGGCCCGGCCTCGACGTCGAGCGCGGCGAGTGTGAAGAGCGGGGACCACGCGCGTCCCCCGCGCTGGCCGGCGAGCCCGGGCCTGCCGAGCCACCCGGCGGCGTGCTCGGGTAGCAGCCCGGCCCTGGTCGGCTCGTCGAGGTCATTGGGGACGGTGCCGGGAACCGCCGCGGCGGCCAGCACCGCGAGATCGGCGCTGCTCAGCTCTCCGAGGTCGGCGCCCCAGTGCAGCACAGCGGGGAGCCGCTGCCCGTCGGTCGTCAGGACCACGCTCACCCCGGCCGCCCGCAGGTGGACGGAGCCCGCAGGCGTAGGGGACATCGGCGCTCCGCTCACATCGGCGTGTACTGCTGCGGATATGTTTTACGGCAGAAGTTAAACGCCGTCAACGGCACGCGCGGGCGGGCCGGACACGTGCGCAGCATTCCGTGTCGAAAGGCTACTCACGGCCGGTGCCGGACCCTTTCCGCCAGCCGGTCGAGCACGGACACGAACACGGAGCGCTCACCCGGGTCGAGCTCGGCAAGGAGGTCGGCCTCGACCGTGCGGATGCCACGCCGGCAGGACCGCACGACGGCACGACCCTCGGCGGTGAGGGCCACGACGCGATTGCGACGGTCGGCCGGGTCCGGAGTGCGTCCCAGCAGCCCGCGCGCCTCGAGCCGGTCGAGGATCGGGATCAGCCGCGTCTTGTCCCGCCCGACGCGCGTGGCGAGCTCCGACTGCGTGGGCGCCGGCCCCTCCTCGAGAGCGCTGAGCACGGCGTAGTCCCACATCTCGACCTCGTTCGCCCGCAGCACCGGCGTCTCGGCCTCGATCATCGCGCGGGTCAGCCGGCCGAACGCGGCACCGAGGTCGTGGCGCTGCTCATCCATGAAGGGCGACGATAGCGCTTGACCATTCGTCTACTGCGGTAGATAGTCGCGGCATGGAGATCATTGGTCTGCACCGTCGCGCCACCACCGCCGTCGAACCCGTCCTCGCCCGCGTCCGGCCCGTCGACCTCGGCGTTCCGACCCCCTGCGTCGGCTGGGACCTGCGGGCCCTGCTGGAGCACATGACCGGCCAGGACCACGGGTTCGCGGCCGCCGTGCGGGCCGGGAGCACCGCCGACGTCGACGCCACCGCGTTCGCCCCGCGCCCCCTCGGAGCGGATCCCGCTACGACCGCCGCCGTGTCAGCCGCCGAGGTCGGAACCGCCTTCGCCGAGGCCGCGACGGAACCGGACCGCACCGTCTGGCTACCCGAGTTCGGCCACCGGTTCCCGCTGGAGCAGGTCGTGGGCTTCCACCTGATCGACACGCTCGTGCACGGCTGGGACGTCGCCGTCTCGCTCGGGATCGCCGTCGACTACGACGACGAACTCGTCGCCGCCGGCCTCACGCAGGCCGGGGGGGTGCCGACCGGCGCCGCCCGGGAGCGCTCGGGGGCGCCGTTCGCCCCTGTCCGTGCGGGCGGCGGGACGGACCTGTGGGAGCGCACCCTCGCCCTGCTCGGCCGCGACCCGGCCTGGTCCCCCGCTCGCGCGAAGGGCACGCTGGCGGGGTAGGACCGGGCGAACGGACCGCTGGTCCAGGGGACGATGCCCTCAGCCGTCGCCGCGGACGGCCCGGCGCAGCTTCGGCAGGCGCTCCGCCAGCGCGCGCTCGGCGCCCCGTGCCGTCGGCCGGTAGTAGTCGCGGCCGACCAGCTCGTCGGGCGGGTACTGCTGGGCCAGCACTCCCTCCGGTGTGCCGTGGGGGTAGCGGTACCCCACCGCGTTGCCCAGCTTCTGAGCCCCGGCATAGTGCCCGTCGCGCAGGTGTGGAGGCACGGCACCCACCGCGCCGGCCCTGACGTCGGCCATCGCCTCGTCGATCCCGGTGATCACCGCGTTCGACTTGGGTGCTGTGGCCAGGTGCACGGTGACCTGCGCGAGCGCGAGCCGGGCCTCGGGCAGCCCGACGAGCTGCACGACCTGCGCCGCGGCAACCGCGGCCGGCAGGGCGGTGGGGTCGGCGAGGCCTACGTCCTCGCTGGCGTGCACCATCAGCCGCCGCGCGATGAACCGCGGGTCCTCCCCCGCCACGATCATCCGCGCCAGGTAGTGCAGGGCGGCGTCCGGGTCGGAGCCGCGGATGGACTTGATGAACGCGCTGATCACGTCGTAGTGCTGGCCCTGACGGTCGTAGCGCACTGTCGCCTCGGTGACCGCCCGCTCCACGGCCGGCAGGTCGATCACCGTGCTCCCGGTGCCGAGCACACCGTCGGCCGCCGCCTCCAGCGCCGTGAGCGCCCGCCGCGCGTCACCCGCGGCGAGCCGGACCAGCGCGTCCTCGGCGTCCTGTGCGAGCTCCACCGCACCGTTCAGCCCACGCTGGTTGCCGACGGCCCGGCGCAGCAGCTCGCGGACCTCGTCCTCGGTGAGCGACTGCAGCTGCAGCACCAACGAGCGTGACAGCAGCGGCGAGACCACCGAGATCGAAGGGTTCTCCGTGGTGGCGGCCACGAGCA
>JAODNO010000515.1 GCA_025465235.1 Pseudonocardia sp.
CGGCGACGACGGCGGAGCGTCACATTCGGAAGGCCCGGCATCGTCCAGGTCGTCGGCAGGGCGAGCACGACGACGTCGAACTCACGGTGGCCCGCCTGCAGGGCGCTGAGGAGGCATTCCGGAGGCCGGCGTGACTGAACCTCGGCCGACTCGGGAAGGAGCCGCGATGCCCATGCGTCCCGGCCCCCTGCTGACGGGCGTGGTTCGGGCCATCGAGGCCACCGAGGACGTCATCCATGTGGTGGTCGGGATCCTGCTCACGGTGCTGGGGATCGTGCTGGTCGTCGACACCGTGCGCCACATCGCCGTCGTACTGGCCGGGCCGTACAACCTACCGGTGGTCGTGCTCGCGATTCTCGAGCAGACTCTGCTGCTGTTCATCGTCGCCGAGCTGCTGCACACCGTCGCTATCGCGGTCGAACACCGGGGCGCCCTGGATCCCGTTCCGTTCTTGGTGGTGGGCCTGGTCGCCGCCATCCGCAGCGTCCTCATCCTGACCGCAGAGGCCGAGCAGTCATTCCGGTGGAACCCGGAAGGGATTCAACTGCTCATCCTGATGGCGCTCATTCTCGTCATGGCCCTCACCGCTGTGGTGTGGCGGCACTCGACTCGGCTGGACGCCGCACAACCCCTGACGGCGCCGCCATCTCCGGCGGGGAAGGGGAAAGAATGACCGACCGGAATGCGGCACCTCACGCAGGCACGTTTCAACGGGGGGCCTCCGCCTGACCGGACCCTGCCGGCATGCCGCCCATGCCGATCCGGCGGGCGAAGACCCAGTAGGTCCAGGCCTGGTAGGCGAGCACGATCGGCAGGAAGATGCCGGCGGCCCAGGTCATGATCACGAGGGTGTAGTCGGTGGACCTGGCGTTGTGCACCGTGAGGTCGTAGGCGGGATCGATCGTCGACGGCAGGACCGCGGGATACAGCGACAGGAACAACGTGGCCGTCACCGCGACGACCACCGCGCCGGTGAACACGAACCCCGCCCCTGCTCTGCGCGTCCGGTTCAGCGCCCAGGCGCCGATCAGGGCGAGGAGGGCGAGCGCGCCGATCACGGCCGTCGCGGTGGTTCCGCGTTGCGCCTGCGTCCAGGCCAGGAACACCGTGACCACGAGCAGCGTGAGGGGCGCGATCCAGGTCGCCGTCCGCCGCGCCCTGACCCGCAGCTCACCCGCTGTCCGCAGGCACAGGAACAGCGCGCCGTGCAGGAGGAACAGGGTGAGTGTCACGAGGCCGCCGACCAGGGCGTGCGTGGTGAGCAGGTCCCCGAGGCCGCCGCGGTGGTGGTGCTCGGAATCGAGCGGCAGCCCGCGGACGATGGTGCCGAACACGACGCCCCAGAGCACGGCGGGGACGAGACTGCCGCCGACGAGGAGCCTCTCCCAGGTCGTGCGCCAGCGCTGCGTCTCGCCCTTGCCGCGGAACTCGAACGCGACTCCCCGCACGATCAGCGCGACGAGGATGACGAGGAACGGGACGTAAAGGCTGGAGAACATCGTCGCGTACCAGAGCGGGAAGGCGGCGAAGGTCGCCCCGGCCGCGACGACCAGCCAGACCTCGTTGCCGTCCCAGACGCCGCCGATCGTGTTGATCAGCGCACCGCGTTCCGCGTCGGTGCGGCCGAGCACAGGCAGGAGCATCCCGACCCCGAAGTCGAAGCCCTCCAGGAAGAAGTAGCCGGTCCAGAGCACCGCGATGGCGACGAACCACAGGTCGGCGAGGTTCACGGTGGGTCCTCCCGGATCAGTAGGCGAAGGTGGCCGGGCGTTCGCCGTCCTCGGGCTCCGGCTCCTCGCTCGCTAGAGCAGCCGCGGCGTGCCGGCGCAGCAGGAGGACCCCCACGGCTGCCAGTACCCCGTAGAGGAGGGTGAAGACGATCATCGAGGTAAGGACGGTGCCCGCACCGACCGTCGGCGACACCCCGGCGGCGGTCCTCATCTGTCCCCAGACGATCCAGGGTTGCCGGCCCATCTCGGTGAAGATCCAGCCGAACGAGTTCGCGAGCAGCGGTAGCACGATCGAGGCCACCGCTGCGCGGTGGAACCATGGGTTACTCGGCTGCCGGCCGCGACGCGTGAGCCACAGTCCGATCGCCGCGATGGCCACTGCCAGCGCCCCGCAGCCGATCATCAGCCGGTATGTCCAGTAGGTCACGGGGATGACCGGGCGGTAGTCGCCCGGGCCGAACTGTTGGACGTAGCGGTCCTGGAGGTCGTAGATCCCCTCGACGCGGCCGTCGAACGAGCCGGTGGCCAGGAACGACAGCAGGCCCGGAACCTTGAGACTCCACACCTCCCGGGAACCGTCGAGGTTGCCGATCGTGATCAGCGAGAACGCCGCGGGCTGCTCGGTGTGGTAGAGCGCCTCGGCTGCTGCCATCTTCATCGGCTGCTGCTGGGTCATGATCATGCCCTGGGTGTGCCCGGACACGAGGACGGCCACCCCGGCGACCAGCGTCATCCACATGCCCGCGCGCGCGGCGCGCCGGAACACCGGCGCGTCCTGGCTGTGGCCGCGCCGCCACAGCTGCCAGGCGCTGATGCCGAGGACGAACGCCCCTGCGGTGAGGAAGGCCGCCGAGACGGTGTGGAACACCGCGACCAGCGTCGTCGAGTTCGTGAGGACGGCGCCGAAGTCGGTGAGCTCGGCGCGTCTCTCCGCCCGATCGAACACGAAACCCACCGGGTGCTGCATCCACGAGTTCGCCGTGAGGATGAAGAACGCCGACACCAGCGAACCGATCGCGACCAGATAGATGGTGGCCAGGTGCAGCCGGGGGCCGAGCCGGTCCCAGCCGAAGATCCACAGACCGATGAACGTCGACTCCAGGAAGAACGCCAGCAGGCCCTCGAACGCCAACGGGGCACCGAACACGTCGCCGACGAAGCGCGAGTACTCGCTCCAGTTCATCCCGAACTGGAACTCCTGCACGATCCCGGTGACGGTCCCGAGGACGAAGATGATCACGAAGAGTCGCCCGAAGAACATCGTCAGCCCACGGTAGGAGGGGTTGCCGGTGCGCACCCACGCCGTCTCGAACCCCGCCACCACCCAGGCCATGCCAATGGTGAGCGGGACGAAGAAGAAGTGGTAGACGGTGGTGATCCCGAACTGCCACCGCGCGAGGTCGAGTTGGCCCATCGGCCCCTCCCTGCCCCGTCGGCCGTCCTTCCTCCCTCGGCGTACGGGGACGACCGAAGTCTGTGTCGGTGGCGGGCGGGGTGCATTGACCCGGCGGCGCCAGGTCCGGGACGTCGAGCTGACCTCCCAGGACAGCCGGGTCGGAGGACGATCCGACTTCTGGCACCCGGACCTGCAGGCCGGTCCGGAAGACCCGGACCAGCCGAGAGGGACGAGCCCAGCCGATCGCGAGTGGGAGGGTACGGGTTGTCATATCGACGGGAGCTACGCTCGGCTCGGCTCACGTTCGCGCTGGTTCCCCAGGCTCCTCGTCGCTCGTGCGTGAGGCCGTGCCCTGGCTGGAGGACTCCCTGTTCGGATCGACGCTGCTGGACGCGCCGTTGGTCGCCGGTCCGCTACCCACGGCGATCACGGCGACAGGCGCGGTGGGAGCGGTGTACCTCCTGGCCCGGCGCCGAGTGCGGTGGTGGACACGTGCCGTTCCGATTGGGTTGCTCGTCGGGGTTTCCGTTGCCGGGCTCGCCGCAGTGGTGGTCGCAGTCTTCCGGCCGTTCCCCGACCCGCTGCCGGTACGGATTCTGTTGTGGATCGGCGTGGCTGCGGCGGGTTGTTCGCTGGCGTGGGCGAACATGCGGGCCGGCCGCCGTCGCCAGGTGCTGGCCGTGCTGGCACTTCTCGCCGTGCTGGCGACATCGGGGGTGAAGGCCAACGCGTTCTACGGCTATCGCCCGACCCTTGCCGCCGCACTCGGCGTGCCCGCGGCCAACGAGATCGATCTGCGGAGCCTGTCTCGCACGGAACAGCTCGTCGTCGCTCCGGTGGGACTGCCGACGGCCGCGACCTGGCACCGGCCACCTCACATGCCTGCGACAGGAAAGATCGCCGAGGCCGAGATCCCCGGCCGGACGTCCGGTTTCACGGCGCGCTCGGCCTGGATCTACCTGCCGCCGGCCTACCTGAGCTCGTCGCGCCCAAGACTGCCGGTGCTCGTGCTCATTCCCGGCCAACCCGGCGGCCCGGAGGACTGGCTGCTCGGGGGTCGCTTGGCCGAGGTCGCCGACCGGTTCGCCGCCGCGCACGACGGGCTCGCGCCGGTCGTCATCGTGCCCGATGTCACCGGATCCTCGATCGGGAACCCGATGTGCCTGGACTCGCCTCTCGGTCGGGCCGAGACGTACCTCGCCACCGATGTGCCGGAGTGGGCGGCGGCGAACCTGCAGGTCGACCCCGAGCGGCGGGCCATCGGAGGCTTCTCCTTCGGGGGCACCTGCGCGCTCCAGCTCGCCGTGCGGAGACCCGATGTCTACCCGACCTTCCTCGACATCTCCGGGCAGGCCGAGCCGACGCTCGGCGACCACGCCCAGACCGTTCAGACTGCCTTCGGTGGTGACGAGGCTGCGTTCCGGCGCGTCAACCCGCTCGACGAGCTGCGCGGAGCCACGTTCCCGCGCAGTGCGGGGGTGTTCGCCGTGGGGCGCGACGACCCGGACTTCAGGCCGCAGGCTGAAGAGATGACCGGGGCAGCGAGGGCCGCCGGGATGGGGGCGTCGCTCCACGAGGTGCCTGGAGGGCATTCCTGGTCGACGGCATCCGAGACGCTCGGCCTGGCACTGCCGTGGATCTCTGCGCGGACCGGGCTCCTCGACCCGGCGCTGAACCCGCCCCCGGCCTAGCGTCCGGTGAGCTGCGCGAGCAGGTTGGATGTGGTGTCATCCAGATAGCTGGCGTAGGACACGTCGGGGACCGTGCCGCCCTGCTCGTAGCCACCGGTAACGCCGACGACCTCGTTGCCGTCGCGCACCCACGGGCCGCCGCTGGTGCCGTCGTAGAGGCCGGGGGCGTCGAGCTCCAGCTGATGCTCCGACTTGCGCGCCGTCGCGCCGGTTCGGATCAGCGGTGCATCGGCGAAGCTCGGGTATCCGATCGCCTGCACATCATTGACCGATCCGGGATCGACGACGAGATGGAAGCCGCCGGTCACGTCCTCGATCGGCGGCGCGTCCTGGCGCTCCACTTTGAGGAAGGCGACATCGAGGTCCGGATCGCCGTCGGCCGCCCAGCGCTGGTCGACCACGGCACCGGTCACAGTCCACGTCCCGAACGGTGCGTCGCCCTCGATGTAGCCGGGCACGAAGAGCATCCCTGTACGTACGGGGGTGCCCGTCCCGTCGGATACGCAGTGTGCTGCGGTCAGGACGACGTCGGCGGTGGGCGAGTTGATGACGGAGGCACTGCAGAAGTGATGTCCCAGTGCATCCGGGCTGCCGTCGAACAGCGCGCCGGCCGGGGACCACCGGGTGGGTGCGACCTCGGGCACCGGGCCCTGCGATGTGGTCACCTCCGGCGATGCGGAGGAGCCCCACAGGGCAACGGCGCTGAGCACCGAGGTGACACCGAGGACCCCCATCGACAACTTGCGCACCCGCCGACCTTCCCGCCCGAACCATCCACCGTCACGGCACCTCGGATTGTTCCCCACCCCCGTGCGCCCTTCCCACGCGCGGTCCCGGCTCGCGCTCAGTTCCCTCGTGTGGGTGCTCCTCAATGGGCCGGTTGCTTCGCTGTCCTAGCTTTTCGAGCACTGACGACCGTCTGCGCCGCAGCACCGCCCTGGCGAGTTGGGCGATCTGCCGGGTGGAGAGATTGGGCAGGTAGGCGTGGTAGATCGCGTTGCCGATCCCCGGCAGCATCACCGGTTCGGGATAAGCCATGTACAGCGGCCGGTACTGGGGCTGGAACTTGGACTTGAACGCGAGCAGGGAGGCGAACCCGTAGACCGGCTCGAGCCGGCGGCCCACCATGTCGAGCAGCCTCTGCAGCCCGTCGATGGGCCTCGAGCGGTCGAACCGGGCCAGCGGCGCGCCCGACAGGGACAGGAACTCTGCGCCCTCGGACTTGCAGAGCAGCGCCGCCGAGGCGATGAGGAACTCCATCAACCCGTTCCCACCGTCGGCGCGCCGTCGCATGAAGTCGAGCGTCCAGCCGATCACCTCGCCATTGCGCCGGACCGGAAGCCAGCTCGTCGCGCCGTGCACCGTGCGGTCGCCATCCACGGCGATGAGGAGCCGCACCTCGGGGTCGTCCAGTTCGGCGAGGCCGCCGATGGTGAAGCCCATTTCGGGAAGCCCGGTGGAGGCGGCCCATTCCGCCGAGATCGCACGGATCTGGTCGGTGATCTCCAGCGGTGCGCTCGGGAAAGACGTCCATTCAGCGACGATTCCGGCCTTCTGCGCCTTGTTCAGCGATGTGCGCACGTCCTGCCACTTCTTGCCGGTGAAAGCCAGGTCGGCGAGCGGCAGAACAATCTCCTCGGCGACCTGGACGCTGCTCCAGCCCATCTCGTGCGCGATCGACCGGACCTCGGCCCCGATGCTGTAGAGGCACGGCGTCCAGGCGTGCTCGATGCAGTGGGCGACGAACCCATGGACAGCGCGGGCACGGGCCACGGGATCCCCGATCGGGTCCCCCGTCGTGATCGCGATGCCGCCGATCACCCGGTATGCGACCGCAGCGGCGCCGTCGGGCGTGAACCAATAGCTGTGCCCCTGCCACGTCGCCATGTGTGACAGGGAGGAGCCACCCGTGTGGTGCAGCAGGGAACGCACCCTCCGCAGTTTCCACTCGGTGTCGATGCGGCTGCGGGTGAAGCTGAACAGTGCAACCGTGCTGACGACCGCCCAGAAGACCAGTCCGGTCCACTCGAACAACCAGAAGGCCGGCTCCGACACGGGAAGGAACGCAGGGGCGGACCCACCGAGGTAGCCGGGAGGAAGGAACCGTGACGGCAACTCCTCCAGAACCGCCTGCAGGGTCGGGCGCCTGTCGTAGCCCGCAGTCAGGAGCAGGCTCCCGCCGACGTACACGACCGATACGGCCACGAAGGTGCTCACCACGACGCGCGCGGCCAGGCGGTAGGTGCCCACCGGCGCCCGCTGGTCGAACCGGCGGCGGGCGGCGACCAGCAGCGCGGCGACCAGGAGGGGCTGCAGCGCCGGGAGTGCGAGGATCAGCCAAGCGTGCACGTGGATGCCCGACCCGAGCAGGATCCGCTGCTCCGGCGCCGCGGCCGCGGTGCGCGCCGCCAGTGCCAGCCCGAGGATGCCCAGCACAAGGTTCAGCAGCAGGGCCGCGACCCAGGCGACCTGCCGGCCCCGCCGCAGCCCCTCGGCCGCGATCAGCAGCAGGATGACTGGCATGATCGACATCAGGCCGGGTGCGACCCCGGTCAGTCGTACACGCGCGACCAACGACCTGCACTCGTGTACCGCCGCGGGATCGGCGCAGATCTGCTGCACGGTGAGCGTATCGGGCGCCGGCGAAGCGAAGACGAATCGCAGCACCGACAGTGGGCCCACACGGGTCTGTGCAAGAGCTGCGATCAGTGGCCCCAGCGCCGAGGCTGTGACGAGCAGTGCGACGAGCACGCGGGTTTCCGTGCGCGACGGACGCTCCGGCTGGGCATCGTGCCGGTGGCGCCCGAGCGCGACCACGCCGACCAGCAGTCCGAGCACACCGCCACCGAGACGCAGCACATCGTTGAGCAGCCCCGAGTACAGCGCCATCATGCACAACCCCGTGAGCAGCAGCAGCCGCAACCGGCGGCGCCACAGGGGGGTGAACCCCGCACTTGCCGCCAGCACGGTGCTGACCAGCCCCACGCTCGGCCCGAGCGCCGTCGACTGGTCCAACTGAGTGGTCCAGCGCCCGCCCTCGGAACGGAGCAGCATGATCAAACCGAAACCGGCGAGGGTGCCGATGACGTGCAGCACCAACAGTGCCACTCCAGCGCGCACGCTTCCCAGGCGACGTTCCGCCATCGGCAGCAGCACGAGGAGGCCGCCGGTGCAGAGCAGGTAGCTCGGGAGGCCCCAGCACCACAGGGCCGAGGTGAGCAGGCTCCACCAATGACCGTTGTGCAGCGGCCCGATACCTGTGCCGACAGCGACCGACCGAGATGCCGACGGCCCGTCGATCAGACTCCCGGTGGCCGCCCCGACGACCCACAGGATGAGCACGACAGTCACTGTGAGAGGGGCGCGGCGGATGACACGGGCGGCAGCGGCCGAAACGATTCCGGTCGCGGTGCGGCCATCCCTCGAGCGCTGCTCGTCGGCGGGATCGACGGGCGAGGAAGCGGTCGCGCTCATCCTCGAGTTTCCTCCGCTTCCCGCGCGATTGTGTCAACCCATCCTGCGCTGGGAGAGTTTTGCGCTGCCGTCGGGCCATGCGCCTGTGGTCCATTGCGGAGCTCGGCGTTCTGGCAGCCGTGGGCCTGGTCCTCGTTCGCCGTCGAGCGGCGGGTCGGGCTGGTCGGGGTGGCGGCAGTCAGCGCAGGCTGAACCAGACGAGGCAGAAAGCTCCCGCGACGATGCAGTAGATGCCGAACGGGCGCAGTGAGCGCGTCTCGAAGTAGCGAGTGAGGTAGCGCACGGACAGGTATGCGCCGATTCCCGACAACAGGCTCCCCACGAGGATCTGCGGGCGGATGCCGTCGCCGAGCGGGCCGGCGAGGTCCCCGAGCTTGAGTACCCCGGCGGCCAGGATCACCGGGGTGGCCAGCAGGAACGAGAACCGTGCCGCGTCGGCGTGGGGGAGGCCCTTCACCAGCCCCGTGACCATCGCGGCGCCGGACCTGCTCACCCCGGGCGCGAGCGCTGCGATCTGTGCCGCGCCGATGAGGACCGCGCGGCCCACCGGGAGCTCTGACAGCCGGCGATCGGACACCACATCGACCGACCGGTGGGCGTCTGAGGCGGCGACCTCGGCGGGTTTGTCCGTCGTGGAGCGCCGCCGCAGGTGCTCTCCGACGAGCAGGAGCACCCCGTTCAGGACAAGGAACACCGCGGTCGGGATCGGTTTGCTCAGCACGGTGCGGAAGGTGTGTTCGAGCAGGAGCCCGGCGACGCCGACGGGGATGGTCGCGAGCACGAGCAGCCAGGCCAGCCGTTGGTCGGGATCGGTCACCTCCCGGCGGACGATGCTGGTGGCCAGACCGCGGACGATTCGCACCCAGTCGCGCCAGAAGTAGATCAGGAGCGCGACCGCGGTCGCCACGTGCAAACCGACGACGAAAGCCAGATAGGGGGATTCGGGTGCGCTGACGTCGAGGTCGCGGGCCCACGTGCCGCCGACGACCGCGGGTATCAGCACGCTGTGTCCCAGGCTGGATACGGGGAAGAGTTCGGCCACTCCTTGCATGCCGCCGATGACGATCGCCTCGAGCCACGTCAGTTCCGTCATCGTGTCGCTGTCCCGTCTGCTTTCGTCACGTACTGGGGACGGGCGACCCGATGGGTTCGTTGCAGGCCTTGCCGAGGTGGGGGAAGATTTAGCCGTCCCATAACCCTGCGGGCCGCCCGCCAGTCCGAGACGATCGCGTGATCACGGAGCGTCACGGTCTGCGATGCCGATCCCGCAGCCAGGATCACGTCTTCGAGCTCGGCGCTCGACCGCTTGTGCGACTTCAACGGCAGGTGGCGACGTGCCATGAGCCGTCTGAGCGATGTCGGTGCAGCTGCCCGGTCCTGTAGCGTCCCCGTCCACCGCTCGGCGACTTACGGGAGCTGTTACGGATGGTTACGGCCAGGTCGCTCTGCATGCTCGGCGGCATCACGGGGAGCCCGTAATGGCCGCCGTGCGCGGCTGGGCACGACCGCCGCCGATGCGCCCTGCGCGGCTGGTCTCGTCGCCGCAGTTCAGACGGGGTTGGTGGACGTGGGTGGCGATGCGTGCGGGGCTCGCGGCCGGCTGGCTCTCCCGACGACTGGGACTGGGCGCTGGGGTCATCATCCGCGGCCGCGTCACGCTGGCGCTGTGCCCGTCGGCGCTGTCGAGACTCGCGGCCGGGCGGCGGGTCGTGCTGGTGTCGGGCACCAACGGTAAGACCACGACCAGCCATCTGCTGGCCGCGGCCCTGCGGACCGCGGGCCCGGTGGCGCACAACGCGACCGGGGCGAACATGGGCGATGGAGCGGTGGCAGCGCTCGCCGCCGATCCCGATGCGCCGGTGGCTGTGCTCGAGGTCGACGAGCTCCATCTGGCCGCCGTCGCCACAGCCGTGGACCCGGCCGTGGTGGTGCTGCTCAACCTCTCGCGGGATCAGCTCGATCGCGGCAGCGAGGTCCGCGCCGTCGCTGCAGCGCTCGCCGGCGCGCTTTCCGCTCACCCGGACACGGTGACAGTGGCCAATGCTGATGATCCGATGGTGGTCTGGGCGGCGACACAGTCCCCGCGAGCGTCCACGGTGTGGGTCTCGACCGGGGGCCGTTGGAACGGGGACGCCACCAGCTGTCCGCGTTGCGGTACGACACTGCACGGCAACGGCGACAGGTGGAGGTGCCGCTGCGGGCTGGCCCGACCCGCCCCGCACTGGGTCGCCTCCGAGGCGGCGGCGGTCCGTGACCGGCACGTGATTCCGGTCGGGCTGCGGTTGCCCGGGCAGTTCAACCTGGGCAACGCGGTCACGGCGATGGCCGCCGCGGAGCTGATGGGGGTCGACCCCCGCCGGGCTGCTGCCGCGATGTCGCTGTTACCGGATGTGGCCGGACGGTACGCGGTCGTGACCTACCGGGAACGGGAGTTGCGGCTGCTGCTGGCGAAGAATCCCGCCGGATGGGCCGAGATGCTCGGGGTACTCGATGAGGCGCGGCCGTTGCTGGTGGTTGTCAACGCGCGCGAGGCCGACGGCCGCGACACGTCCTGGCTGTGGGACGTGCCGTTCGAGGAGATCGCCGGGCGCCCGGTGGTGGCCGCCGGGGAACACTGCGCGGATGTGGGGGTGCGGTTGACCTACGCGGGCGTCGAGCACGCCACGGTGGCCGACCCGCTTGCCGCGCTTGCGTTGCTGCCGACCGGCGTCGTCGATGTCGTGGCGAACTACACCGCCTTCCACCAGCTGCGCCGCAGGCTGACCGCTGCCGGCGGGGAGTCGACGAGGTGAGCGCCGCCCCGGAGCTGGTGATCGGGGTGCTGCTGCCCGACCTGCTGGGCACTTATTCCGATGCCGGCAACGCTGTGGTGCTCGCCCAGCGTGCCCGCTGGCGCGGCATCGACGCCGGCATCCTGTGTGTCACCGCCGATACCTCACCGCCCGCGGGATGCGACCTCTACCTCCTGGGAGGCGGTGAGGACGCCGCGCAGCTGTTCGCGATCGAGTGGCTGGCCCGCCACCGCACACTGCGCCGCGCCCTGTCGGAACGTGCGAGCACGTTCGCGGTGTGCGCCGGACTGCAGATCCTCGGCACAACCCTCACCGACGTGCAGGGCCGCTGCCACGGCGGACTCGGCCTGCTCGACCTGACCACCGCGCCACGCAGGCGCCGCGCCGTCGGGGAGGTGATCACCCGCTGCGTGCTTCCCGGCGTGGGGCTGCTGACCGGGTTCGAGAACCACCGCGGCGCCACCACCCTGGGCATCGGAGTGCGCCCCCTGGGTCAGGTGCTCTCGGGCGTGGGCAACGGTGTCCCGCCGGCAAGCAGGAGGCCGGCAGGGAGAACGTGGCCGGTCGGACCGTCGTCGGGTGGTGGGATCGAGGGGGCGGTCACCGATCGCGTGGTGGCCACCTACCTGCACGGCCCGGTGCTGGCCCGCAACCCGGCGCTGGCCGATTACCTCCTGTCCCGCGTCACCGGTCAGGGGTTCCCCGACCCTGACCCGCCCGAGGTGCCCGACCTGCCCGGTCTGCGCCGTGGCTATCTCTCGCCGACGCCCCCACGGCGCGCCCGGTTCCGGAGCCACCTGAAGCCGTGGTGATGTGGCCCCGCTGAAACCGGCGCCGGCCCCCTCGGGTACTCATCGAACTCTCATATCCGAAGGCGCATGCTGGACGTGTTGTGCGGAGCCGTTGTCGTCGCCGACGCGGCCCGTGGTTTGTCGGCCGTCCGGGGCCGGTGCCGACCCGGCGCTGCCTCGAGAGGAAATGTGTGCCCTTCCCCGATCATGTGTCGTCCATGACATCGCCGACCCTTGCGGTCGGGCCCCTACCCGGCGCTGGCAACATCGGCGCTGCCGTGGTGTTGGCGCTGCTCTCCACCGGCTGCTACGCAACATCCGCTGTGCTGCAGGAGCGTGAGGCCGCCCGCCAGGACGCCCGCGGCGCCGCGTTGGTGTGGCGGTTGGCTCACCGGCCGTGGTGGTGGCTCGCTGTCGCCGCAACGGTGACGGGCGCGGCGCTGCACATCGCCGCTCTCGCGCTGGGACCCCTGAGTCTGGTGCAGCCACTAGGCGTCCTGGTCCTGGTCCTGGCACTCCCGCTGGGCGCGCGCCTGGGCGGGCGGGTGGTGACCCGCGGGCAGTGGCGGGCGGCCGCGGCGGTGGTCCTGGGGCTGACCGCGGTGTTGACGCTGGCGCCGCATCGGGTCCCGCCATCGCATCTGGCGCCTTCGGTGATCCTGTTCGCCTCGGTCGCCGTCGCCGGCACTGCGCTGGGCCTGGTGGGCCTGGCCGCGCACCTTGCGGGGCGGGCCGCGCCGGTGGTGCGTGCGGCCGCGGCGGCGACGTGTTTCGGGTTCGCCTCGGGGATGGCGCGAATCGCGGTGACCGGCGCCGCCCCGTTCTTGCTTGCCGCGGCGCTGGCGGTGCTGGGCGCCGTTTCGGGGCTGGGGTTGGCGCAACTCGCCTACCGTAACGGTGGTTTGGGGGCGCCCCTGGCCACCCAGAACCTGGTCGACCCCCTGGTCGCCGTGATCATCGGCGTGACCCTGCTGGGTGAACCGCTTCAGCTCACCCCGACCCGGGTCGCGACCGCGGCTATCGGGTTGGTCGCCACGATCACCGGTATCTGGGCGCTCACCCGCCCGCCGCACTCCCCATCGCCACTCGCCGCCACAACTGGATCATCCGGTACGGGGGCAGGGCAGGATGAGTGCCGGTTGCGGATCACCGACGAGGAAGGGAACAGCACAGGTGTGGGTCGCTGATATCGGTCAGCGGACGGCCTGGTCCATTCCATCCGGCGGTTCGGGCATCAAGATCAACGGCAGCATCGTCCGCGAAATCGGCGGCCACTGTGGATCCGGGTGCGACAGTGAAGGGGGGCCCGGATCGTGCTTCAGTTTCTGCAGCAGGTCGGTGAACAGGTAGGCGGCTGGCTGTATCTGATCGCCGGGTTCCTCGTCTTCGGCGAGGCGGCGCTCATGATCGGGGTGGTGTTCCCGGGGGAGACCGCGTTGCTCGTGGCGGGGTTGGCCGCCCATCAGGGCTACATCGGGCTGTGGCCGATGATCGCCGTCGCGTTCGGCGCGGCGGTGCTCGGTGACAGCGTCGGCTACGAGTTCGGCCGCACCCTGGGCCCACGGTTGCGCGGATCCGGGCTGGGTCGTCGTATCGGACCGGCCCGATGGGAGAGCGCCGAGGCGTTCCTGGGCCGCCACGGCGGCAAAGCGGTTCTGCTCGGGCGGTTCACCGCGGTGCTGCGTGCGCTGACTCCCGGGGTCGCCGGCATGACGCGCATGCCCTATCTGCGCACGTTCCTGCCCTGGAACCTCGCCGGCGCCGGGGTGTGGGGCGGGGGCTGCGTGCTGCTGGGCTACGCCTTCTCCAGCTCCCTGGCCACCATCGGGCGCTACCTGACCTGGGGACCGCTGCTGCTCATCGCGCTGCTGGTCATCGGGTATGTGCTGGTGCGCCTACGTCACCGGGCCCAGCACCCGTGACCCCTCGAGCAGTCCGGTGTCTGCCACGCCACCCGCGCCCCGCCGAGGGTTGATGAGCAAGCGACGTGGCTCGCGGCGTGTCACGAGCGTGGGGTCCGGTGGGCGAGGAACCGGGCGTGTCGGCGAGGCGTCTTCGAGAGATAGGCCCGGCGCAGGTCGGGCAGGTCGGGCAGGTCGGGCAGGTCGGGCAGGTCGGCGTCGGGGAACCGGTGGCCGGTGACCCGGCACAGGAGGTGGTCGGCCAGCGCAGGGTTGCGGGCCAGCACCGGGCCGTGCAGATAGGTGGCCACCACGCGATCAGTGACCGCCCCCTCGCCCCTGCCACCCGAGGACGTGGCGCCGTTGCCCACGCCGGACAGGACCTGGCCCAACGGGCGCACCCCGGCGCCCAGGGTGGTGGCGCCGCGGTGGTTCTCGAATCCGGTGAGCAGCCCCACGCCGGGAAGCTCGCAACGGGTGATCACCTCCCCGACCGCGCGGCGACGCCGTGGCGCCGTGGTCAGGTCGAGCAGACCCAGCCCGTCGTGATTGCGCCCCTGCTCGTCGGTGAGGGTATGGCCGAGGATCTGCAGCCCGGCGCACACGGCGAACGTGGTCGCGGTGTCCGACAAGCTGCGTAGCAGTGCTTTGTGGCCGGCCAGCCACTCGATGGCGAACAACTGCGCGGCGTCCTCACCGCCCCCGAGCAGGTATATGTCACAGCCGGCGGGTGGCGTGGTGTCCGCGCTGAGGTGCAGGACGTTGGCCTCGATGCCGCGCCAGCGGGCGCGCTGGGCGAGCACGACGGCGTTGCCGGCGTCGGAGTACGTGCCCAGCACGTCGGGCAGGAGCACCCCGATCACCAGGTCCGGCGCGGCGCTCACTGCGCCGACTTCCGGGGGCTCGCGGTTGCGGTGAGGCGCCGGCGCAGCTGATGGAACGCGGTGTAGTTCGTCACGACGTCGACGGGCCCCGGCGGTAGTAGAGCGAGCCCGGCGAGCGGATCGGCCACGGTGGCGTGCTCGACGCCGGCGTAGGTCAGACGCACCCCCAGGTCGGCGGCGCGTTCCCCGGCGGCCACCACGGAGCGATGGGCGAGGTCCTCAAAGGGCACGTCCCACAGCCAGGAGGTGTCGCGGCCGTCGGCCTCGCGGGCGTTGACGACCACCAGCAACGGCCGATCGTCGTCGAGCAACCCGAGGGTCTCGGCCCAGCCGGCGGGGTTCTTCGCGAGCAGCAGTCGAAGCTCGTGGTCCCCGTGCACCACCAGGGCGTAGCGTCCGGCCACATCCGGCAGCGCGGACATCGCGGCGGCAGCCCGCTGCGGGTCGATACCAAGCACCGACGCGGCTGCCATCGCGGTGACTGCGTTGCCCAGATTGAACCGCCCGGGCAACCGCAGTCTCACCGGGACCACCCCGTCGCCGGTGACAGCCGCAGTGTCGGTGGCCACCCAGCGCGGAACGGGTCGGGCCAACCCGCAGCGGCACGTCCACTGCTCCCCGTCGGGGTCGGTGTGACGCTGCAGGATTTGCCCGCAGCGCGGGCAGCTGGTCGCGTCCCCGCTCCAGCGATGCCCGGTCGACACCCACACCGTGCGCGCCGACCGGGCGGCCGCCCAGACCACCATCGGATCATCGGCGTTGGCCACCACAACCGCATCCGGGTGAGCGGCGAGCGCAGCGGCGAGCGCAGCGGCGACGGCGCGGACCTCGCTGCCGCGATCGAGCTGGTCACGCGACAGGTTGAGAAGCACCACCACCGCCGGATCCACGGCGGCGGCGACCGCGGCCAGGTGGAGCTCGTCGACCTCGAGCACAGCCACCGGTGCGTCCGGATCGGCGGCGAGCGCCCCGACCGCGCCGTCGGACATGTTCGCGCCGGACGCGTTGTGCGCCACCGGTCCCGCGGTTCGCATCGCTGCGGCGAGCATGTGACTGGTGGTGGTCTTGCCGTTGGTGCCCGACACCAGCACGACGCGGCGCCCTCGCGCGAGCCGCGACAGCGCGGACGGGGCCAGGACCAGGGTCACACGGCCGCCGATAATGCCCCCGGCGCCGAGCCCCCACCGCCGGGAGATCCGGCCGGCAGCAAGCCCCGCACGCACCGCCGCCCGCGTCCACCATCCTTGTCGGCGCCCGGGCCACGGGGCCACCGCTGGAGGTCCGCCGATGGCGCTGACCCCGCCAGCGGGGACGGCACCCCCAGCACGGTCTTCGCCCCGGGCCTGCGGCCGTGTGTCGGGTTGGATCGAGTGCACGCTCACAGCTCCCCCAGGACGCCGACCGGCCGCGCGGCCATCGGCGCCAGCAGCGCCACCGCGACTGCCGCCGCACCCAGCCGGTGAGCCCGGCGCCGCACCAGACCGTGCAGCCAGGTCGGGATCATGAAGTCTCCTCGGTGCGCTCATTCGCCGGCCTGCCGTCCATCGCGACATTGACAACGTCATCGGGGTGCTCACCGATCAGCGGACATACTAGTTGGAGAGGACCGTACGTCCGAGTCGGCGCTTTTCCGGCGGAGCTCCGTTTTGCAAGAACGATTCGAAGATCCACAGATGTTTCGCCGACCAAGCCACCGGCTTCGCCCGTCCCGCCGGGTTGGGACTGGGTGCTGAGCAGACTGAGATCGGTCGGTGGGAACGGACGGCCTTTCAGCAGCTCCTGGGCGCTACATCCGCTGGTCGAAGCGTCCGCCGCCGCAGTCCCCGGCAACGTCGTCACCACAACCAGCGCCAGACCAGCCATGGCGCCACCACGGCCCACATACGTCTCCGCATCTCCAGCTCCCGCCGTCGTCCGGTCCTCGTCTGATGAGCCAACGAGCCGCGGTGCGGCGGGTCCGCAGCCAAGCCCACGTCGCCCCTATCGTGTTACGGCTTGGTAACGGAGAGCATCATCACCAGGGGTCTCGGACCCGATGGTGGCAATGCCGGATCGCTGATCCGGAGCGGACTACTCGTTCTGGGAGCCGGCGACCATGTCACTTGCAGGCCAAGACACCGTGGCCTGGAATCGGCGGCTGCCCCTCCAGAGCGCCCAAGAGGTTCACCGCTCCTGGGGAGACGTCAGTACAGTTCGCTGTCCGCGATGTTGGTTGTGCTGCCCCTGCAGGTGTCGGGCCGTCGGAAACTGCATAGGAGACCGGCAGTATGACCATTAGTGCGCCGAGGGCCATCAGCGCGACCCGCGGAGGTGTCCAGCGGCCTGCTGAAGAATCAGGGGTGTCGTGCAGTAGCTGTTCGGACTCTTTGATCAGCATGAGCCCAAACTACGCAACAAGACGTAAGCGGTCCTGCACGTGGAGGCAAGCGCTCGGCAAGATCATCTGTGAGTGAGCCTCTTCTCGATGCACGGATCACACCGACATTGCACCTCGCGGAAGCCGGTCGGCGTCACTCAGCGCAGGGACGTGATCATGGGGGTTGTACAGATAGCGCTGCAGCGCCGCTGTCCGATGTAGATTCCGAGCGCGGCGGCGGCCGTGCGCTTACACGGGCGTTGCGGCCCATGCAGGGGCACCGCCGCCTCCAACGCGGGCAGGTCGATCGACTGCAGGACCCGGCGGTTGGACGACTCGTGCGGGGCGACCGCGCCGACACCGAGCATTTCTGGCGCCCCACGGCGGTTGGTGGTCCTGACGGAGCGGCTTGCACGGTCGGACGTCACGCTCGTGGGCCGAGGCCGACGGCGGTGGCATGCCGAAGAATCACGGTGGGCCCGGACGTACACGATCCAGGTTGGCGGCCTGTCAAGCGGGCGAGCGGGCCGCCGCACCCGTCGAGCCCACGCTCCACGCGGCCATGAGCCCGTCGAACTGCTGCTCCACACCCACTGCTCTGAAAGCCCTCGGAAGGGATCGGTCATGATCCGCAAAGCGTTGGCTCTCCTGGCGTTCGCCGTCCTGGCCGGCGCCGTCGCGCTGGCCTGGGAGTCCAGGCAAGATATCGAGCGCTACCTCAAGATCAGCCGGATGTAGGGGGTCTGGCCGCGAAGGCGAAGCCGAGGGGGCCTCGCTCGGCCTGCACCGCGCCGCGGCACCCGACGTACCCTTGGCGCTGCCCTGAGCGTGACAGGCTGGCGCAGCGCAGCGCCAGAAGAATGGCCTCCGCGGTCGCGCGGTGCCGACGGCCGGACGGCACTGGGTCCGGGCTCCCCGCCGGATGCGGGCCATCTGCGGCAACCCGTCCGCGCATCCCGCGTCGGACGATTGCCGCCCCTGCCTCGAGATCGAAGTCGGCGAGTCCACGGCCGATGACCTCATCAGGCGGCATACCGGCCTCGGTCAGCAGGCGCACGATCGCCTCGTCGCGACGGTCCCGCAGATCGGGTTCTTGACCGAGAGCGCCGTGCGACACGAGAAAAGGCCCTCCGAGCCACGTTCTCGCAGCTCAGAGGGCCTTCTTGGGATCGTTGTCAGTCCAGGTAGTCGCGCAGCACCTGCGACCGCGACGGGTGGCGCAGCTTCGACATCGTCTTCGACTCGATCTGCCGGATCCGCTCCCGGGTGACCCCGTAGACCTGACCGATCTCGTCGAGCGTGCGCGGCTGGCCGTCGGTGAGGCCGAACCGCAGCCGGACGACGCCGGCCTCGCGCTCGGACAGCGTGGCGAGAACCGACTGGAGCTGGTCCTGCAGCAGCGTGAAGCTCACCGCGTCGACCGCGACGACCGCCTCGGAGTCCTCGATGAAGTCGCCGAGCTGGCTGTCGCCCTCGTCGCCGATGGTCTGGTCGAGCGAGATGGGCTCCCGGGCGTACTGCTGGATCTCCAGCACCTTCTCCGGGGTGATGTCCATCTCCTTGGCCAGCTCCTCCGGCGTGGGCTCACGGCCCAGGTCCTGGAGCAGCTCGCGCTGGATGCGGCCGAGCTTGTTGATGACCTCGACCATGTGCACCGGGATACGGATGGTGCGGGCCTGGTCGGCCATCGCGCGGGTGATGGCCTGGCGGATCCACCACGTGGCGTAGGTCGAGAACTTGTAGCCCTTGGTGTAGTCGAACTTCTCCACCGCGCGGATCAGGCCGAGGTTGCCCTCCTGGATGAGGTCCAGGAACGCCATGCCGCGGCCGGTGTAGCGCTTGGCCAGCGAGACCACGAGGCGGAGGTTGGCCTCCAACAGGTGGTTCTTGGCGCGCTCGCCGTCCCGGACGATCCAGCGCAGGTCACGGCGGAGCTGCGGGGAAACCTTCTCACCCGCGTCGATCGAGCGGCGCATCCGCTCGGCGGCGTAGAGGCCGGCCTCGATGCGCTTCGCGAGCTCGACCTCCTCCTCCGCGTTGAGCAGCGCGACCTTGCCGATCTGCTTCAGGTAGGCGCGGACCGAGTCGGCTGAGGCGGTGAGCTCGGCGTCCTTGCGGGCCTGCCGGAGGGCCTCGGACTCCTCCTCGTCCCACACGAAGTCGCCGGACTTCTGCGGGGTGGAGGAACGCTCGCGCTGGGCCGGGCTGCGCCGGTTGGCGCCGGTGTTGGCGACCTCTTCGTCGTCGTCTTCGTCATCGTCGTCGTCCACCACCACCTCGGCGCCCTCGGGCACGTCGGCGGTGAGTTCGGCGTCGAGCTCGACGTCGACCTCCTCGAGGTCGGTCGGCTCGCCGTCGAGCTCGACGTCGGTGCCGTCGAGCTCGGTGGGCTCGCCGTCGACCGCGGGGTCGCCGGCCGCCTTCTTCGCCGGCGCCCCGTTCTTCTTCGTCGGGGTGGCCGTGCGCGACCGCGGCGACTTGGTCGCGGTCTTGGCGGACGCGCCCGTCCGTGAACGGGCACGTGCGGGTGCGGGACTCGTTGTCGTGTCGACGGACGAGTCGATGCGGGTTGCGGAGTCTGCGGCTGCCACTGGGCCCTCTCGCTACGGTGCGCTCTGCGGTGCGCCGGGACGCGTATGAGATCCGGCTGCAGGTCGAGATGTTGTCGGATACCGCGCTGGATCGCCGTCCTGGTGTTCTCTGGAGGCCATCCCGCATCGGGGTACCGCGCCATTGTAACTGCGTGTGCTCCAGACGTCCGCGCCTCGCCACGGGAAGAGTCGACGGTGCGTGGCGGAGCAGGTACAGGAGCGTCATCCGACGGGTGTCGTGTGGTCGGATGATGTCCGTGAACGAGGCCCGTCCGAACGTCCCGACCGACCGCGGCCCATCGTCCGTTGACGACCCGGAAGCCCTGCGCCGGATCGCCGAGCGCCTGGTCACAGAGGCCGCCGAGTACCTGAACAGGCTGCCCCGACCATGGGAGGACGACCTGGCAGCCGACTCGGCGCAGAGCGTGTCGACGAAGAGCAGTCCCACCGATGTCGTGACGGCGTCCGACCACGCCGTGGAGACCCTGATCCGGCAGCGGGTCGCCGAGCTGCGGCCGGGCGACGCCGTGGTGGGGGAGGAGCACGGGGGAACCGCAGGGGACGCCCGGACGCTGTGGGTCGTCGACCCGATCGACGGAACCGTCAACTTCCTCTACGGCATGCCCTGGTACGCGGTGTCGGTGGCGGCCGTACGTGACGGGGCATCGGTCGCCGGGGCCGTGATCGAGCCGGCGTCGGGGCGGCTGTGGAGTGCCGCTGTCGGCGGAGGGGCCACCTGCGACGGCAGGCGGCTGCGTGTGTCCGGCGCGTCCGACGTGTCGCTGTCCCTGCTCGGCACCGGGTTCTCCTACAGCGCGGAGCGGAGGGTGCGGCAGGTGCGGATGGTCAGCGGCCTGCTGCCACGCGTGCGCGACGTGCGGCGCGCGGGCTCTGCAGCGCTCGACCTCTGCGCGGTGGCGGCGGGTTGGGTCGATGCCTACCTGGAGCACGGGTGCAACTGGTGGGACTGGGCGGCAGGCGCACTCATCGCCGCCGAGGCCGGTGCCGTGGTGCGCACGCCGGGCCCCACCGGCAGCGTCCCGCCTGATGACGGTCTCGGCGCGGACGCCCTCTTCGCCGCGACGCCCGGCATCGCCGACGAGCTGTCCGCGCTGGCGCGGGAGCACGGCGCGGCGTCGGTGTAGACCGGCGCGCGGCGGTCAACAGCCGGCGCGGGCCTCTTGGAGCACCGAGGGGTCGATCGTCGGCGGCGCCGGGCCGACCTCGGGCGCATTCGGGTCGGCGTTCGCGGAGCCGTCCGTGCCCCCGCTGGGACCAGCCGACAGCTGGTCGAGCACGGCCTGGGCGGCCCGGGACGGGTTGAGGTCGCCGAACGCGGTGCCGACGGCCACGTCGACGGTCGCTTCGGCACGCCCGTCGCGCACCAGCTCGGCGCACGGCAGGACCATTGCGACCGTGCTCGCCGCGGCCTCACCTCCCGGCCCGAAGCGCACCTGGCCGATGCACTCCAGGTTCGCGTTCGGATAGAAGGGGTCGTTGTCCGGTGGTGCCGCCTCGCGGAAGCCGAGGTCACCCAGCTGAGCGGCCACGAGGTTCGCCTGTCCGCGCTGCCCGCCCGCGTTCAGCACCCGCACCTGGACGGAGGCCGGTGGCACGGGAGTCACCGCCTTGAGCGCATCGGACGGCAGTGCCTCACCGGGCGGGGGCCCGGCGACCGGCGGGGGACACAGCGCGGCCCCCGCCGGACCGGCGGCGTTGACCAGCACCGTCGTCCAGGTGACGACCGCCAGCACCGCCAGCACCGACACCACGATCAGCATGGGGCCGCGCCTGCGTCGTTCATAGGGCCGGGTGCGCCGGATCGTCTCGCCCGCCATCACGCGAGGCCCTCGGCCAGCACGTGGTGCCCCAGCGCCACCAACGGGTCGACGCTTCCCTCGAGCCCCGCCGCCATCGACTCCGGCACCATCCCCGCGCGGACCCGCGCGAGGATGCCGGCCAGCACCACCGCCAGTTTGAACGCCCCGAACGCGACGTACCACGGCAGGGGCGCCAGATCCAGGCCCGACCCGGCGGCGTAGGCCTTCACGAGCTCCGTGCGCCCGAGGAACCCGGGGAGCTGCGTGGGGCTCGGGATGTAGTGGGCGGCGCGCCAGGCCGGGTGCTCGTCCGCGTCTCGCCAGTAGACGAGAAGCAGTCCGAGGTCGGCGAGCGGGTCGCCCAGTGTCGACAGTTCCCAGTCCAGGACGGCCCGGATGACTCCGGGGTCGTCGGCATCGAAGAGGCAGTTGTCGATGCGGTAGTCGCCGTGCACGATCGTGTGGCGTTGCGTGGTGGGCACCGCGGCACCCAGTGCGTCGGCGAGCCGGGTGAGCTCGGTGAGCGTCTCCTCGCTCACCGGGATCCCGGTCTCGCGAGCCTTCTCCCACTGTGTGACCCAGCGCCGCACCTGACGCGCCAGGAAACCCTCCGGCCTGCCGAAGTCGCTGAGCCCCACCGCGTCGGGGTCGATGCCGTGGAGCGCGACCAGCACGTCGACCAGGGCGTGGCTCACGCGCCTGCGGTCGTCCTCGGTGGTGGCCCAGCCGTGCGGGAGCTCGCCGAGCGGGACGACCCCGTCCACGAGCTCCATCACGAAGCATGGCGCGTCCACCGGCGGCCCGCCCGCCGACGTCGCCAGCACCCGGGGAACGGGCACGGTCGTTTCCGCCAGCGCGGAGATCACCCGTTGTTCCCGGCCCATGTCGTGCGCGGTGGCCGCGACGTCGCCGACCGGCGGTCTGCGCAGCACGACGGCCCCTGCGGGGCTGTCGACGCGGTAGGTGAGGTTCGATCGGCCAGCGCCGATCGGTCGCAGCGTGCTGTGCCGCCACGCCGGGTCGTCGAGACGCTCCGCCAACCAGGCACCGACGGCGGTCGCATCGGCGCCCGGGTGCGTGTCGGGAACGCCCCGCGAATCGTCGGCGACGTCGCGGTCGGAGGAGAGAGCCACGTCGGGCACCCTAACGGCCGCGCACAAGGACGGCGGGGCGCCGGGCGCGTGTCGAGAGCCTGAGCTACCCTCTGCGCCCCGGGGGCAGTCCGAGCAGTTGCGGCGTATATCCGATCGAGCCGCAACCGGGGTATGGCTGAGACGCGTGTCACTCGGATGCTGGGCACAAACCCCGGTGCTGCCGCGTTGTCCAGCCGCACGATGACGACAGGTGTGTTAAGAGGGTGGGAACGATGGCGACCGACTACGACGCGCCCCGGCGCAACGAGACAGACGACCTGGCTGAGGACTCGCTCGACGAGTTGAAGGCCAGGCGGAACGAGGCGCAGTCGTCCGTCGTCGATGTGGACGAGTCGGACACGGCGGAAAGCTTCGAGCTGCCTGGTGCTGACCTGTCCGGCGAGGAGCTCACGGTCAAGGTGCTGCCGAAGCAGGCCGATGAGTTCACGTGTGCCAGCTGTTTTCTGGTGCACCACCGCAGCCGGCTGGCCGAGACCAATGGCTCGCAGTACATCTGCCGCGACTGTGCTGCGTGACGGGCGCCGCTGACGTCACAGCTGTGACGTCAGCAGCCTGACGTCCGGAGCGCCGGCCGACCGGCCGGCGCTCGAGGGCGTAGCCAGAACCGACATCGCCCCGAACCGGTCCTCCGGTCCGGGGTCGAATCGCATCCGGCGCGGTTCACGAGCCGTCCGGCAGGGTCGGGACTGCGCCGTGCCGGTCACCGCTCGAGTGCGGCCACCAGCGCTTCCGCATCGCGGACACTGAAGATCCAGTAGGGCGTCGGGTCGTCCGGGTCGGTGACCTCGAGGCGCACGACGGGGCCGACCCATGCGCGGAGCATCAGGAACGCGCCCGGATCCAGCTCCGGGCCAAGCGCCACCTGCTTGCCCTCTCTCGGGACGATCTCCACCCGGCCGATGTAGCGGAGCGGAAGCCGGGCCGCCCCGACGTGGAGCTCGCCGGCCGCCACCCGAACGCGCATGCGCCCGAGCCAGAACAGGGCGATCATGAACAGCGGCACGGTGATCGCGTAGCCGATCCACGACCGGATGCCCGGGTAGCCCATGTGCACCTCGGCACCCAGCAGCACCGCCACCCCGACGGCCGGGAGGTACCACCACACCGGCACCGACAACCGCTCGTCGAACCGGGGACGGCCGGACGTCGCAGGCGCCCCCGCCGACGGATGCTCGCTCACGGGACCCGAGGGTAGCCTCGACCGTCGTGCCCGGCCCCGTCGACGCTCCTCATCATGAGCCGCTCACCGCATCGCCGCCCGGGTGGTCGGTCGAGGTGCTCCTCACCCGGCTCGATCCGGGACTGCCGATCCCTTCGTACGCAAGGGCGGGCGACGCAGGTGTCGACCTGTGCTGCACCACCGACATCGTCCTCCCGCCCGGTGAGCGCGCCATGGTCGGCACGGGCGTCGCGATCGCGCTGCCTGCGGGCTACGCCGGGTTCGTACACCCCCGTTCCGGCCTCGCCGCCCGAGCCGGGCTGTCCATCGTGAATGCGCCGGGCACTGTCGACTCGGGCTACCGGGGCGAGATCCTGGTCTGCGTGATCAACCACGATCCGCGCGAGGAAGTGCACCTGCGCCGCGGCGACCGGATCGCGCAGCTGGTCGTGCAGAAGGTCGAGCAGGTGCGGTTCGTCGAGGTGGCGGACCTGCCCGGGTCCGAGCGCGGAGCGGGCGGGCACGGCTCCACCGGGGGACACGACCGGCTGGGCGCGGGAGAGGCACCCTAGTGGCCAGGCGAACCCGCGCGGCCGTCGACAACGGGGCGGCCGCCGAAGACTCGCGCATCGGTGGCGCGCTCGCACTCGAGCCGCGGGTCGACGACGTGCCGCTCGGCGGCCCGTACGACGGCGACGACATGGATCCGGAGATCACCGACGCCGCGGGCGTCGTCGACTTCGGTGCCGTCCGCGTGCCGGTCCCGCCCCGGGGCACCGTGGCCGTCGAACCCACGGCCAACGGGCGAATGCAGGCCGTGCACGTCGCGCTCCCCGAGGGACGGCTGTCGGTCAGTGCGCTGGCGGCGCCCAAGTCGTCGAAGCTGTGGCCGGAACTTGCGCGTGAGATCGACGCGTCGCTGCGTGAGGGAGGCGCCACGGTCCGGTCGTTCCCCGGTCCGTGGGGTCGTGAGCTGCACGCCACCTCCGGCGGGGCGACCTCGCTCTTCGTCGGAGTGGACGGGCCGCGCTGGATGCTCTACGGCGTGGCCACCGGCCCGACGGCCCATGCCGACGTCCTGGACGTCGAGCTGCGCCGCATGCTGCGTGCCATCGTCGTCGTTCGTGGCCGGGCTCCGTACCCGGTGCGTACCGTC